>CAMPBS010000041.1 GCA_946639585.1 uncultured Clostridium sp. | reverse complement strand
TCTTTTTAGGGACGGTCCTTAAAAAGACAAAAGAGAATGGGTTAAATCCATTCTCCAAATTTTTTTTCATATATTTTCTTTACAAATAGAGCAACAAAGCAGTATAAAATTGGAACACCTAGAATAATACTCATTAGATAGATAGGGATAGGAACTAAGCCAATTATTTGACCAATCCAAGTAAAAGGTACAAGTATTCCTATTATACTAAGTAGAATAGAAGAAAAGTATACAAATTTATGTGCATTACTTTGCACAAAAGGAATCTTTGCTGTTCTTATAATATGCATTCCGAGTAAGTTTGACACAATACTGTAAGTAAACCAAACAGTTTGGAAGATTGCGACTTCTCGTATTTTAAATACAAACCAGAGAAAAGCAAACACAAGTAAGTCAAAGGCAGAACTTAGTGGTCCCATAATTAGCATAAAATGCTTTAAACTCTTAATATCAAATCTTCTCGGTTTTTTTAAATATTCTTCATCTACATTATCAAAAGGTAGAGTTAGTTGTCCGAAATCATATAGCAAGCCTTCAACTAATAATTGTATTGGTGTTTCTGGTAAAAATGGTAGAAGCACACTTGCAATAATTACAGACATAACTTCTCCAAAATTAAAACTTGTTGCCATTTTAATATATTTCATCAAATTACCAAAAGTTTTTCTACCTTCTCGAACCCCATCTAATAAAACATGTAAATCTTTTTCTAAAAGAATAATATCTGCAGATTCTTTTGCAATATCTACAGCTGTATCAACTGAAACTCCAACATCTGCATGTGTAAGTGAAGGAGCATCATTTATTCCATCACCCATATATCCAACAACATTTCCAGCTTCTTTTAAAAGCCTTACAATTCTAACTTTTTGAATAGGAGATAGTTTTACAAAAATATTGGTATGTCTTAAAAGTCTAAAAACTCCACTATCTGAAAGTTTATCAAGTTCACTTCCTGCTACGATATCTTTTGAATTTATATTTACTCTTTCACAAATACATCGAGTTACATCTTCATTATCACCTGTTAATACAACTACACGAATTCCAGCTTTATTTAATTTTTCAATGGCTGATTTTGCAGATTCTTTTGGAGGGTCTAAGAAGCCAATAAAACCTAAAAGAACCATCTCTTTTTCATCATCAACATCAAAAATAGTTGAATCTTGCCTTACATTATTTTTTTGGCAAACAGCAATTACTCTTAAGCCATCTTTATTAAGCTTTTTTGAAATTTGCTTAATATTATCTTTAATTTGATTAGTAATAGGAGAAACCTGTCCTTTATAATCTACCAAAGTACAAAGTTCTAAAATTTCTTCAACAGCACCCTTTGTTATCATTTGTCTTTTGGTTCCATCTGTGACAATAACAGATAAACGTCTACGAGAAAAATCAAAAGGAATTTCATCAATTAATTTATACTTTTCTGTGTATTCACCCATATTGTTTTCTAAAGCTCTTTTTACAACAGCTTCATCAATATTTCCTCTTAATCCTGTTTGAAAATATGAGTTTAAAAAAGCATGTTTTAAAATTCTTAAATCTTCATTTCCATGTATATCTAGGTATTTTTCTAAAACAATTCTATCTTCTGTTAAAGTACCGGGTTTTATCTGTACAAAGAATATTCATCGCTCCAAAACTTTGAATAGAATCAAGTTTTTTTACAATAGTTTTTTTCTTTGACATTTTTACAGCACCTTTTGACAAACTAGAAGATAAAATAACAGGGAGAAGAAGAGGGGTAATACAAATTGCTATAGCAACTGCAAAAGTAAAAGCAGTTACTGGAGAATGTTTCCAAGCATTTAATATAAAGACTATAGGAGTTAGAATAAACATAAACTTTATTAGCAATTTACTAATATTTTCTATTCCTTTTTGAAAAGCTGATTTAGATTGATTATTTGTTATATTTTTTGCAACTTTTCCAAAATATGTGCTATCAGCAGTTTTTATAACAGCACATTTAGCAGATCCACTAATTACATTTGTTCCCATAAAACATATAGTATCTAAGTCTGAGACATTATCTATTTCATCAAGAGTAACTTGAGTAAAGGAAAGCTTTCTTACACTTTCAGCTTCTCCAGTTAAAGAGGATTGACCAACATAAACATCTTTTGATTGCAAAACTCTTAAATCTGCTGGAATCATTGAGCCTGCAGAAAGCAGAACTATATCTCCTAAAGTTACTTCTTTTATCGGGATTTGTATTTTTTTTCCATCTCTTAATACTGTAGCGTTTGTTGCAACTAATTCTTTTAATTTCTCTGCAGCTTTATTTGAACGAAATTCTTCGAAAAATTCTAGCAAAGTACTTGCAGTAACTAAAACTAATATTACAATAATATTTGCATAGCTTGGTTTTTCTGCAAGATAAACATCAGTGTAAAATAAAATTAGAACAATACCGGAGCAAGATGCTATTAAAAGGTGTAAATAAACTTTCTAAAAGATAGTTATACCATTTCTTTGGTTTTGTTCCACTAATTTGATTTAATCCATATTTTTTTAATCTTTCTTGTGCTTGTTCTGTAGTTAATCCATTTTCATTAATTCCATATTGCTTTATAAAATCATCCTTAGGAAGTATGCAAGCCCTTCCATATAAGGACTTTATATCAGCATCTTCT
>CAMPBS010000040.1 GCA_946639585.1 uncultured Clostridium sp. | reverse complement strand
AATATGTTTCAAAGATAAGATTAAGATTAGATGTACCTAATGCATTACCAGAAGGGAGTCAAGAACATAACTAAAAATTAAAGAAGTTAGATAAAATCTAACTTCTTTTTGTATCTTAATAAAAATAAAAAGCAAGTTTTATAACTTGCTTTTTGGTGGGCAGTCTTGGATTCGAACCAAGGAACTCAAATGAGACCAGATTTACAGTCTGGCGGTTTTAGCCACTCACCCAACTGCCCATATAGAAATGGTGCTCCCTCAAGGATTCGAACCTTGGACCCACCGGTTATGAGCCGGTTGCTCTGACCAACTGAGCTAAGGGAGCATCAATTGCTTAACGCAAGATAAAGTATAAACTATTTTTGGCTACTTGTCAACACTTTTTTTGAAATTTTTTTAAAAAGTATATTAAAAATAAAATGTATAATTTTCAGAAAAGGAAATATAATATAAATATATATATAATTTTGGAAAGGAATGAAAAATATGAAAGCAATAGATTTAATTGCATTAATTCTTGTTATTGTTGGCGCACTAAATTGGGGATTAATTGGGTTATTTGGATTTAATTTAGTTGATACTTTATTTGGAATAGGGACAGCATTAAGTAGAATTGTTTATACATTAGTTGGAATATCTGGAATATGGTGTATAAAATTTTTATTTGCAGATAGATAGTATTATAAAAACAACATATAATTGTCAAAACAATTATATGTTGTTTTTTTATTTCTATTAAAAATATTGAAAAAAAATCTCAATTATAGTAAAATATATGAAGAGAAATTAGGTGAAAAAAATGTTATTAAAAGATTTGAAGGAAAAATTCCCAAAAGATAAAACAATAATAAAAGATTTAAAAGAAAAAATGCCATTTCAACCAAATAAAATAAAAGTATATTCTTTTGTTGGACCATCTGGAACAGGCAAAAGTTATAGAGCTCAAATGGTTGCAAGCGAAAGAAATATTGAATTTATTATAGATGATGGACTTTTAGTATATAATAATCAAGTTATAGCAGGCGAATCAGCAAAAAAAGCACCAACAAAAATTGAAACAGTAAAACATGCTTTGTTCTATTCAGATGAAGAAAAACAATCAATAATAAAGGCTTTTAAAAAGTATAAACCACAAAGCATTTTATTACTCGGAACATCAGATGGAATGGTTGATAAAATTGCTGCAAATTTAGGACTACCAGCTATTTCAGAAAGAATCTATATAACTGATGTGGCTACTGAACAAGAAATGAAAACAGCAAGAAAAATAAGAGTTACAGAAGGAAAACACGTTATACCTGTTCCTACATTTGAGATAAAAAAGCAATTTTCTGGATATTTATTAGACCCATTACAAATTTTTAAATCAAAAGGAAAAGGACAAAAACCATATATATCTGAAAAATCAATAATCAGACCAACTTTCAGCTATTTGGGGAATTTTACAATATCTGATACAGTATTTAGACAAATTTTAGACTATTTAGCTGGAAATACACCCGCAATACATAGAGTTATAAAAATGAGAGTCAATAATCTCGGAGAAGGCGTAAATGTGTATATGGAAGTTGAAATTGTTTATGGATTTAATGTTGTAGATGGACTAAACACATTTAAAGACAAGGCAAAAAAAGAAATTGAAAAACTTACAGCAATGAATGTTGAAAGACTGGAAGTAGTTGCTAAAAGCTTGTTCATACCAGAAAAGAAGGAGGAAAATTAAATGTCATTTGTAGTTGCAATAGATGGCCCAGCAGGTAGCGGTAAAGGAACGGTAACAAAATTAGTATCGGAAAAATTAGGATTGGTAAATATAGATACAGGAGCTATGTATAGATGTGTTGCTTTAAAAGCATTAAAAAATGAAGTTAAAGAAACAGAATTGCAAAAATTAGATACTCTTTTAGGAAATATTTCAATTGACATGAAAAGAGAAAATGGAAAATTGGTGGTATTTTTAGATGGGGAAGATGTATCAGAGGAAATTAGAACTCCTAAAGTTGATAGTTGTGTTGCCAAATATGCAGCAGTTGCTAGTGTGAGAAATAAAATAACACCATTACAAAGAAAAATGGGAGAAACTGGAAATGTAATAATGGAAGGTCGAGATATAGGAACTGTTGTATTTCCAAATGCAAACGTCAAAATATATTTAGATGCTTCAGTTGAAGAAAGAGCAAATAGAAGATATAAACAAGATATTGAAAAAGGTATAAATATTTCTTATGAAGAAGTATTAGAAGAAATAAAAAAGAGACATAAATTAGAAACTGAAAGAGAAATTGCACCTCTTGTTCAAGCTGAAGATGCAATTTATTTAGATTCAAGTAATTTAACAATTGAACAAGTAGTTGCAAAAATAGAAGAAATTATAAAAGAAAAAGGATTTGAAGGTTAATGAAAAATTTTTTTAGAAGAATTGTGAAATTTATAGTTAGAGGAGCTATTTATATTTGGTGCAAAATATATTATAGAGCAGAGATAAAAGGACTAGAAAATATTCCAAAAGAAGGCGCAGTTATATTTGCGGGAAACCACAGGTCATATTTAGACCCACCTCTAATTGTTGCAACTGCCAAAAGAGATATGAGATTTATTGCTAAAGAAGAACTTAAAGATAATACATTTTTAAGATTTTTAATTTGGACATTTAATGCTATAACAGTAAAAAGAAATGATAAAGACGTTGGACCATTAAAAGAATCTTTAAAAACATTAAAAGATGGAAGTTGTATTGCACTATTTCCAGAAGGTACAAGAAATGGACTTGAAAAGGGAGCCAAAGCAAAAGATGGAGTTGCTTTTTTTGCGGTAAGAAGTGGAGCAAAAGTAGTACCATGTGGAATCAAAGGTGGAGAAAAAGGTAATAGAAAAGTAACAATTACATACGGAAAACCATTAGATTATAGTGATTTAAAAGGAAATAAAGATAAAGAAGTATTGGACAAAATAACAAATGAAATTATGGATAATATAATAGAATTAGCAAAATAAAAATTGGCTGAAAGTCAATAGTTGGGGTGGAAAACTTTAAAAGTTTTCTGCCTCAGCTTT
>CAMPBS010000039.1 GCA_946639585.1 uncultured Clostridium sp. | reverse complement strand
GCAGATTATTTAGTTGAAGATCAAAAAATTCGTAAATTTTTAAAGAAAAAATTATATGCAGCTGGAATTTCAAAAATTGAAATTGAAAGAACAGCTAAAATGGTAAAAGTTAATTTATTCACAGCAAAACCTGGAATAGTAATAGGAAAAGGTGGAGCTGGTGCTGAAAGCTTAAAACAAGAAGTTGAAAAATTAATCAATAAAGATGTAAACCTAAATATAGTAGAGGTTGAAAATCAAGATACAGATGCACAATTAGTTGCAGAAAATATCGCTGGACAATTAGAAAGAAGAATTTCATTCAGAAGAGCTATGAAACAATGTATGCAAAAAACTATGAAAGCAGGTGCTTTAGGTATTAAAACTGCAGTATCTGGAAGATTAGGTGGAGCAGATATGGCTAGAACTGAATTCTATAAAGAAGGAAATATTCCATTACAAACTTTAAGAGCTGATATTGATTATGGATTTGCAGAAGCAGATACAACATATGGAAAAATCGGTGTTAAAGTTTGGATATATAAAGGTGAAGTTCTTCCAACTAAGAAAGTGGAAGGAGGAGAGCAATAATGCCATTAATGCCAAAAAGATCAAAATTTAGAAAAATGCAAAAAGGTAGAATGAGAGGAAAAGCAACTAGAGGAAATAAAGTTACAGATGGAGAATATGGAATTCAAGCTGTAACAGCTGGTTTAATTACTGGTAACCAAATAGAAGCTGCCCGTATTGCTATGACTCGTTACATCAAAAGAGGTGGAAAAGTTTGGATTAAAATATTCCCAGACAAACCAATTACTTCAAAACCAATTGGTACTCGTATGGGTAAAGGTAAAGGAGCTCCAGAATACTGGGTTGCAGTTGTAAAACCAGGAAGAGTAATGTTTGAAATAGCTGGAGTACCAGAAGAGGTTGCTAGAGAAGCTTTAAGGCTTGCAATGAACAAACTACCTAATAAAACAAAAATAGTTGCAAGAGAAACTGAAAAGGTAGGTGATAGTGATGAAGATAAATAAAATAAGAGAAATGTCTTCACCAGAACTAGAAAAAGAATTAGGTGAACTAAAAACAGAATTATTCAAATTAAAATTTAGTTTAGCTACAAACGGATTAGATAATCCTATGAAAATAAAAGAGGTTAAAAAAGATATAGCTAAAATAAATACAGTATTGACTGAAAGAAAAATAGCAGAAGCTAAGAAATAAGAAAGGAGAGACTTTTAAATGGAAGAAAGAAATCTTCGTAAAGTTATGATAGGTACAGTTGTATCAGATAAAATGGATAAAACTGTAGTTGTAGCTGTAGAAACAAGTGTAAGTCATAAAGTATATCAAAAAACAGTTAAAAGAACTTATAAATTAAAAGCTCATGATGAAGAAAATGCTTGCAAAGTTGGAGACAAAGTTAAAGTTATGGAAACAAGACCACTATCAAAAGACAAGAGATGGAGAGTAGTGGAAATTGTAGAAAAAGCAGTAATAAAATAAGAAAGGAGTAACTAGAAATGATTCAACAACAATCAATATTGAAAGTAGCTGACAACACAGGTGCAAAAGAAATTATGTGCATCAGATGTTTAGGCGGATCTTACAGAAAAACATCTAATATAGGAGATGTAATAGTTGCTTCAGTTAAAAATGCAACACCAGGTGGAGTTGTAAAAAAAGGTGACGTAGTTAAAGCAGTTATAGTAAGATCAAAAAGAGGATTAAGAAGAGCCGATGGTTCTTATATAAAATTTGATGAAAACGCAGCTGTTATAATCAAAGAAGACGGAACTCCAAAAGGAACACGTATCTTTGGGCCAGTTGCTAGAGAGCTAAGAGAAAAAGATTATATGAAAATATTATCATTAGCTCCAGAAGTTCTATAGTATTAAAAAGAAGGAGGAAGACCTTAAATGAGAATTAAAAAAGGTGATACAGTACAAGTTTTATCTGGAAATGATAAAGGAAAAACTGGTGAAGTTCTAGAAGTAATTCCAAAATCATCTAAAGTTATTGTTAAAGGTGCAAATGTTAGAAAAAAACATGTTAAACCAAGAAAACAAGGTGAAGAAGGCGGAATAATTTCTGTAGAATGCAGTATGCCAATTTCAAAAGTAAATGTTGTATGCCCAAAATGTGGTAAAACAACAAAAGTTGGATATAAAGAAGAAAAAGATGGAAAAGTTCGTGTTTGCAAAAAATGCGGTGCTACATTAAAATAAAAATTAGAAAGGAGGATTAGTAAATAATGGAAAAATTAAGAGAACAATATGAAAAAGAAGTAATCCCAGCATTAATGAAAAAATTCAATTATAAATCAGTTATGCAAGTTCCAAAACTTGACAAAGTTGTTATAAACATAGGATTAGGAGATGTAAAAGAAAATCCTAAATCATTAGAAAATGCAATGAACGATTTAATGCAAATTACAGGTCAAAAGCCAGTAGTAACAAAAGCAAAAAAATCAATTGCTGCATTTAAATTAAGAGAAGGTGTAAACATTGGTTGCAAAGTAACATTAAGAAAAGATAAAATGTATGACTTTGTATACAAATTATTCAATGTTGCTCTTCCAAGAGTAAGAGATTTCAGAGGTGTTTCAGCTAACTCATTTGATGGTAGAGGAAACTACTCTATGGGTATAAAAGAACAATTAATATTCCCAGAAATCGAATATGATAAAATTGATAAATTAAGAGGTATGGATATAATCTTCGTTACAACAGCAAATACAGACGAAGAAGCTAAAGAATTATTAGCTGAATTAGGAATGCCATTCAGTAACTAATTACATATAAGTAGGGAAAGGAGTAAATTATGGCTAAAAAATCAATGAAAGTAAAGCAAGCCAGACCACAAAAATTCTCAACAAGAGAATATAACAGATGTAAAATATGTGGTAGACCACATGCTTATATAAGAAAATATGGAATTTGCCGTGTATGCTTTAGAGAACTAGCTCATAAAGGAGAAATCCCTGGAGTAAAGAAAGCATCATGGTAATAAATAGAATAAAATTAAAGAAGGAGGTAAGTAATTAAATGAACATTACAGATCCAATAGCAGATATGTTAACAAGAATTAGAAATGCAAATAGTTCTAAACATAAAACAGTAGATATTCCTTCATCAAAAATGAAATTAGGAATTGCTCAAATTTTATTTGACGAAGGTTATATAAAATCTTTTGAGGAAATCAAAGATGATACTCAAGGAAT
>CAMPBS010000038.1 GCA_946639585.1 uncultured Clostridium sp. | reverse complement strand
GTAAAAATAATATATCTTAGTTTTTATAAAAAAAACTTGCATTTGCCAAATACTTCATATATAATCACATTATAATAACACAAGAAAAGAGGTCATTAAAATGAAAAATTTGAAAATAAACTTTGAATATACTGGTATTACTGAGAAAGAAATACTTGAGTATAAGAAGAAAGTTGAGCTTATTCACAAAAATATGCATAAGAGAACAGAAGATGAAACAGATTTTGTTGGATGGCTAGAGCTACCAACTAATTATGATAAAAAGGAATTTGCAAGAATAAAGAAAGCAGCTAAAAAAATCAAGAAAGAATCAGATATCTTAGTTGTAATCGGAATTGGTGGATCTTATTTAGGAGCAAGAGCTGTTATAGAGAGTCTTACAAATACATTTTATAATATGCTTTCAGATAAAGAAAGAAAATTCCCTCAAATACTATATGCAGGAAACAATTTAAGTCCAAATTATATAAACGATCTAATAAATTATATTGGAGACAAAGATTTTTCTGTTAATGTTATTTCAAAATCTGGAACTACAACAGAGCCAGGGATTGCGTTTAGAATATTTAGAGAAATTCTTGAAAATAAATATGGTATAGAAGAAGCAAGAAGTAGAATTTATGTAACAACAGACAAAGAAAAAGGAGCATTAAAAACTCTTGCTGACAATGAAGGTTATGAAAAATTTGTAATTCCTGACAATGTAGGTGGAAGATATTCTGTTCTTACAGCTGTTGGATTACTTCCAATTGCTACAGCAGGAATAGATATAGACAAGCTAATGGATGGCGCTAGAACAGCTCAAGAAAGATACAATGATGCAAATCTAAAATACAATGATTGCTACAAATATGCTGTTATTAGAAATATCTTATACCAAAGAGACAAAAATATTGAAATTTTTGCAAATTATGAGCCTAAGCTACACTATTTCACTGAATGGTGGAAGCAACTTTATGGTGAGAGTGAAGGAAAACAAGGAAAAGGAATATTCCCTGCTGGAGTTGATTTAACAACAGATTTACACTCAATGGGGCAATATATACAAGAAGGAAGAAGAAATCTGTTTGAAACAGTAATATGTGTTAAAAACACTGATGCTGAAATAGCAATAAACACAGATGAAGACAACTTAGACGGATTAAACTATCTAGTAGGTAAAGACTTAGACTTTGTCAACAAAAAAGCTATGGAAGGAACAATAAAAGCTCATACAGAAGGAGATGTTCCAAATATATTAATAGAATTAGACAGATTAAATGAAGAATGCATAGGAGAACTAATTTACTTCTTTGAATTATCATGTGCAATGTCTGGTGAAGTTTTAGGAGTAAATCCATTTAACCAACCAGGTGTAGAAAAATATAAAACAAATATGTTTAAACTATTAGAAAAACCGGGATATTAAAACCAGAAGAAAAGGAAGAGGTGAGCAATTTTGGGAAGTGTCCCCAGATTGCTCAAATTTTTTTAGTTTTTTCCACAAATACCTTGTATTTTCCTGTAAATATGTGATATAATAATACTTGTTTGAAAAAGGGAGGAAGTTTAAAATGAAAAAAGTATTAAGAAAAACAAAAATCGTTGGAACAATCGGACCAGCAAGTGAAAATCCAGAAATGCTAGAAAAATTATTTAAAGCAGGATTAAACGTAACAAGAATTAATTTCTCACATGGTGGTTATGAAGAAAATGGACAAAAGATCGAAAATATCAAAAATGTTAGAAAAAAATTAAACAGACCAGTTGCATTATTATTAGATACAAAAGGTCCAGAAATCAGAACAGGTGTATTAGAAACAGGAAATGAAAAAGTAACAATTGAAGAAGGACAAGAATTTACATTTGTTAATGAAGATATAGTAGGAAATAATACAAAAACATCTATCAGCTACAAAGAATTATACAAAGATGTTTCAGTTGGTGGAACATTACTTGTAGATGATGGTGCTTTAGAATTTGAAATAGTTGAAATAAAAGGAAAAGACATTGTATGTAAAGCTTTAAATACAGCTAAATTAGGAAGCAGAAAAACAATGAACGTACCAGGTGTAAAAGTTGATTTACCAGCTTTAACACAAAAAGATATTGATGATATCACAGAAGGAATTAAAAGAGGATTTGACTATATTGCCGCATCTTTCGTAAGAAAAGCAGCTGACGTTATAGCTCTAAGAACATTATTAGATGAAAATGGTGGAGAAAGAGTTAAAATCATCTCTAAAATAGAAAACCAAGAAGGTATAGATAACTTCGAAGAAATCTTAGCATTATCAGACGGAATCATGGTAGCACGTGGAGACATGGGTGTTGAAATACCAATGGAACAAGTTCCAATCGTACAAAAAAGATTTATAAAAAGATGTAACCAAGTTGGTAAACCAGTTATAACAGCTACACAAATGTTAGAATCAATGACATCAAACCCAAGACCAACAAGAGCAGAAGTAAGTGACGTTGCAAACGCTGTTTACGACAAAACAGGTGCAATAATGCTTTCTGGAGAATGTGCTATGGGTAAATATCCAGTAGAATGCGTTGAAGCTATGTCTAAAATATCAAAAGCAATTGAAGCTGATACAAATTACTGGAGCAGATTCAACAGATATGCAAAAACATTTGACTTTAGCGATTTAGAATCACACATTGCTTACACAACAATAGCAACAGCTCAAAATATGAATGCAGCAGGAATAGTTGCATACACAAAAACAGGAGATTCAATAAGAAAATTAGCAGGATTCCCTTGCCAATGCCCAATATTTGCTATAACAGATGATGAAAAAACATTCAACCAATTAGCAGCTTCTGTAAATGTTTGCCCAATCTTAGTTGAAGGAACATCATCAATAGAAGAAACAATCAAAAAAGGAATTGAAAGAATTAAAGCAGATGAATTAGTAGAATCAGGAGATATCGTAGTAATCTCTGGAGGAGCTAAAGTATTATCAAGTGTTGAAGATAATAAAACATTTGCTGGAATGCTTAGAATATAGTAATTAAAAAAATGACAAGCAATGCTTGCCATTTTTTTGATTTTATAAAATTTTCTGGAAGCTTTTTAGAATACCCTAAAAAGCTTCACCATTTTTCTTATGTTTTCATACAATATATTAAATCATTTAAAGGAGGAAGAATTATGTTTGGAAGATACCAAAAATGTTATTGTATGAACAACAATCATGATGAAGATGACAAATGTGACTTTTTAGAAACAAGTTGCCAAAATGTCGGCATATACAATGACATGTACAATGAAAATTGTAATTGCGGATTTGATGATGAATATAAAAGTGTATTTCCAGATGACCCAATGTTAGCTCAAAGCTATGTACCATATCAATTTATGGATAAAACATTTAAACCACAAGTTGGCTTAAAAATGGGAACAATATTCCCAGAACTAGTTAGCCCATATTGTCCAGGTCAATCTATGGAAATGATAAAATATTTAGAGTCAACGAATAAAGTAGGAGAGGGGTGTAATGGATAATGGCTATGTATAGAAGTTGTAATTGTGAAGCAAAAGACGATGGAAGAACTTATGTAACAGGCAACATGCCAGTCAACATGAATGCAAATATGTCAGCAAATATGCCTATGGACGAAGATATGGATAGAGGCGGATGTGACATGAGAAGAAAAATGGCTGATGAAATAAAAGGCCTAGAATTTGCAATAACAGAATTAGCGCTTTATCTAGACACTCATAAAGATGATGAAAGAGCACTTTGCCTTCACAATAGATATTGCAAAGAATGTAAAGAATTAAAAGATAGATATCAAAAAATGTATGGACCTTTAACAATAAACTATCCATGCAATAAATGGAGATGGCTAGAAGAACCATGGCC
>CAMPBS010000037.1 GCA_946639585.1 uncultured Clostridium sp. | reverse complement strand
GGAAAAAGGATGAATACTTAAAAAGCTAAGCAACATGGACCTTTGACCTCCATTTTCTTATATAAAATTATTTTATTAAATTATTTTTTTAAAGCAATTACAATTCTTCTTCTTGGCTCTTCCCCTACGCTGTAAGTTTCAACCTTATTATTTGATTGTAATTTGCTATGAATTATTTTTCTTTCATAAGCTTGCATTGGTTCTAATGTAACTGATTTTCTGGTTTTAATTACTGTTTTTGCAACTTTTTCTGCTAAATCTTCTAATGTCTTTTCTCTCTTTGCTTTATATCCTTCTATGTCTAATATAACTCTTACTTTTTGTTCTATTCCTTTACCAGCAATTGCAGATAGTATTGTTTGCATAGCATAAAGTGTTTCTCCTCTATACCCAATTAAATAACCTAAATCAGAATTTTTAATTGTAACATTTACACCAGATTGTTCTTTATTTATTTCATAACTTGTTCCTTCAGGTAATTGTTTTACAAAGTCTTTCAAAAATTCTTCGACATTCCTTTTTGCTTTTTCTTGTTCTTCTTCAGAAAGTATGATTTCTTTTTTTGCTGTTCTTTTATGCTCTCTTGGTTCTTCTTGTTTCTCATTATTTTTTGAAGTTTCTGTAACTCCTTCTTTTACAGTTAGTTCAACTTTTACAACTCTTGGCGCTAATATACTAAAGAAACTTCTTTTTTCTTCTTGTATATATTTAATATCTACCATATTTTTACTAACATTTAATTCTTTTAAACCTTTTTCTATAGCCTCTGTTGTAGTTCTTCCTTCTGAAATAATGCTCTTTGCCATTTTAATCACATTCCTCTCTTAATTATATTTTAGACCAGCTTTTAAAAACTGGTCTTTAATAATTATTCTTCATCTTTTAAAAATTTATTTAATGCAATTCTTTCAACTATCATCAAAACATTATTTACTAACCAATATAAAGCAAGTCCTAAAGGAGCTACAAATGCGATTGATATAGCCATTATTGGAATTAACCAAGACATTGTTTTGTTTGTTTGCATTGAAATATCTGGTGTTTCTTCTTCTTTCTCTACTTGTTTGTTTTCTTCGCCTTCTTCTCCCTCTTTTTTCTCTGTAACATCAATTACAGCTTCTTTTTTCTTAGTATTTTGTTGTTTTTGCATTGCTGTAGTGATTTTCATTGATATAACTGAAGAAATAATGTATAAAACAGGTATTATATAAACTCTATAGTCTTGCATATTTTGATTTGGTATTTGACTTAAATCTAAGCCTAAAAATTCCATATTTATTTTAACTTGTTCATCTTCTTGGCCTTTTTCTCTTATTATATCAATTTCTGGATATGCACTATTTTGTATTTTTCCTTCTTCTTTCATTTGTTGTATATATGTATCAATTGTTTCTTTTGGTACTTGTTTCATGAAAGTTAAAGGACTTCTAACCAAGTAAAATACTGATAATAATAATATAATTTGTGCTATTGCACTTAGGCATCCGCTAAATGGACTATAATTCTCAGCTTTGTATAAACTCATCATTTCTTGATTCATTTTTTGCGGATCATTTTTATATTTAAATTGTAGTGCCTTTACTTGTTCTTGCATTTGAGCACTTTTCTTCATGGTTCTTTGTTGTTTTATTGAAATTGGCAATAGTAATAATTTCACAAAAATTGTAAATAATATAATTGCAAAACCATAATTATTAATTATATTATAGATAAAATTTAATACATATCCAAATGTATATGCAAAAAAATCAAACATTTTTTACCTCCACTTTTAATCTTTTGATAATTATTTTACAGGATCATATCCACCTTTTGAAAATGGATTACACCTTAATATTCTCCACATCCCCTTTGCTCCTCCTTTTAAAACTCCATACTTTTCTATAGCTTGTTTTGTATATTCTGAGCAAGTTGGGTAATATTTGCATTTTATATTTTTTGAGCCTAACCATGGAGATATATGTTTTTGATAAAATTCTATTAATCTAATAAAAATTTTTTTCATATATTTTCCCTATTTAATTGAGATTTATTTATTATTGTATTTATATCTTCCCTAATATTATAAAAATTAGCTTCTTTTGCATCTGCTTTTTTCTTAAATAAAAAAACTAAACTATATCCATCTTTTATTGACATTTCAATATTTTTGTAGTTTTCTCTTATTAATCTTTTTAGATGATTTCTCGTAACTGCTTTTCCTACTTTTGTACTTATAGCTAGTCCTAAATAATTAGATTTAGTATTATTATTTAAAACAAAACATTCTATAAATTTACCAGAAAAGTATTTTCCTTTTGTTAAAACTCTTCTAAATTCATAATTTTTCTTTAACATTTTTGTTTTTTTCATTTTTCTCTCCAATCAATTTTTAAGAACAAAATGAAAAAATAAGCTAATTTTTAAAATGCTATAAATAATATTGTATAAAATTATAAAAAAATTTTATACAATATTACATTTTTTAAAAGGCATTATTTAACCTTTTAACTAAGCACTTAATTTTTTTCTTCCTTTTGCTCTTCTTGCTTTTAGCACGTTTCTTCCTGATCTAGTTTTCATTCTTTTCATAAATCCGTGTTCTTTTTTTGCTTGTCTTTTTTTAGGTTGAAATGTTCTTTTCATTTTAGCACCTCCTAAATTTACTTTTTTTATAAATCTAACTATGCAATAATTGTAATAAAACTATTACATCCGTAGATTATTCTCTAATTTTACATTAAAATAATTGTTTAAAAACAATTAAATCAACAAGTAAATCGATTATACCTTATTTTATGGGTAATTGTCAAGCAATTTTAAACTTTTTTAAAATTTTTTAATTTTTCTATTGCTTTTTGTAAAATTTTGATATATAAACTTAAATATAGTTGTGAATTAAATTGTGGATAAGTCATCAAAATATAGGGATTTTTGCATTTCAAAGCATGAAATTCTAGTGAAAATCCATATTTTTTGACGAGTTTTTTCATATAAATTATTACTTCTGAAAGGATGAAAGAAATGAATATTAACAAAGACGAACTATTAGAAAAAGCCAAAGAATTGTTAAAAGACGAAGTAACAAAAATATCTTATAATACTTGGATTCAAACACTTGGCATTCAGTCTATTAGTAATGATCATATTGTTTTTACAGCTGTATCTGAATTTCAAAAAGATATGATTGAAAATAAATTTAATATGTTAATTTTAAATACTTTAAGCTATATTACAAATAAAAATTGGACTTTTTCTGTTGTAGATTTATCCTCAGAAGAAGAAGAAAATGTGGAAATCATTTCTGATAAAAAGCCAAATGTGTCTGATGTTGAACTAGAATCAAATCATTCAAGTTTAGATCCTAAATACACATTTGAAACTTTTGTTGTTGGAAATAATAATAGGTTTGCAAATGCTGCATCTTTAGCAGTTGCTAATTCACCAGGTAATTCTTATAATCCGCTATTTTTATATGGTGGAGTTGGATTAGGAAAAACTCATTTAATGCATGCAATTGGAAATCGTGTTTTGGAAGATAATCGTAATTCCAATGTATTATATGTAACTTCAGAAAAATTCACAAATCAATTAATAAACGCAATTAAAGATAATAAAAACGAAATATTTAGAAATAAATATAGAAATGTTGATGTTTTATTAATTGATGATATTCAATTTATTGCTGGTAAAGAAAGAGTTCAAGAAGAATTTTTCCATACTTTTAATACTTTACATGGTGATAAAAAACAAATTGTAATATCTAGTGATAAGCCACCAAGAGATATTCCATTCTTAGAAGACAGATTAAAATCAAGATTTGAATGGGGCTTACTTGCAGATATTTCGTGTCCCGACTATGAAACACGTCTTGCTATTTTAAGAAAAAAAGCGCAAGACTCAAATATTGTTATAGATGATGATATACTTGCAAATATTGCAAATAAAGTAGATTCAAATATTAGGGAGTTGGAAGGAGTTTTCAACAAAATAGTTGCTAGAGCTTCTTTAATACATACTCCTATTACTCGCGAATTTGCTGAAAAAATCATAAACGAATTTAAAGCAGAAAATGAAAAAGTAATTTCAAGCGATTTTATAAAAGAAACTGTTGGTAAATACTTTAGTATTGATCCAAATGATTTATCAGGAAATAAAAGGTCAGCAGAAATTGCTTTTCCAAGACAAATTGCAATGTACTTGTGTAGAGAAGTTGCAAATATGTCTTTTCCAAAGATAGGACAAGACTTTGGCAATCGTGACCACTCAACAGTAATGCATGCTTATAAAAAAATTCAAAGTGAAGTTAAAGAAAAAACAAACACAAAATTGATTGTGGAAAGTGTTAAAAATTTAATTACCGATACAAAAAATAATTAAAAATTATTATTATACATATTTTGATTGAATTTTTAAAATCTGTGTTTGTAAAAATTAATGTTTGGTAGTATGAAATCTTATAAGTGCTTACGGAATAGCTACATTAGATTTCCACAGCTTGGTGTTAAAATGTTGTTAAAAAATTGTGAATTTGGAAAGATTACACAATTGTTACAATCACATGTGGATTAATATTCCATTTTTCCACAAAATTATACACGTCAAATTGTCTACGCTTTTAAACTATCAACATAGTTTTCCACAATATCCACAGGACCTAATACTATTACTACTAAAAATATTCAATAAATTAAAAAGGAGGACGTGAAAATGAAATTCATTTGTTACAAGGATAAAATCCTTAAAGCTCTTAATTCCGTAGTAAAGGGAGTAGCATCTAAGACTACAATGCCTATACTAGAAGGAATATTAATTCAAACTAATGATAATGAAATTAAATTAACAACCTATGATTTAGAAATAGGTATAGAATATGTTATAGAAAGTGAAGTTATTGAACAAGGAAGTACAGTTGTTAATGCTATAATGTTTAGTGAAATAATTAGAAAACTTCCAGATACACAAATAAACATTTCTATAAATTCTAGTAATTTATTAGAAATTGAATGTGAAGGTTCTTTATATAAGTTAGCAACAATGAATCCTGAAGAATTCCCAGAACTTCCTAAAATAGAAGTAGAAAACGGGGTAGAACTAGAACAAGTAAACTTAAAAAATATGATAAAAAGAACATTATTTGCTGTAAGTGTTGAAGAAAGTAGACCAATATTTACAGGATGTTTATTTGAAATTGATAATAATAAATTAAGTTTAGTTGCAGTTGATGGATTTAGATTAGCATTAAGAAGTATTTTCTTAAATAAACCAACACAAAACTTTAGTGCAGTTATTCCTGGAAAAACTTTAAATGAAGTAAATAAAATATTAACAGATTCTTTTG
>CAMPBS010000036.1 GCA_946639585.1 uncultured Clostridium sp. | reverse complement strand
GCTATCTGCCAGTGCCAAAGGCATGAGAGTTTTTGTTGCTGGAGTACATAAAATTTGACCTCTGTATCCTTTCTTTACCAATAACGGTAATCTTCCAGTGTGATCCACGTGGTTGTGTGTAACAAGCACGCAATCAAGTTTTTCTGCGTCAAACGGAAAATGGCGATTTAATTCATCATTTTCCTTTTCCTGGAACAATCCGCAATCAACTGCGATGCGAAACGTTTCATTGGTGGGCATCTTGACAACTAAGAAGTTACAAGAACCCGTTACGTCGTTGTGAAGCGCCATCACATCAACGTAAGCCCGAAGTTTAGTACCCATACAAAAAGTACCCTCCCTTTTGTTAAAAATTTTTAACAACATTTGGTAAAACATTGTTGTTTTTATTTTACTATCTTTATAAATTTATGTCAATTGTTTTTACTAAATTATCTATTTTTTATGCAACACAAAAAGCCGACTATTAGCCGGCTTTTTGTTTTAAGCAATTATTTGCTATTTTCAGGTTCTTTTACTATGAATTTTTTTATCTCATATTTCGCGCATATTTTTTCGAGATCTTTGCCCATCAACATTCCTTTCTCCGTAAGAGTTTCTGCAATCATTTTGAGCAGTTCACTCTTCTCTTTAAGAATATTTTCTGCAAGCTGATAGCCTTCGCTGATTATTCTATCTATCTCTTTATTCAGCAGCTTGGTTCTATCTTCTGACAAATCCTTTTCGCCATTTCTCCTTGAGAATTTGTTTGACAAACCATATTCAAGCACCATTTTCCTTGCTTCTTCTGATGCTCTCCTTAGGTCGTCGCTTGCTCCAGATGTATCCTTGCTAGAATACATTTTTTCTGCTACTCTTCCTGCAAGTTTGGAAGCAATATTATGAAGATGGTCATTGTAATCCCATTCTATAAGATTAGGCTCATCATCATATACTGTTACTCCCATGTAATCTTCTGCAGGAACAATAGAAATCGCAATTACATTCTTTTGAAAGCTTCTTCTTTCTCTTGAAACAAGATAATGTCCAACCTCGTGATATGCTATTGAAAGTTTATGCTCAGTTGTCATCTTGTTGAAAAGTTCGAAATTTGCGTCAAAATTACTCATCACAATTTCCTCTGTGACTGTCTTTTGACCTTTAAGAGCAGCTGTTGCCATAGAACGATCAACTAAGTCGATAGTTCTGTCAGGATTATTGGTTTCGAAAACGAAACAGCCGGAAACATTAACAATAAATTCAACAACCCTTTTGGAAATTAAGATATTGTGATGTTTCATGAGCTTATTGACCTGCTCTTTAATCATAGGATAAACATCCTTAGGCTTAGGTTCTCTTATCTCTATTTTTTCGAACCTTCGCTTAAAAGCTTCATCCTTGGCAAAGATTCTTTCATATTCCTTATCGGTTGTTGCACCGATTACAGATATGCCCTCTCTGGCAAGGATAGGCTTTAATGCATTCGCCATATCAAGCTTATTATCAGAAGAACCAGTATTACCAGCTCCAATTACATTATGAATTTCGTCAATGAACAAAATAACATCATGTACACCTGCGAGATAATCCGCAACTTCTTTGAACCGTTGTTCTGCCATACCACGATAGATTGTGCCAGCTACAATGTCGTTTACAGCAAGCGACAAGATTGTTTTGCCCTTGAGCTGTTCAGCACATTTTTCATTTTCTATAATCCAAGCAAGATGCTCAACTATAGCGGTTTTGCCAACACCTGCTTTACCAACAAGTATAGCATTAGATTTCTTAGCTTTCAGAAGTACTTTGGTAAGTTTTTCTGTTTCTTTGTCTCTTCCGAGTATAGGGGATTTTTCAGACTTTTCTGCCTCGAGTACTTTAACGAATGATTTCAGCTTAGCAGGAATTTTGATAGATGTCTTCTTCTCTTCGTCTTCGACTTCGCCTTGTTCTTCTTCCACTTCTGATTCAAAACCTTCATCAATTTCAATTTCAACGTCGGTTTCTTCATCTTCTTTGTCTTTTTGGGAATTTCTGAGCTGCTGTGCAAAGTCTTCAAAAGAATCTTCGAGCATCAGGCCTTCGTAATATCTCAAAGGAACATTAGTCTCCAAACCAATAGTATTAAAGAAATTTACTATGTAGTTCGAATTATAATCCAGCATGGATATTACAAATGAGATTTCATTGATTGTCTGCATATCATATGAATACGAAGCAGAATTTCGTAAAATCACTCCAGCCACCTCGTCATAAGCGAAGTATAGATTCAGGACTTCATCATCTTCATCCTCCTCTTCCGCTTCAATTGTAGGAGAAGGATTTTTTATTGCCTGATCCGCCCATGCTTTGACTTCTTTTTCAATTGCTTTTCTGATTTTATTCCAATCTAAAGCTCTCTGAGAAAGGAAGTCACTCATGTAGCTTTCGCTGTTGAAGATTAAAATCTTCAGAACAAGAATATCTGATATCCGGTTGATTCCTAACCGTTCAGACTCCTTTTGTGCATTGATAATGATCTTTAAGAAATCAGGATCAAATGCTAACTGCGGGGAAAATTTTCCATTACTCATAAAAAAACCTCCTGTCAATTTTTTTATCAAACAAATACTTGTTGGATAATCATGTTTTAAACAATTTCTTTATACCTTGAATGAAGCCTGATGAATTTTTTAATTTTACACAAGGCTTTTGCTTCGATCTGACGAACTCTTTCGCGAGTTATCCCCATACTACCAGAAATTTCTTCCAAAGTTTCAACTCTTCCTTCAAAGCCAAATCTTCGTCTTAAAACTTTGTTTTCATTTTCTGTAAGAGTTGGAGCCGCCTTATTCAACAGTTCTTCAATAACTAGTCTGTTGACAATATTATTGCTGTCGTTTTTAGTGTCGTTGTCTGGAACAAAATCCATAAGCCTTGATCCATCATCATCATCTGTTATAGGGGTTTCTAAAGAGATAACGTCCTGTGAGAAATACACCACTTCTCTAACATCTTTCTCAGAAGTTCCCATAATTTCCGCCAGTTCTTCAATACTGGGTTCTTTATTATGACTTGCCAAGTACTCTGCTTTAACCTTTTTGAGTTTTAAGACTTTCTCATGCATATGCAAAGGTAATCTTATAGTTTTGCATAGGTCAACATGCCAACGCCTGATTTTCTGTTCAATCCACCATGTAGCATAGGTGGAAAACTTATTTCCCAGAGTAAAATCAAACATTTCAACTGCTTTCATGAGTCCCATGTTTCCTTCCTGAATAACTTCCATTAAGGGTTCATTATATTTTCTTGCATATGTTTTTGCAATCGAAACTACAAGCCTAAGATTTGATCTTATTAACTTGTTTCTAGCTGCTTTGGATTCCTTGACTGTGCCAAATTTCATTGTCTTAGCTAGCTTGACTTCCTCTTCGGCAGTCAGTACTGGTATTTTTCCTATTTCCCGAAGATAGAAATTTGTACCGTCCACGTATCCATTTGCCTCTTTACCCGAACTCCGATTGTCCTTGGTATAAATGTTTTCATCCATGATGTACACCTCCATATAATTATATTTGGGTTTTAACGAATTTTTATTTAGTACATTATACTTCAATTTACATAAAAATGCAAGTATAAAATAAAAAAATCCCGATATGGGATTTTTTATATATTATACTCTTTCCATGTATTCGCATGTTCTTGTATCTATTCTTAATACATCACCAATGTTTACAAATAATGGAACTTGTAATTCTAGTCCTGTTTCTAATGTTGCAGGTTTACCAGATGTTGTTGTTGTGTTTCCACTGAATCCAGGTTCTGTGTATGTAACTTCTAATTCAACAAATGTAGGTGGTTCTACTGCAAATACGTTTCCTTTATATGAAAGTATTGTTACTTCAATGTTTTCTTTTAAGTATTTTAAGCAATCTCCTAATTGGTTTTCATTTAAAGGCATTTGGTCATATGTTTCATTATCCATGAAATAATATAATCCACCATCATTATATAAGTATTGCATTGCTTTTTTCTCAATTTCTGCTCCTGGGTATTTATCTGATGGGTTGAATGTTTTTTCTAATACTGCTCCTGTAATAACATTTTTTAATTTTGTTCTAACAAAAGCTGCTCCCTTTCCTGGTTTTACGTGTTGGAATTCTACTACTCTAAATACGTTTCCGTCCATTTCAAATGTTGTTCCATTTCTAAAATCTCCTGCTGAATATACTGCTGCCATTTTTATTTCTCCTTTCAATTTTCAAAATTCTATAATATTTTACTACAAATATTCATAAAAATCAAGTATTTTAAATTACTATGTAATTTTTATCAGAATTTGTTAAACTTACACATCCAAATTTTGTAATTTGAACTGTGTCTTCTATTCTTACTCCAAATTTTCCAGCTATATAAATTCCTGGCTCATTTGTAACTACCATGTTTTCTTTTAACGGTGCATCTGTATTTTGATTTATGAATGGTGGTTCATGAATTTCTAGCCCAACTCCATGTCCTAAACTGTGAATTAAATCATGGTTATTTAGTTTAAAATCATTAACAACCATTTTCGTTATATTTCTTATTACTGCACCATCTTTGTATTCATTTAGTGTTTGATTTTGATTCTTTAGGACTAAATCATATATTGGTTTTATTTGTTCTGGAACTTTACCTACAAAGAAGGTTCTGGTCATATCTGAACAATAGCCATTATATTTGCATCCCATGTCTATTGTTATTATATCTTCTTCTTGAATTTTTCTATCTGTTGGTACTGCATGTGGTTTTGATGTATTCTCTCCTGATGCTACTATTGTATCAAATGATAATCCATCTGTTCTTTCTCTATAATATTCTTCTATTTCATTTGCAATTTGTTTTTCTGTCATCCCTGGTTTTATGTATGATAAAATGTATGAGAAACAATTGTCTGTTATCTCGCATGCTTTTCTTAAGTTTGATAATTCTTCTTCATCTTTTATCATTCTTTGTTTTTCTATTATATATTCTGTTTCTACAAAATTATTTATTTTGTATTTCCTTATATATTCTTTATATTGCGCATAAGTAACATAATGTTCTTCAAATCCCACATTTTCGCAAAACATGAAGAAGTTTTCATAGTCGTCTTTTGAAAGATCTCTTACATCAAATACAACAATTTCATCAAATATTGTTAAATTGTTGTGTACATATTCTATGTATCTTCCATCTGTTATGTATATATTTTCTTTTCTTGTTACTAATAATACGCCTTCTGCTTCTAATCCTGTTAAGTATTTTATATTTATTGGATTTGATATTATTATTCCTTGCAAATCAAGGCTTGACATTTTATTTCTTAACCATTGCATTTTTGAATTCATAGTTTCAATTCCTTTCTATGCATA
>CAMPBS010000035.1 GCA_946639585.1 uncultured Clostridium sp. | reverse complement strand
TGATTTCCAATTAAACAAAATGAGTGTAAGTGGTGCATTATTTGATATGGTTAAATTATTAGATGTTTCTAAAATAGTTATATCAAGAATGACAGCAGAAGAAGTTTATGAAAAATCAACAGCATGGGCTTCAAAATATAATTCAGAACTAAGCAAATTACTTGAAAACAAAGAATACGCTCTAAAAGTTTTCGGAATAGAAAGAGGAAACAAAAAGCCAAGAAAAGACATAGCAAAATGGTCAGATGTTATGGAAAATATTGATTACATGTATGATGAATATTTCTATGCAAAAGAGCAAAACAGAGAATATCAAGTAATAAATGAAAACGAAGACATTGCAAAAATTTTATCATTATATATTGAAAAATATGATGAGAATGATGATAAACAAGCGTGGTTTGATAAAATAAAAGAAATAGCTGGAGAACTTGGATATGCAAAAGAAGTAAAAGAATTCAAAGCAAATCCAGATGCATACAAAGCACATGTTGGAGATGTAAGTACAGCAATAAGAGTTGCATTAACAGGAAGAACAAACACACCAGATATGTATGAAATAATGCAAGTTCTTGGAAAAGACGTAGTTGTAGCACGTCTTCAAAAAGAAATTGAAAGATTAAGTTAAAAAAAGACAAAATCTGTTAAGCAGATTTTGTCTTTTTTTGTAACATTTAATTATTAAAAACATAATATATAGTATAGCAGGAAGTTAACTGCTATACTGGAGGTGAGAAATATGGAACCTCAAGAACAAAAAATATATTGTTATTGTAATAAGGATTGTAAAAAGAAAAGTTGCATAGGAACAGCAGTTGCGATATTCTTTGTAGCTTTTGCCTTTACAATTGGATTAATTATAGGAGCGGCAGTAAGTACAGCAGTTTTAGATGCTTTAGCTGCAGTAATAGTATTAGCTATAGTTTTATTTATATTATTTGTAGTGGCCTTGATATTACAATATTGTAAGAGACGCTGCTAAAATTTTAAAATAATTGGCGAATTAACAAATGGAAGAAAATTTTTCTTCCATTTTTTATGCTTGAATTATTGAAATATTGTATAAAATATTGTATAATGCAAACTATATAAAAAAAGGAGGAATTACGATGGAAGAAGCAGTAACAGGAAGAGTGTATCGTCACTTTAAAGGAAATTACTATTTTGTTGAAAATATAGGGTTTGACTCGGAAACAAAAGAAAGACTAGTAATATACAAACCTCTATATCCAAGAGAGGATGGAAGAGCAATTTGGGTAAGACCAGAGAAAATGTTCTTAAGTGAAATTCCATCGGATAGACCAGACAATATAACAGGACAAACTGTACGTTTTAAATTATGTGAAGAATTAAATATGAATTATATAAAATAAAAGGAGCAATAAATATGATAGATATAAAATTTTTAAGGGAAAATCCAGACGTTGTAAAAGAAAACATCAAGAAAAAATTCCAAGACCATAAATTAGTTTTAGTTGATGAAGTAATTGATTTAGACAAGAAAAATAGAGAAGCCCAATTAAAGGGAGATAATTTAAGAGCAGAAAGAAAACAAATAAGCAACGAAATTGGAAACCTAATGAAACAAGGTAGAAAAGAAGAAGCAGAAGAAGTAAAGAAAAAAGTTCAAAAAATAAATGAAGAACTAGAAGAAAACGAAAAATTAGAAGCAAAATATTCAGAAGAAATAAAACAAAGAATGATGAAAATACCAAACATAATGGATGCATCTGTTCCAATTGGAGAAGATGACAGCAAAAACGTTGAAGTTCAAAGATTTGGAGAGGCAACAGTTCCAAACTATGAAATTCCTCATCATGCAGATATAATAGCTAAATTTAATGGATTAGATAAAGAATCAGCTGGAAGAACAAGTGGGGTAGGGTTCTATTATTTAATAGGTGATGTTGCAAGACTTCACGAAGCAATGCTTGCTTGCGCAAGAGATTACATGATAAATAATGGTTTTACATATGCAATACCACCATTTATGATTCGTTCAGATGTTGTAACAGGAGTTATGAGCTTTGAAGAAATGGATGCAATGATGTATAAAATTGAAGGAGAAGACTTATATCTAATAGGAACAAGTGAGCATTCAATGATAGGAAAATTCAAAGAGCAAATAATTAAAAAAGATGAGCTTCCTATCAACATGACATCATATTCTCCATGTTTTAGAAAAGAAATTGGTTCTCATGGAATAGAAGAAAGAGGATTATATCGTTTACATCAATTTGAAAAACAAGAAATGATTGTTATATGCGAGCCAGAAGAATCAATGGATTGGTATAATAAAATGTGGAAATTAACTGTAGATTTATTTAGGAGTTGGAATGTTCCAGTTAGACAATTAGAATGTTGCTCTGGAGATTTGGCAGATTTAAAAGTTAAATCATGTGATGTTGAAGCATGGAGCCCAAGACAACAAAAATTCTTCGAAGTAGGAAGTTGTTCAACTTTAGGAGATGCTCAAGCGAGAAGACTTGGAATTCGTGTAAAAGGTGAGAAAGGAAACTATTTCCCACATACTTTAAATAATACAGTTGTTGCAAGTCCTAGAGGATTGATTGCAGTACTTGAAAATAACTATAATGAAGATGGTTCAGTAACTGTTCCAGAAATTCTAAGACCATATATGGGTGGATTAGAAAAAATATTACCAAAAAAATAAAAAACTTCAAAAAGCCTTGACTTTAAAGGTATTTAAAATATATAATACAAAAAATAGCAAAAGAAGAAGAAAATAATAGCACGCTTTTGGAGGGTAAAGGCAAATGATAGAACAGCCAAACAATGTATATTTCAAGACAAATGAATATGAAAACTTGCCTGATGAAGAAGTAGTTAAACTAATAAAACAAGGCGATGATGAAGCTTTCACATACTTATGCGAGAAATACAAAGATATAATAAATGTAAAAGTTTCAAAATATTATATAGTAGGTGCAGAAAGAGATGACACAGTTCAAGAAGGAATGATTGGTTTATTTAAAGCAATAAAAAGCTATGATGAAACAAAACAAAATTCTTTCAAAACATTTGCAAATATATGTGTAGAAAGACAACTAATTACTGCAATAAAAAGCTCAAATAGGCAAAAACATCAACCTTTAAATTCATATTTGTCATTAAACAATTCAGCATATGATAATGACGATAATGATGAAGAATTGATAAATACATTTGATAGCAAAACAATAGAAGATCCACTAGATACTGTAATGAAAAAAGAATACATAGCACATATAGAGAACACAATTGATAGAACTTTAAGCGGTTTTGAAAAACAAGTTTTAAATAGATACATAAAAGGTGAAAGCTATGTGGATATAGCAGCAAAACTAGATGCACCAGTTAAATCAGTTGATAATGCAATTCAAAGAATTCGTAAAAAAGCAATTAAAAACTTATATGATGATGTAAATTAAAAGCTCGGTTAAAACCGAGCTTTTTGGTGCTTCCAACGGGAATCGAACCCGTGACCTCAGCCTTACCAAGGCTGCACTCTACCGACTGAGCTATAGAAGCAAATACAATACTTTAGCAATCAAAAAGCTAATTGACAACTTTTTTGACAACCAAAACTAGAAGTGATTATATACTATAAATTTTAAAAAGTAAACAATTTCTATTGACTTTTTATAAAAAAAGTTTTAGAATAGTTAGTAACATAATATTAGCGAATAAGAGAAGAGTAAAATAAAGGTTGCTTAAAGAGAGAGCAAGTTATAAGCTGAAAGCTTGCTTAAGTAAACATATTTGAAAACTACCTCTTTATGCTTTTGGTGAATAAGCCAAACGGAGTAAGATACGTTATAATCTGTAAATTAAGAGAAAAATAGGATGGAACCGTGTAATTTAACACTCCTATGGGTACAAATATTCCCATAGGAGTTTTTTGTGCCTAATAGAATAATAATAAGGATTACAATTTTTCCTTATTGCAAAGATACACGCATGCTAGTATCTTTGCGAAAAATTGTATCAGTTATCTGTAACACTCGAAAAGGTGAACTTTTCTCGTTAACAGCTAACTAGAGGAGGGATTTTTATGATTAAGGTAACACTTAAAGATGGCTCAGTAATTGAAGTCGAAGACAAGTCTACAATATTAGAGGTAGCAAAAAAAATAAGCGAAGGTTTAGCAAGAGTTGCAACTTGTGGAACAGTTGATGGAGAGGTTAAAGACCTAAGATTTGAATTAACAAAAGATTGTGCTTTAGCAATAGAAACTTTTGATTCAAGTATAGAAGGTAAAAAAGCATATTGGCATACAACATCACACATCATGGCACAAGCTGTTCAAAGACTATTTCCTGGAGTTAAATTTGCAATTGGTCCAGCAATAGATAATGGTTTCTATTATGATTTTGATGTAGAAAACCCATTCACAGATGAAGACAAAGCAAATATAGAAGCTGAAATGAAAAAAATAATAAAAGAAAATTTAGCAATAGAAAGATTTTCACTTCCAAAAGCAGAAGCATTAAAACTTATGGAAGGACAAGAATATAAACAAGAATTAATAAATGAATTACCTGAAGGAGAAGAAATCAGTTTCTACAAGCAAGGCGATTTCACAGATTTATGTGCAGGCCCACACTTAGAAAGCACAGGAAAAGTAAAAGCTGTAAAAATTCTTTCATCATCTGGAGCTTATTGGAGAGGAGACGAGCATAACAAAATGCTTCAAAGAATTTATGCAATTTCTTATCCAAAAGCAAGTCAATTAGAAGAATATTTACAACTTCTAGAGGAAGCAAAACAAAGAGACCACAGAAAAATTGGAAAAGACTTAGCTCTATTTATGACACATCCTTTAGTAGGTTCAGGACTTCCAATGTATTTACCAAATGGTGCAACAATTAGAAGACTATTAGAAAGATATATTCAAGATAAAGAATTAAAACTTGGATATTGGCATGTATATACACCATCACTTGCAAATGTTGATTTATATAAAACATCAGGACATTGGGAGCACTATAAAGACGACATGTTCCCAGTTATGAAAATGGAAAATGAAGAGCTTGTTTTAAGACCAATGAACTGTCCACATCACATGTTAATTTATAAAAGTGAAATGCGTTCATACAGGGATTTACCAATAAAAATTGGAGAACTTGCAAATGACTTTAGATATGAGTCAAGTGGTAGTGTTTGTGGTTTAGAGAGAGTTCGTCAAATGTGTCAAAATGACGCCCACTTATTTGTTAGACCAGATCAAATCAAAGAAGAAGTTGGAAAAGTACTAAATCTTATATTTGAAGTATACATGAAAGACTTTGGATTCCCAGAATCAGCATTTTCATTCAGATTATCTTTAAGAGATAAAAAGAATAAAGAAAAATATATAGACAATGATGAAATGTGGGAAACAGCTGAAAGTCAATTAAGACAAATCTTAACAGACTTAAATATTAATTTTTATGAGGCAGAGGGCGAAGCTGCATTCTATGGACCTAAAATAGACATTCAAATAAAAACAGCATTAAACCATGATGTTACAATACCAACATGTCAATTAGATTTTGCTTTGCCAGAAAGATTTGACTTAAACTATATTGGAGAAGATGGAAAAGAACATAGACCAGTTGTAATCCATAGAGCAATACTTGGTTCTT
>CAMPBS010000034.1 GCA_946639585.1 uncultured Clostridium sp. | reverse complement strand
CCCGCGACCTCTGCCTTGGCAAGGCAGCGCTCTATCAACTGAGCTATTCCCGCATCTTTTATTTAATTATATGAATAAGCAATTAAAATAATACCATCTTTTGGAGTATTTGTCAAGAGAAATTAAATAAAAAAAATTATAAGATATACTTGAAAAAATGATTAAAATAGTATATAGTGAGAGCGAGAAAAACTATAGAAAAGGAATGTTGTAATATGAATAAAGAAATGATAGAAATACTTGAAATAAAAGATAATTTAAAAGATCTAAAAGAGTATACAAATGAAGCGATTGAGAAGATTTCAAAAAAGTTTAAAGATAGTAAAAATGAAAATACAAAATTGATACAATCTAAATTTGAAGAAATTATGGAATCATATAGCTTTAGCGTTAACAACAATCCTAATTTAGAGAAGTTTTTGAATGAAGATGAGGTTAAAAATCTTATTGATAAAAAAATTAGGGAGAATAGTAAGGAAGAAGAAATTGAAGAATTAACTTCTTTGGTTGAAGAAATCGCTGATAAGATTGTTGAGGAAAACAAAAAGTTAAAGGATAAGATAAAAAATATTGAAGAATCTGATAAGTTAAAAGAAACTAAGAATTCATTAGAAGACAATATAGCAGCTCTTGAAGGTAAAGTTCAACGTAATAAAATCGAAACAAAAGAGCAAATTGAAGGTTTAGAAGAACAATTGAATTTGCTTAAAGATAAGGCTATAAATGCATATGACGTTGAAAATATGATTGAACAAAAAACAAATTTGAATCTAGATATCAAAGAAATAAAAGCATTAAGAGATAGAATTGAGGAAATCAGAGATGCTCAAAATATTCAAGAGAAGAAATTAGGACAAGTTGAAGGATTACAAATCTGTCAAAATGAAAGACAAAAAGAGATTGAAGAAACAAATTCTAAAATTGAAGATCTTGAAAAACAACTTGGTAACTTAGAAAAAAATCAAAAGCAGGATTCTGAACAAGTAAACGAATTAAATGAACAAAACTTAGCTTATGGAGAAAAGATAGATACTTTAATTGCTTTGGTTCAAGAACAGGAAAAACAATTAGATAAATATGAGGAAGAAATAAATAGATTAGAAGAAAATACAGAAAAACATGAAGAAAAGCTTCAGGAAATAGGATTTGGAGCAGATGAAATAAAAGAACAAATAAAATCTGATTATGATAAAAAAATTGAAAATTTTGAAGATAGACTTAACCTTGCAGAAAAATATCAAAATGACCAAGAAGAAAAGTTGGAAGAGGCAAGAAATAATTACAAAGAATTGCAAGGACTTGCTGAAACAGTGCAAGACAAGCTAAATGACAAAACTGGAGAATTTGAAGAAAAACTAACTGAGAAGGCTGAAGAACTTGAAGGAAAGTTGAATGAAAAAGCTGAGGAAATAGAAGTTAAACTAAATGATAAGACAGATGAATTTGAAGCTAAGTTAAATGAAAAGGCTGAAGAACTTGAAGTTAAACTAAATGATAAAACAGATCAATTTGAAGCTGAGTTAAATGAAAAGGCTGAAGAACTTGAAAGCAAATTGAATGAGAAGGCAGAGGAACTTGAAGAAAAACAAGAAATCTTTGAAACAAATGTTGAAAAAAGCATAGCTAAAATGAATGAAAAGCATCAAAATTATGCGGTTAGCCTAAACTTCTTAAATAAAAATATTGAAGGGCACAAAGAAGAAACACAAAATTCAATAGATAATTTAACAGAAAAGTCAGAAGAAATTCAACAACAAATTGAAAAAATTCAAAATATAATGGAAAATTATAATTTGGAAAAGCTTCAAGAAAGAATTGATGAAATTGACGAAAATGCAATACAAATAGAAGAAAAGGCAAATGCAAGTGAAGAAAAAACAAATATAGCACTTAAAGAGATTGAGGATAAAATTCAAGAATTACAAGAAAATGTTGAAGTTCAAGAACAAATGAGTAATAGAATTGCTCAACTAAGAGAGCAAATGAAAAGATTGCAGGAAAGAGCTGGAGGGGAAGAAAAATTCAATGAAAAAGCTCAAGCCCTAGAAGAACAGCTTAATGAAAAAGTACAAGCTTTAGAAGAACAATTAAATGAAAAAAATCAGAATATAGAAGAACAGTTGAATGAAAAAGCTCAAATTATAGAAGAGCAGTTGAATGAAAAAACTCAAACTTTAGAAGAAAAATTGAATAGCAAAACAGAAGAATTTGAAATTAGAATAGAAGAACTAAATGGACTAAATGGTGAGGATTTTGCTGAATTTAAGGCTGCGAATGCTGAAAAAATTGAAGAATTAGAAAATTCATATAATGAAAGATTTGTTGAAATTGAAAATTCTTACAATGATAAAATTGGAAAAATTGATAGTATTAAACAAAAACAAGAAGAAACTGCAAGAAAGGTTAAAAACCTTGCAATTGCAATGGAAGAAAGATTAGAAGTTGCTGAACAAGGAATAGAAAATTCTATCAAACAAGCTATAGAAGATTTGGGAATACAAGCACAATTTGAAGAGATAAATGGACAAATTGATGAAAGACTTTCCACATTAGATGAAGAAATTGTGGAAAAGGTTAACAAAGAAATTGAAGAAACAAATTCTAAAGTGCAGGCTGAAAACGAATTATTAGTAGATAACAAAATTCAGTCAATGCAAGCAAAGGTAAACAAAGTATTTACAAAACAATTAGATGAAATTCAAATGCAAAATAAAATTAGAATGCAAGAGCAAATCGACAAAGTTAAGAATCAGGCAAATGAAGTTCTAAACAAGGAACTTGCTAAGATAAAGGCTGAAAGCAAAAATGCTATAAATGAAAGTATTGCTAGAATTCAGGCTGAAAATGAAGAAAAACTTGCTAAACAAATAAAATCTATGCAGGTTCAAACTGCTGGAATTATTGATAAAAAGCTAAAAATAATGCAAGCAGATTATGATAATAAATTGCAAAAACTTGAAAAAATGATATCAGCATTGAATGAAGGGGCTTCTGATTCTAATACAAGTAGAAGAAAGACAACTGGAAGTGGAATGGCAACTCAAGTATTTTCGTATGAACCAGTAGAAGAATATGATAATAATTTACTTGGTTCAATAAAAGAAACAAAAGTAAAACAAGCTGCCAAAAATATTGATACAGATGATTATGGAAATTCAGGAATTATAAACTTCTTTGAATAAGAGAAAAGCTTACGCAAGGTCGAGTTACACGACTTTGCGTTTTTTTTTCAACATTAACGTTACAAAAATGTAAAATAAACTTAAAATAATAGAAAAGAATTCATAAAGAGAGTTTCCCTAATTGTAGAGAAAACGCTCTTTTTTTCAACATAAACGCTATATTGATTTTACCTTTTTTTCTTTATAAAATATATATAAGCGAGTAAATCTCGTTTGAAAACCTGGCTTTTGGGGAGTGTCCCCAAAAGTTCAAAAACCCAAAAAAGGAGAGAAAAATGAAAGAGTTGAAGTTAAGAGGTAAACAAATCATTTTTGCAGTAGCTGCCATTTTGCTTATTGTGGGAGTTATTTGTGGCATTGTTTTAAATAACGATACACAACCTGTTTCAAAGGAAACTCCAATTAAGGTAAAGGTGCTTGGTATAGCAGAAAATGCTACTGGCAATAGCCTTGTAAATGGCGAGAATATTGAAGATGGGGAGGAAGCAAGTACAACTGAGGTTTCACGAATTGCGGCCAAAGAACCTGAAAAGGCTGATGTGAAAGTTCGTAATTTGAATTATGCTAATAAGAATCATACTATAAGGCTTGAACTTGATGGTAGTGATAATCTTAAAGTGCAAAATTCAACATTAACGGTTGACCAAATTGTTGTCAAGGTAAATGATGTAGTAGTTAATGCTACAAAAAGCTTTGAGAGTGGTCCAGAAGAATTGAATGACGGCAAAAATGGTAAGAAATATGTACTTGCTTTGACAAATGTTACAGGAGATGGGGTGCTTTCTATTACCATTCCTGCAAATACTATAACTGACGAAGCCGGAAATAATAATGGCGAAATAACTTCAACTTTTGATACACGAGTTATAATAGATAACACAGCACCAACAAGACCAATTTGCACAGCAAGTTTTGTTGATGGTAGCGGTTCATATACAAGTGGTACATGGACAGCAAAAGAAGTAAAAACTAACACAGTATCAGTGGATTGGGGTGCTGGTACTGAAAAATTCCAATATAGCGTAAATGATGGAGAATGGATTGATTGTACTTCAATAATGCCAACTGGTACTGATGGAGGTTCTTTTAGTGAAAACACATGGACATTTGCAACAGGTAAAGATGATGTTATTAAATTTAGAGCAGTAGACTATCTTGGTAATACATCAGTTGTTTCAAATGATTTTAATATTAAATATGACAATACAGCTCCAACACTTACTTTAGCAAAAGATACATATCAAGAAGGATTTGATGGATGGACAATTCCAACTGGAGCAAGCGTTGATAACGATGGAGTATTAACAATAAGCGATATTGTAGCAGTGTGGACTCCAAAATATAAAACCGATGGAGAAAAATGGTATCCAGAATATGATGCATTAACAACTACTGAAGTTGATAACGCAGGAAATGGTGGAGTGCAGAACTCATTAGAATATTATAATAATGAATTTGAATTAATAAATTCTGATGGAGTTGCTTTCCCAATACCAGTAAATCAATGGGGATCATCTCTTACAGCTTCAAGATATAGAAACCAATCAACAGGAAATGGAGGCGATATTAAATATGTTCAAATAGGCTTTGCACTTGGAACAGAGTACAGCCAACCAGTAGTAAAAGTTAAAAATTTTAAAATGCATGGTCAATTATATACAGAATTTTACGATATAAAATTAACACCTAATGGAACATATAGTGGTATAGCAAATGCAAAATTTGCAAAAGGAAATCAAGCTAAAGCATATTTTGCAAGTGCAGGAACAAATATTGAAAATAATACTTTCAGAGTAACAGAGAATGGAATATACACAGTTTATGTTGAAGATGAAGCTGGAAACAGTACAGTTAGTACGATTGAAGTAACAAAAATAGATAAAACTGCACCAGTAATAGAAGCAAATGGTGAGTTTAATGGAACAAGTATAAGTTTTACAACAAAAGATATAGCACCAGATGACAATGAAACTCCATCTGGAGTTGTAGGATATCAAATTACAGATAGCCAAACAGCTCCAACAACTGGTTGGACAGATTTAGAAGTACCTGCTATTGAAACAGTTGATGGTAAAAAACAAACTTCTAAAACAGTTAGCGTATCAAGCTCAAATTTATCAGCTGGAACAAATTATATATGGGTAATAGATGCAGCAGGTCATAAAACATGCAAAGAGATTTCAGTTTCTTACAACTTAACTTATGATTATCAAGATAATGATACATACACAAAAACATTTCTAGATACAGGTTATACTATTGATTGGAGTAAGAAATTTAGAGTAGAAGAAACATTTAAAGTTGGTACTTTAGGACAAAGATATTTATTATTTGGAAACTATCCAACAAAAGGTACATTAAATATTGAAGTAACTGAAGATAATAAAATTAGAGTTTTAATTACAGACTCAACAACAAATACACCAATTATTGATGAAAAATCTAGTGCTACTATTGCAAATAATGAAGATATTTCTTTAATATTTGAATGGAATTCATCAACCAAAAAATATAGTTTGATTGCTAGTGGAGCAACAACTAATATCACAATGAATAGTGATACAGTAAATATAACAAGAGTTGCAGAACAAGCACTAAGAGTGGGGCAAGATTATAGAGATACAACATATGGAACTTTCCAAACACTAAATGTTACAGCATTTAAGATTATTGAAAACGTACAAAATGTTGCAGGAGTAAGCACATTACCAACACCAGCTAAACAAGGTTATACATTTAATGGCTGGTTTACTCAAGCAACAGGTGGAGTACAAAAAACAAGTGTAGTAGATTTAAAAACAAATACTACATTGTATGGTAGATTGAACGATATGGATGCTCCAGCGGTAAATATAGAAGGTGGTGTTGAACTTTATAAAACTGCAACTGATGGTCAAATAGTGACAGTAAAAGGAAACGACGAAACAGGAATAACAGCATATTATTGGGGAACAACAGAGCCAACATCAGCAGAAGATTGTGCAATAACAACAGCTGCAGATATAGAGGCAATAACATCAAATACAGGATTAAATAAAACAATAAATGAAGCAGGAACATATTGGTTTGCATGTAGAGATGCAGCAGGAAATATGAATAAAAAATC
>CAMPBS010000033.1 GCA_946639585.1 uncultured Clostridium sp. | reverse complement strand
CGCTTCGGTTTATTTTCTCTAAAGGATATTTACTGTTTACTTTTCAATGTACTTTTTATTGTTCACGCGGTGTGAACAATTTGCATTGTACTATATTTTTTTAACCTTGTCAATACTTTTTTAAAAAATTTTTATTTTTTTTAAAATTTATTTTAAAAGCATTTTTTTGTGATTAAAAATCATAGTATTTTAGGTCATTTTTTGTAGATAAATTTTAAACAACCTAAATCATATTTTAATACGATTTAGGTTGTTTGTCAATAGTTTTTTATAATTTATTTTTGGAAATTTTTTCTTTTATATTTTTCGTTCTATTTTATTCTGTTTTTGTCTCTGTTTTTGTCTCTATTTCGTCTTCTTTTTTTGCCTCTGAAACCTCTTTTTCTTCTTTAGTTTTTGGTTCTTTTTTAGTTTCTTTTTTTACTTCCTTTTTTTGTTCATCTTTTTTTGCCTCTTCAGTCTTAGTTTCTTCTTTTACTTCTTTTTTTGTTTCTTTAGCCTTAGCTTCTTTTTTTACTTCTGCTTTTGGCTCTTCTTTAATTTCCTTTTTTACTTCTGAAACTTTTTGTTCTTCTTTAACTTCTTTCTTAGTTTCTGCTGCTTTTGCTTCTTCTTTTTTATTTTCAATAGAAGTTTCTTGTTTAACAACAACAACTTTTTCTTTCTTTTTCTTTCCTCTCATTAGTCCTATTATTAATAAAACAACTCCTATTATTACAGCTGATAAGCAATACATTCTTAATTGACTTGGTTCAATTTGGAATTCTATTGCAATTTTTAATTGTGTCATCCATGATTCTGGTGACCCCATCCAAAAATATCCAACAATTCCTGCTATTGTTGTAATTAAACCTATCAATATATTCATTGTTTTACTTGCAATTGCTAAAATTAGAAGAGCAACAGCTATAATACATGTAATGATTAATGCTACGTTCATACTTATTATCCCCTTTCTTTTTTTACATTTTATCATTTGATTTTATAATTTTCAAGATTTTTTTTACATTTTTTCATTTTATTTATATATAAGAAAAGAAACACTCTTATTCTATTTCATCATTACAATCTTCAAATTGACTGTTATATAAATCTGCATAAAAGCCTTCTTTAGAAAGTAGTTCCTCATGAGTTCCTTGTTCTACTATATCTCCATGGTTCATTACTAATATTAAGTCTGCATTTTTTATAGTAGATAATCTATGTGCAATTATAAAACTTGTTCTTCCTTTCATTAGATTATCCATTGCATCTTGTATTTGTTGTTCTGTTCTTGTGTCTATTGAGCTTGTTGCTTCATCTAATATTAAAATTTTAGGATCTGCAAGTATTACTCTTGCTATTGTTAGTAATTGTTTTTGGCCTGCTGATATATTACTTGATTCTTCATTTAATACTGATTTATAACCTTTTGGTAATGTTTTTATAAAGTGATGCACATGCGCTGCTTTGGCTGCTCTTATTACTTCATCGTCTGTAGCATCTTCTTTTCCATATCTGATGTTCTCTTGAACAGTTCCACCAAATAACCATGTATCTTGTAAAACCATTCCAAACATTTTTCTTAATGCCCCTCTGTCAAAATCTTTTATATTTTTACCATCAATCTTTATTTCTCCATCTAAAACGTCATAAAATCTCATTAAAAGTTTTACCATAGTTGTTTTTCCAGCACCTGTTGGTCCAACGATAGCAATTTTTTGCCCTTCTTTTATATTTGCGCTAAAATCATTTATTACTATTTTATCTTCATTGTAGCCAAACTTAACATGGTCAAATTCAATTTTTCCTTTTAAATCAGAGGTATCTTTTATTCCATTTATTGTTGTAGGTTCTTCCTCTTCTTCTAAGAATTCAAATATTCTTTCTGCTGCAGCAATCATCGCTTGTAACATACTTGAAATTTGAGCAATTTGGCCTATTGGTTGTGTAAATTGTCTATTATATTGTATAAAACTTTGAATGTTTCCAACTGTAATTCTGCCTTGTATTGCAAAATATCCACCAACTACTGCAACTCCAACATAACCTATATTTGATATAAAATTCATAATTGGGTGCATTAAACCAGATAAGAATTGTGATTTCCAAGCTGATTTATATAGTTTTCCATTTGAATCTTTAAACTCTTTTAAAACTTTTTCTTCACTATTAAATGCTTTTACAACATTTAAACCACTATATATTTCTTCAACCTGGCCATTTACATGTGCCAAATAATCTTGTTGCATTTTAAAATATTTTTGTGATTTTTTTGCAACCATTCCTACTATAAAGCCTGATACTGGAAGTATTATTATAGATATCAGCGTCATTTCCCAGCTAATTGAAAACATCATTATTAGTATCCCAATTATTGTGCAAATAGATGTAATGATTTGTGTTACACTTTGGTTTAAGTTCATGCTTAGTGTATCTATATCATTTGTTACTATTGAAAGAACTTCACCATTAGTCTTCTTATCGAAATATTTCATAGGAAGTTTGTTTATTTTTTGTGCTAACTGATTTCTTAAATTATATGTAAGTTTTTGAACAACGCTTGTCATTGTAAATCCTTGAATTACAGAGAATATTACACTTATTACATATAAACCAAGTAATGTAAATAGTATTTGCGCTATTTTACCAAAATCTATTCCTGTTGCTCCAGATAGTTTACCCATTAATCCTGAAAATATTTCTGTAGTTGCATTTCCAAGTATTTTAGGTCCTACTATTGTAAATATTGTACTTCCTATTGCAAATATTAAAACTATCAAAAGTTTAATTTTATATTGTGCTAGATAGTTTTTTATAAGTTTTTTTGTTGTTCCTTTAAAATTCTTTGCTTTTACTACTGGTTTTCCTCCATCTCTTGGTCCTGGCATTATACATCACCTCCTAATTCTTTTTCAGAAAGTTGTGATAATGCTATTTGTCTATATGTTTCATTATCTTTCATTAATTGTTCATGCTTTCCAATTCCTACTACCTTTCCTTCTTCCATAACTATTATTTGGTCCGCATTAAGAATTGTACTTATTCTTTGAGCTACTATTATAACTGTCTTATTTTTTGTTTTTGCTGACAAAGCTTCTCTTAATTTGCTATCTGTTTTAAAATCTAATGCTGAGAAACTATCATCAAATATAAAGATTTCTGGATCTTTAGCAATCGCTCTTGCTATTGCTAATCTTTGCTTTTGACCTCCAGATACATTATTTCCAGATTGAGCAATTGGTGATTTGTATTTTTCTTCTTTGCTATCTATAAATTCTTCTGCCTGTGCTATTTGTGCTGCTTGTATCATTTTTTCATTGCTCATGTTGTCATCTGAATATTTTATGTTTGATTCTATTGTCCCTGCAAAAAGTACTCCTTTTTGAGGCACTAAACCTATAATATCTCTTAATTCTTTTTGTGATACATCTTTTATATTAACACCATCTACTAAGATTTCTCCTTCTGTAGCATCATAAAATCTTGGTATTAGGTTTACTATCGTAGATTTTCCACTTCCTGTACTTCCAATAATAGCTGTTGTTTTACCAGGTTCAGCAACGAAGTTTATGTCTTCCAATATTTCTGTATCCGCATCCGGATATCTAAAAGATACATTTTTAAATTCTACTAATCCTTTTTTATTTTCATCGAATTTTTTAGTTTGTTCTTTATCTTTTATACTAGGATCTGTTTCTAATACTTCTACAATTCTATTTGCAGAAACAGATGCTCTTGGTAACATTATTGATAACATTGAAATGAATAAGAAGCTTATTAATATGTGCATTGTATATTGTATAAATGCCATCATATCTCCAACTTGTAAAACTCCTTGGTCAACATTTTGACCACCAAACCATATTATTAATAGCATTGTTGAATTCATTATAAACATTAATAAAGGCATCATCATTGACATTACTCTACTTATAAATGTATCTGTTTTTCTTATATCCATATTAGCTTTTTCAAATCTAGATTCTTCTTTTTTCTCTTTATTGAATGCTCTAATTACAGGTAATCCTGTTAATATTTCTCTAGATACAAGGTTAATTTTGTCTATTAAAGATTGGAATTTTTTGAATTTTGGCATAGCTATTATAAATAATGTTCCTATTATAAATAATATTGCAAGTATTGCTACACCTATAATCCAAGCCATTGAATTATCGCTTTGAGTTAGTACTTTTATAAATGCTCCTATTCCCATTATTGGTGCATATACAAGAACTCTAAACATCATTGCGATTAATGATTGTATTTGTTGTATATCGTTTGTACTTCTTGTAATTAATGATGCAGTACTATATTCTGTTAGTTCTGCACGAGAAAAGCTTAATACTTTTTTGAATACTTTTTCTCTTAGTGTTTTTCCTAATTTTGCTGCTACTTTTGCTGATAAGAACATAATTAAAATAGCACTAATCATGCTAATTGAGGCAACTCCAAGCATTTGTATTCCAGACACAAAAATATAATCATTTTGTAATTTTTCCGTGTTTACTCCTTGGCTTACATATATTGTTTTTACAGAAGAAACTGCCGCTTGCTCTTTTATTGAGTCAGGCATCGCTTCTATTTGAGAATTGAATTGTTCTAGTATTTTAGCAAGTTGTTCTTTAGGCATTGCTTTTATTATTTCTACTAGTGAAAGATTTGTTATTATTTGTTTTTGTGGTTCTGGAATATTTTCTAGCATTTTTTCTTTTAATTCGTTTGCTTTTTCTTCATCTAATATTATTGCTAATTCCATTACTGGCGATGTCATAAGTTTTGTTAATTCGTTTTTCTCATGTTCATCTATATTATTTAATGTATATATCATATTAGATTTGACTTGATAGTCTTTTCCAAAATATTTTTCTATTTTTTCTGTTTCATCTTTTGTTTGAATTTCTCCTACTAATCCATAATTTTTTATAATATTATTGTAATCTTCTTCAGATGAGAATGTTTTTATTAATTCCATGTTTTCTCTTGTTATTACTTCTGGAATTGGTGTTTCTATTCCGCCTGCTTGTATTCCATTATTAACTATTTTTGATGTAAAGTCTGGTAATGATAAGTCTGTCCAAGCTTGAATACATAAAAGTATTACTATTATAAAAACAGATATGAAGGATTTTTTTAGATTTTTTAGTACTTTTAACATATTTACTCCTTTCTAAATTTTCCATAAAATAACGCCGTGCTACTATTTTATGTAACACAGCGTAATTTGTCAACATTATTTTTGTAAATTTTTTGTGTCCAATTACATTTTTCTAAACACACCAGCAACTTTTCCTAAGATTTCACAATTTGGTACTATTATTGGATCCATTGTGTGATTTTCAGGTTGTAATCTTATATGATCTTTTTCTTTATAGAATGTTTTAACCGTTGCTTCTTCTCCAATTAATGCTACAACTATTTCTCCATTATTAGCATTGCTTTGTTTTTTTACTAATATGTAATCTCCATCTAGAATTCCTGCTTCTATCATACTTTCTCCTCTGACTGTTAGCATGAAGCTTTCTGAATTTCCAACAAAATCAATTGGAATTGGGAAAGTATCTGTTATGTTTTCTACTGCTAATATTGGTTCGCCTGCTGTTATTTTTCCTATGATTGGAACATCGACTAATTCTCTTTGTGTGTAGAAGTCTTTGCTAGACATAACTTTTGATTCTCCAGCACTTCCTTTTAATAGTCTTAATGTTCTTCCTTTTTTATCTTTCTTTTTAATATATCCTTTTTCATCTAGTCTTGCTAAATATCCATGTACTGTTGCTGTTGAATTTAATCCAACTGCTTTTCCAATTTCTCTTACTGATGGTGGGTAACCTTCTGTAAGTATTTGTTTTTCAATGAATTTTAATATTGCTTTTTCTCTTTTATTTAGTTCTTCTCTTTTTCTAGGCATTTTATAATCACTCCTATAACTATATTTTTACATATCATATCACACAAACAAAAAAATGTCAAACATTTTTTTGAATTTTTTTATTTATTTTTGGCCAGGAAAAGAGGGCTTGATTCCAGCCCTCTTTGTACTTTTTGTGCCTCCTTCTTTATTTAAATAAATTTGGTTGCTAATGTTTTTACTATACCCCAAGGGGATATTCTGAAGAAATAACTTCTGTCGAGAACCGCTACGTCTTTTGCTTCCGTTTCGTCAGCAATCTTTTCGGCAAATAAATCTTTCACATCAGATTCACCATGATTAACTAAAACTGCTTTGAGGTCAGTGAATTGATTTATAAACTCGATCATTTCGTCAGCCTTAGCGTGAGCAGAGAATTCTGATGTATACTGAACTTCCGCATACTTTTTGAAAAGCATACCGGAAATTTTTACGAAATCGCCCACAGGCTTTTCCTTCAGCATACGACCCAAGCTTCCTTCGAAAAGAAAACCAGTAAAGTGGATTAATGTTCTTGAATCTCCCACAAACTTTTGAAAATAGAGGGGTGCAGGTCCATATGTGCCTGCTCCTGAGGTTGTTACAATGATTTTGCTTTCTGATGAATGTAAAACTTTATCCCTAATGTCGTCATCCACGAATACAACGTCATGAGGTAGGAAATCCGTTGAAAATCCATTCAATCCAAAACCATCCTTAAGATATATATGCGTGTATTTTATGGCAAGCTTTCCGTCGAAATAAATTGGAATTGACCTATCAAGTTCACCGCTATCTTGCATATCTCTTAAGATTTTCAATACTTCCTGGCTTCTTCCAAGTGAGAAAACCGGGATTATTATTGTACCTCCGTTGGCCATCTTTTTTGCAACATTTTCCTTGAAACACGGAACAATTTCATCACTATTCATGTTACCGTATGTGCTTTCCTGTACTATCGTCACAGGTAATCTCTTTACCCATTCAGGAAGTTCCGGAACATCAAAGAACATGTTCTTGTTGTTATAATCTCCTGTAAACAAGATATTGATAGCATCTTCTTTTTCATACTGAATCTGAAGAAGTATCATCGCTGCCCCCAGGAGATGACCATTAGGGAAAAATGTAGCCTTTATATATCTGTTGATTCTTATTGTCTTTCCATACTCAACTTCTTTTAACAAAGCTACTGTTTCCTGAACATCTACCTCTCCATAAAGCTGGCGCGTGTTGTTCCGTTTTGCTGTGTCCTTTAATACCTTGCAGCTATCTGCCAGTGCCAAAGGCATGAGAGTTTTTGTTGCTGGAGTACATAAAATT
>CAMPBS010000032.1 GCA_946639585.1 uncultured Clostridium sp. | reverse complement strand
TCTCCTGGAATCCCCACAATTGTTGAATTTTCTGGAACATCTTTTAGTACAACACAATTTGCCCCAATCTTAACATTATTACCAATTTTAATTGGTCCAAGTATTTTAGCACCTGAGCCAACCATTACATTGTTTCCTAAATCTGGATGTCTTTTATACTTGTCTTTTCCAGTGCCACCTAATGTGCTATTATGGTAGATGGTGCAATCATCTCCAATTGTTGAAGTTTCCCCTATTACTATTCCCATGCCATGGTCTATAAATAACCTTCTTCCTATTTTAGCACCTGGATGTATTTCTATTCCTGTAATATGTCTTGCAATTTGTGATATTAGTCTTGCTATAAAAAATAAATTTCTGCAATAAAAAAAGTGTGAAATTCTATAAAAAAATAATGCATGAAAACCCGGATATAAAAGTATTGCTTCTATTATACTTCTACACGCCGGATCCTTTTCATATATATTTTTTGCATCTTCATATAGATTTATAAAAGAGTTTTTCATAATATCACCTATCTTATATTATGAAAAATGTAAACCATTTGTGTTCCTTTTTATACCTCATATGGTTTACATTGCTATTTTGGTTTTTTTGTGTTAAAATGGTTACCAGAAAGGATTTTACAATGCTTAGAATTAATAATTTGAAAATTAGAGATGATTTAACTGAAAATGAGGTTATTGAATATGGTTTTAAGAAATTCAACATTAACAAAAGTGATGTTTTGAATGCTGTTATTTCTAAAAAGTCTATTGATGCTCGTAAGAAAGATGATGTTCATTACACATATTCGATAGATTTGGATGTTAAAGATGAGAATAAATATAAAAAATTAGATAAAGTTAAAAGGTTAGAATTACCTCCAATTAAGGTGAATCGAATTTCTAGTAAACGCCCTGTTATTGTAGGTGCTGGACCAGCTGGACTTTTTGCAGCATTAACTTTTGTTCAAAATGGTATTAAACCTATTGTTATTGAACAAGGTAAACCTGTTGAAGGCCGTATTAAAGATGTTGAAGAATTTAAGAAAACTGGCAGGCTAAACACTATGAGCAATGTTCAATTTGGTGAAGGTGGCGCAGGTACTTTTTCTGATGGTAAACTTACAACAGGTATTAACAGCCCTTATTGTAAAAAGGTTCTTCAAGAATTTGTTAACTTTGGTGCTCCAAGCCAGATTTTATATTTGAGTAAGCCACATATTGGAACAGATAATTTAATAAATATAGTAAAAAACATGAGAAATTTTATTATTTCTCAAGGTGGAGAATTTTTATTTAATGAAAAAGTTACAGATTTTGAATTTACTAATAACAAGATTACAGCTGTTTATTGTAGTAAAAAGATTGAAACAGATAGTGTAGTTCTTGCTATTGGCCATAGCAGTAGAGATACGTTTGAAAAGCTTTACGAAAAAGGCGTTAATATGGAGCAAAAGGATTTTTCTGTTGGAGTTAGAGTTGAACATTTGCAAAGTGAAATAAACAAAGCCCAATATGGTACAATTACTAAATTAAAACTTCCACCTGCTGAATACAAATTAGCATACCATTCTCCAAATGGTCATTCATGCTACACATTTTGTATGTGTCCTGGTGGACAAGTTGTTGCTTCTTCTAGTGAAGAAAACACAATTGTTACAAATGGTATGAGTAATTTCCTTAGAGATGGGAAAAATGCAAATTCTGCTCTTTTAGTTGGAATTACACCTGAAGATTATGAAGGCACTTCCCCATTGGCTGGAATGTATTTTCAAAAAGATTTAGAAGAGAAAGCATTCAAACTTGGAGGAAGTAATTACAATGCCCCTGCTCAAAGAGTAGAAGACTTTATAAATAATAAATCATCAAACCATATTGGAATTGTTGAGCCAAGCTATAAACCAGGCGTTACTCTTTGTAATTTAAATGACTTATTTCCTGATTTTGTAAATCAAACTTTAAAAGAAGGTCTAATTCATTTCGATAGCAAACTAATAGGCTTTGCTCATCCAGATAGCATTTTAACCGGTGTAGAAACAAGAACTTCTTCTCCTGTTAGAATTTTAAGAAATGATAATTTGGTTTCAAATATTGATGGACTATACCCTTGTGGCGAAGGTGCAGGTTATGCTGGAGGAATTATGACAGCTGCTGTTGATGGAATTAAATGTGCAATAAAAATCCTAGAAAAAACATAATTTTTTCTAGGATTTTTTATTAGCAATTATTCATATCCCAATCTGGAACATATTCTTCTTCATGGTCCCCTAAGTCTTGCATATAGCCATTTTCAATATCTAGCTCATACACATAGTTTTCTATTTCTTCATATTCTTCTTTTGTTAATTTTCTATTTAAGTTTTCCACATTTTTTGCTAAATATGTTGGAAAGTATTGCGCCATAATGCTTACAAAGATTTTTTCACTCATATTTTCTTTAATCCATTTTAAAACTTGTTTTGAATTTTCAATTTCTTCTGGTAATACTAAATGTCTTATCATCAAACCTTTTTGCATAATTCCTTCATCATTTAAAACTGGCTCTCCAACTTGCCTATACATTTCTTGAATTGCTTGTGTAGCAATCTCAAAATAATTATTTACACCAGAATACTTTTTACCAAGTTCATTATAATAGTACTTCAAATCTGGCAAATATATATCTATGTAGCCTTCTAGCATTTTTAATGTTTCTATATTTTCATACCCATTTGTGTTATACACAATTGGGATTTTAAGACCTTTTTCTTTTGCAATTTTTAAAGCCTCTATTATTTGTGGCACAAAGCTTGTAGGAGTTACAAGATTTATATTTTCAACACCTTTTTCTTGTTGTAAAATAAATATATTTGCAAGCTCTTCAATTGTTATCTCTTTTCCCTTTCCTAATTGACTAATTTCATAATTCTGGCAAAAGATACATCTCATTGTACAATTAGAGAAAAAGACTGTTCCAGAGCCATTTTCTCCACTAATACATGGTTCTTCAAAATTGTGTGTTGAATATAATGCAATTTTAACATTATTTCCAGATTTGCAAAAACCTTGCTTGCCATCTAATCTATTAACTTTACACTTGTGAGGACATATCTCACATTTTTCTAAATATTTACTAAAATTATTTTCCATAATCATTACTCTGCTTTTCCTTTTGCTGCTTTTACTAGTCCTACAAATAGTGGTGCTGGGTTGTTTGGTCTTGATTTTAATTCTGGGTGGAATTGTCCTGCTATAAAGTATGGATGGTCTTTTTTACTCATCTCTACTATTTCTACTAGGTTTCCATTTGGTGATGTTCCTGAACATATTAGTCCTGCCGCTTCTAGTCTTTCTTTGTAGTCATTGTTGTATTCAAATCTATGTCTATGTCTTTCAGATATTTCTGTTTTTCCATAAACTTCTTCTGCTAATGTTCCTTCTTTTATTACACATGGATATGCTCCTAAACGCATTGTTCCACCTTTTTTGTCTATTCCTTTTTGTTCTTCCATAATGTGTATTAAAGGATTTTGAGTGTTTTCGTCAAATTCTGCAGAGTTTGCATCAGAAATTCCTAGTACATTTCTTGCATATTCAACAACAGTCATTTGCATACCTAGGCATATTCCTAAGAATGGAATTTTGTTTTCTCTAACATATTTTATTGTTTCTATTTTTCCTTCTATTCCTCTGTTTCCAAAGCCTCCTGGCACTACAACCGCTTGGATTCCGTTTAATTTTTCTGCAACATTTCCTGCATTTATTGTTTCTGAATCTATCAATTTTATTTCAACTTTTACATCATTTGCAAAACCTGCGTGATATAAGCTTTCCATTACTGAAATATAAGCATCTTCAAGTCTTACATATTTTCCAACTATTGCAACTATAACTTTGTTATCTTTATCAATCTTTCTAATTCTTTCAACCAATGCTTCCCATTTTGAGTTATCTGGAACGTATTTATCTAATTTTAAATGATTGCAAACTTCTTTTGCTAATCCTTCTTCCTCTAGCATTAGTGGAACAGCATATAAGCAATCTGCTGTTTTATTTGGAATTACACTTGTTTTACGTACATTACAAAACATTGATAATTTTTCTCTTATTCCATCTGGAATGTCTAATTCTGTTCTGCAAACTATTATATTAGGTTGAATTCCCATACTTTGTAGTTCTTTTACAGAGTGTTGTGTCGGTTTTGATTTTATTTCGTTTGAACCTGTGATATAAGGTAACAATGTAACATGTATATATAGAACATCTTCTGGATTTTTTTCTAGTCCAACTTGACGGATTGCTTCTATTATTGAAAGTCCTTCTATATCTCCAACTGTTCCTCCAACCTCTGTGATTACTATATCTGTATCTGTATTTTCAAAAGAATAAATTCTTTCTTTTATTTCATTTGTGATATGTGGAATTACTTGAACTGTTTTTCCTAAATAATCTCCTCTTCTTTCTTTTTCAATTACAGATGAATAGATTTTCCCCATTGTAACACTTGAATTTGTTGTTAAGTTTTCATTTATAAATCTTTCATAATGTCCTAAATCTAGGTCTGTTTCTGCTCCATCATCTGTTACAAAAACTTCTCCGTGTTCATATGGGTTCATTGTTCCTGGATCCACATTTATATATGGGTCAAATTTTTGAATTGTTACTTTATAACCTCTATTTTTTAATAGTCTCCCAAGTGATGCAGCTGTTATTCCTTTTCCCAAACCTGATACAACTCCACCTGTTACAAATATGTACTTTGTGTTCATCTTTTTAATTTCCTCCTTAAACAATAAAAAAAAGATTAAAAAAATCTTTCCCAACAATTGGGGTTTTTTTTAATCTTAATTTATTTTACCAGATTTTCCTTATATTGTAAAGTACTTTTTTCAAATTCTCGGAATTTGACATAATTTTAAAAGTCTAATTATCTCAAATTAGATAACTAGACTTTTATTTTTTAAACTTCCATTATAATTGGTATAATCATAGGGTCTCTCTTTGTTTTCATGAAAATGTAATCTCTTAAATTCTCTCTTAAGTTAGCTTTTATAGTTCCCCAATCACGAATTCCTTGATTTTCACATTTTCTTATTTCATGTTTTACAACAGATTTTACATCATCCATTAAGTTTTCAGACTCTCTAACATAAACGAATCCTCTTGATATTACATCTGGACCTGCTATTACTTCTCCTGTTGAAGAATCCATTGTTAAAACTATTACAATTAAACCATCTTGTGATAGATGTTGTCTGTCTCTTAAAACAATATTTCCAACATCTCCAACACCTAAACCATCTACAAAAATTCTTCCGCTTTGAACGCTTCCATTTATTTTTGCTTCATCTTCGCTTAATTCTAATACTCTACCATTTGACATCATTATAACATTATCTTTGTCAACCCCCATACTTTGTGCTGTTTCGCTATGAGCTTTTAATTGTCTATATTCACCATGAACTGGTATAAAGAATTTTGGTTTTGCTAAAGCTAATATTAATTTTTGTTCTTCTTGGCATGCATGACCTGAAACGTGAACATCTGCTAATGAGCTATATACGACCTCTGCCCCTATTTGCATTAAATCATCAATAACTTTAGAAATGAATTTTTCATTTCCTGGTATTGGTGTTGCAGAAATTATAATTAAGTCATTTTGTGTTATTTTAACTTTTCTATGATCTCCTGCTGCCATCCTTGTTAGTGCTGACATTGGTTCTCCTTGACTTCCTGTTGTTATTATTACTAATTGGTCGTCTGTATATTGATTTATCATGTCTATATCTATAAATAGATTTTCTGGACATGCAATATACCCAAGTCTTCTTGCAGTTTCAATCATGTTTATCATGCTTCTTCCGCAAACTGCTATTTTTCTGCCATTTGCAACTGCTGAATTAACAATTTGTTGAACTCTGTGGACATTTGAAGCAAATGTTGCTACTACTATTCTTTTTGTACAATGTAAAAATAGTTTTTCAAACAAGCTACCAACAGTACTTTCAGACATTGTAAATCCTTTTCTTTCAGCATTTGTACTATCTGACATTAAGGCTAAAACTCCTTGGTTACCTATTTCTGCAATTCTTCCTAAATCCATTAATTTACCATCTATTGGAGTATAATCTATTTTGAAGTCTCCTGTATGAAGTATTGTACCAACTGGTGTGTAAATTGCAAGCATTACAGAATCCGGAATACTGTGTGAACTTCTTATAAATTCAACTTTAAATTTTCCAAGTGTAATTGTTTGTCCTTGTGCAACTTCTACCAATTTTGTACTATTTACTAATCTGTGTTCTTCCAATTTGTTTGTAATTAGCCCACATGTTAGCTTTGTCGCATAAATTGGTGTATTTACTTTTTTTAAGAAATATGGAATTGAACCTATGTGATCCTCGTGACCATGTGTTATTACCATTCCTCTTAGTTTGTCTATGTTTTTTTCAACATATGTTATATCAGGTATAACTAAGTCAATTCCTAGCATGTCGTCCTCTGGGAAAGAAATTCCGCAATCTACTATTATCATGTCGTCTTCATATTCAAAAACTGTAATGTTTTTACCAACTTCATGTAATCCTCCTAGTGGAATTACTTTCAATTTTGATTTTTTGAAAATTGGCGTATCAGCTAATATACTTCTATTTTTTCTTTCTGGCATTTTTGCAATTGACCTATTATTATTTGTATTTGTAATTGATTTTGTTTCGTTTTTTTGAACTAAAGATTTAGTTCTGTTTGTTGTTTTTGCCATTTTGTTTGTTTTAGCTGGCACTAATTCTCTCTTTTCCCCTTGCTTATCTTCTTGTTTAATGTTTCTAGTTCTTTTTTGTCTTTCTCCTTTTTGATTATTGTCTTTTTTTACCTCATTATTTTGATTTTTTCTTACATAAGGTCTTCTTGTTTTCTTTACATTTTGATTATCGTTTGTTATTTTTATATTTTTTTCGTCCATAAAAAACACGTATGATTTATATCATACACTCTCCTTTCCATCTAATATAATTATTTACAAATCTCATACTTTAATACAATTTGCTTTTTTTAAAGCAAAATAACAACAAAGTGTTAAAATCTCATCCTTTGCCACTCTCGGCAATTGCTGTTAGATATTATACTACATTTTATTCCAATTGTCAAATCAGATTTTGTGGAGACGTTTGGGGACACTCCTAAAAAAAACAGGTTTTGTTTAAAACCTGGTTTTTTAGGAGTGTCCCCAAACGTCTTATTATTTATTTATTGCTAATATTTTGTATTTCATTATTCCAGCTGGTGCATGTACTTCTACTGTTGCATTTTTCTTTGCTCCAAGTAATGCTGATCCTAAAGGTGATTCATTAGAGATTTTGTTTTCTGCTAAATTAACTTCTGTTGAACCAACTATTGTATAATCGATTTTTTCATCAAATTCAACATCTAATACTTTTACAGTATTTCCTATTTGTACTGTTTCTGTATCAATTTCTTTTTCATCTATTATTTTTGCATGTCTAACTTTATTTTCATATTCTGCTATTTTAGCTTCATTTTCAGCTTGTGCATTTTTAGCTTCGTCATATTCAGAGTTTTCTGATAAATCTCCAAATCCTAGTGCAACTTTTATTCTTTCTGCAATTTCTGCTCTTTTTTCTGTTCTTAGGTAGTTAAGTTCTTGCTCTAATTTATCAAAACCTTCTTGGGTTAA
>CAMPBS010000031.1 GCA_946639585.1 uncultured Clostridium sp. | reverse complement strand
CTAATATATTTATATTAGATGATTTTTTTGCGTAAAACTCTATACAAAAATAAAATTTAGATATATAATGTAAAAAAATTGTCTTCTAAAATTTTGGAATTCAATATATTAGTATAAAAATTGAAGGGATGATTATACATGAAATTAGAAAAAATTCTTCAAGGTCTTACAGACTTAAAACTTAGAGGGGACTTAAATACAGAAATCTCAGGGATAGAAAAGAATTCTAAAAATGTAAAGCCGGGATTTTTATTTGTTGCAATAAAAGGTTTTACAGTTGATGGACATAAATATATTGAAAGTGCTATTGAAAACGGAGCAACAGCTGTTATGGTACAAGAAGGATGTGATTTGAAATCTTTAAAGATTCCAGATGATGTTACAATAATAATGGCAAAAGATACAAGATATGCTTTAGCAATTGCGTCAGGAAACTTTTTTGGAAATCCATCTAAAAAGTTTAAATTGATTGGTGTTACTGGAACAAAAGGTAAAACAACAACAACATTTATGATTAAGGAAATTCTAGAAAAAGCTGGAAAAAATGTTGGATTAGTTGGAACAATTGCAACATATATAAATGGGAAAATGATAAAGGAAAGCGATAGAACAACACCTGAAAGTTTAGAACTTCAAGAAATATTTAGCCAAATGGTTGAAGAAAAAGTTGAATATGTTGTAATGGAAGTATCTTCACAAAGCTTGAAATTACATAGGGTTGCTGGTTGTGACTTCGATATGGTTTTATTTACAAACTTTTCAGAAGATCACATTAGCGAAAAAGAACATCCAGATATGGAAGATTATTTCAATTCAAAAATGATGTTATTCAAAATGTGTAAAACAGGATTTATAAATGCAGACGACCTATATGGAGCTAAGATTCCAAAGCTTTTTCCAGAAAGTGATATTACAACTTATGGAATTGACAATTCAGCCAAAATAATGGCAAGAGATATTACAATTACAAATTCATTTGTTGATTTTAAAACAAAACTTGGAGAAAGAAACGATAGAGTAAAAGTTGGAATACCTGGTAGATTCAGCGTTTACAACTCTTTAGCAGCTATATGCGTGGCAAAAAAATTAGGAATAGATGCTGAAACAATTAAAGAAGCTCTTTTAGAAGTTAGAGTTCCAGGGCGTTCAGAATTAGTCAAGAATAAATTAGAATTACCTATAATGATAGATTATGCTCATTCACCTGAAAGCCTAGAAAATATACTTCAAGCAGTAAAAGGTTATACAAGAGGAAATGTTATAAGTGTATTTGGTTGCGGCGGAGATAGAGATAGTGGGAAAAGACCTATAATGGGTGAAATATCTGGTAGAATAGCTGATTTTACAATAATCACATCAGATAACCCAAGAACAGAAAATCCAGAAGAAATAGTTAAACAAATAGAAGCTGGAATTAAGAAAACTAATGGAAAATACAAGGTTATTGTTGATAGAACAGAGGCTATAAAAGAAGCAATAAAGATGGCTCATAAGAATGACTTGATAGTTCTTGCGGGAAAAGGACATGAACCATATCAAGAAATCAATGGTGTTAAATACCCATTTGATGAAAGAATAATAGTAAATGAAATAATCGAAGGATTAGACAAAGGAAAAAAGAAATAGAAAGGTTTGAGAAAATTGGATTTTAATATAATTATACTTTTAATATCTTTTACAGTATCAGTAATTGCTGGAGTAATAACAATACCTCAGCTTAAAAGATTAAAGGTTGGACAAATAGAAAGAGATGATGGACCACAGTCCCATTTGAAAAAACAAGGAACTCCTACAATGGGGGGAATAATAATAATTGCAACAATGATTATAGTTGTAACAGGTATGTATATATATTTAAATAGCGTAAATCAAGCTGAAATAGCTCACAAACTACTTCCAATGCTTATTTTAACAATAGGCTTTGGAATAGTTGGCTTTATAGATGATTTTAAAAAATTAGTTTTAAAAAATACAAAAGGATTAAAACCAAGTTACAAAATGTTTGGACTATTGCTTATATCTGTGGCGTTTGTAGTTTATTTAGTATATGGATTGCAAATTGGAACAGATACATATATACCAATAGCAAAAACATATGTAACATTACCAATATATTTTTATATACCATTTGCAATTTTAGTAATATTAGGTACTACTAATGCCATAAACTTAACTGATGGAATAGATGGACTTTCATCTAGTGTTAGTTCTTTAATAATAACAACTTTAACAATAATAGGAATACAAAACTTTTGGCCAGAAATAGGATTTTTTGGTAGTAGCGTAATAGGTGCAACATTAGGATTTTTAATGTTTAACCTTCATCCTGCAAAGGTATTTATGGGAGATACAGGATCACTACTTTTAGGTGGAGTAATATCTGGAATGGCATTATATTTACAAATGCCTTTATTGCTTATAGTAATAGCTTTAATTCCTGTATTGGAAACAATTTCAGTTATGATGCAAGTTGCATATTTCAAAAAAACTGGAAAAAGAATATTCAAAATGGCTCCATTACATCACCATTTTGAATTATCAGGCTGGAGCGAGAACAAAGTTGTTATAATCTTTTGCTTAATAACATTAGCATTATGCGTTTTAGGTTTACAAATTGTTTAGAAAGGAACTGAAAAAATGGCAAAAAAGAAAAAAAGTTTTTCAAGCTTTTTAAATAACCCGATGGATTTTCCACTTTTAGTAGTAATACTTTTATTGCTCACAATAGGCTTAATAATGGTATTGTCAGCAAGTTCACCATCAGCATTATCAGAAAGTGGAGACAGCTACAAATATTTTTCAAAACAGCTATTGTTTGCAATTTTAGGGATTGTGGCTATGTTTGCGATTTCTAAAATAGATTATAGATTTTATCAAAAATTTTACAAACATGCATGGTGGATAGCACTATTACTATTACTATTAGTATTAGTAGCAGGAAGAAATGTAAACGGTGCAAAAAGATGGCTATACATAAACGAAACCTTATCATTTCAACCATCAGAATTAGTAAAAATACTTATGATAATCTTCTATGCAGGAATACTAACAGTAAATAGAGACGAACTTGGAGAATACAAAATGGGATTCCTAAAGCATATGTGCTTACTAGCACCAATCATAGGGCTATTAATGCTACAACCACATTTTAGTGCATCAATAGTAATAGTTGGAATATGCTCAATAATGATGATAGTGGCAGGATGCAAATTCAAACATTTTGCCGTCACGGCTGGATCGATAGGAGCGCCTGCAATAATAGGACTAATAATGTTTTCTCCATATAGACTTCAAAGGGTTGTAACTTTCTTAGATCCTTGGAAAGATAAAGCAGGAGATGGATGGCAGGTTATACAAAGTTTATATGCAATAGGTTCAGGCGGATTATTTGGAGCAGGATTAGGAGAGAGTAAACAAAAATATTTATACATACCAGAGCCACATAATGACTTTATTTTCTCGATTTTAGGAGAAGAATTAGGATTTATAGGTTGCGCAATTGTTATAATATTATTTGCAATTTTTATATGGAGAGGGGTTCTAGTTGCAATGAAAGCTCCGGATATGTTTGGAAGCTTGGTTGCAGTTGGAATAACAGCATTAGTTGCAATACAAGTTATAATTAATATAGCAGTTGTTACATCTTCAATGCCAGTTACTGGTATGCCACTACCGTTCTTTAGCTATGGGGGAACTGCCCTCTTTATGCTACTTTGCGAGATGGGAATACTGCTAAATATCTCAAGAGCTAGTAATAAAACTGCATAAAAAAATCTCAATTTCTATTGAGATTTTTTTATATTTAGTGTAAAATGTGAATGGTAAAAAATTGTGTTAATCTAGTTAATTTGGAATATAATGTAATTAAAAAAAGAGGTGATCAAATGCGAGTTATAGTTGCAGCGGCAGGTACTGCTGGACACATAAATCCAGGGCTAGCAATAGCAAATAAAATAAAACAAGAACAACCAAATTCAGAGATAATCTTTATTGGAACAACAAGAGGTTTGGAAAATGATTTGGTTCCAAGAGCAGGATATGAACTAAAAACAATTGAAGCTTATGGTTTAAGCAAAAAAATTTCATTTGATAATTTAAAAAAACTATATAAAACATTTAGAGGCTTAGGTCAAGCTAAAAAAATTGTAAAAGAATTTAAACCAGATATTGTAATTGGAACAGGGGGATATATTTGTGGAGCTGTTATTACCGCAGCAAGTCAACAAGGTATTCCAACACTTTTACATGAAAGTAATGCATTTCCAGGGAAGGCTGTTAAGATGCTGGCAAAAAGAACAGATACAATTTTGGTTTCTTTCCAAGATGCAAAAGATAGAATACCAGATGCAAAGAAAGTAGTTTGCACGGGGACACCTGTAAAAATTAAAAAACAAAATTATGGAATAAATGAAAAAAATGAAATAATAAAAGAAAATGGCTTGAATTCGTCAAAACCAATAGTTTTAGTGTATGGAGGAAGTCAAGGAGCTCAAAAAATAAATGAAGCATTAACTCAAATTATTAAGGAAAAACTTAATAAAAATTATCAAGTTATTTGGGCAACTGGTCCTAAACAATATGACATTATAAAAGAAAATTTAGGAAATATTGATATTGAAAATATAGAAAATATGAAAGTTGTACCATATATCTATGATATGGAAAAAGTGATGAATGTTGCGGATTTAATAGTTGCTAGAAGCGGAGCAATGACAATTACAGAAATATCAAATTTGGGAAAAGCTTCAATATTAGTACCATTGCCAAATGTAAGTAACAATCATCAAATGTATAATGCAAAAGTTCTAGAAAAAATAAATGCAGCAAAAATTATTGTAAATGATGATTTAAATGGAAAGCTTTTAAATGATACTATAACAGAAATTGTTTCAGATAAGGAAAAACTTAAAGTTATGGGAGATAGTGCTTATAGTATTTCAATAAAAGATACTCAAGATAAGATTTTTCAGGAGATTTTAGCACTTATTAATAAAAATAACTTAAAATAAAATATAAAGAGGATAAGTAAAATGTTTAAAAATATACAATCAAAAATAATACTAGTAATGCTTTTATGTGGGCTAATTTTAATAGCCGGAGTAGGGGTAAGAAATATAATGCTTTTGAATGATTTAGCAAATAATTCTGCGGAATTAACTGCAAAAGTTGAAGAAGTTCGAACAAATTCGGAAGTAACCCTTGTTATAGGAGTTGTAGCATTTCTTATAATTGCTTTTTTAATAAGATATTATCTTTCAAAATTTGTTATTTACCCAATAAACAGATTGATTAAAGGTGCTGAAAATATTCAAAATAAAGAAGATAGCAAGAAAACGATTAAAAAAGAAAATCTAGAAAATGCTGATGAAATTTTTGGACTAATGACAAAAGAATTAAAAGAACAATTGAATGAAGTTTCAACAAAGAAAAATCAAATTGAAACAATTTTAAGACACATGACAGATGGAATTGTTGCTTTTAATATGACTGGAGAGATAATCTTAATAAATCCTGAAGCAAAAAAATTATTAAGTATAGGCCCAGAAGATTCAACATTTGAGGATATTTTCAATAAATTTAAATTAGATATTAATATGGAAAAAATAATATATTTGGAAAATTGGACTTCATCTGAACAAAGAGTTGAAGTTGATGATAAATTTATAAATATTTATTTTGCACCATTTAAAAATCAAGATGATAGACCAGATGGGGTAATTGCAGTTGTTCAGGATATTACAGAACATGTAAAACTTGATAACATGAGAAAAGAATTTGTTGCAGATGTATCACATGAGTTAAAAACACCAATTACTTCAATAATGGGATATGCAGATACATTGCTAGAAGGAGAGTATGACAAGGAAACACAAGATAAGTTTTTAAATGTAATTGCAACAGAAGCTAGAAGAATGGCAAAATTAGTTACAGATTTATTAACTCTTTCAAGATATGATAGCAAAAAGAAAAAGACAGAAAAAGAAATATTTGATTTGGGAGAGTTAGTAAAAAGGTGTCAGGACAAGCTTGCTATTGAGATAAAAAAGAAAAGCCATTCTGTTAATTGTTTTGTAACAGCAGATGTTCCACCGGTTTATGCTGACAAAGATGAAATAGAAAGAGTTGTTTTGAATATTCTTACAAATAGTATAAAATATACAAAAGATGGTGGAGAAATCAAAATATATGTAGGCTTTGTATATAATGATGCATATATAAAAGTGTTTGATAATGGAATAGGTATTCCAGAAGAAGACTTAAACAGAATATTTGAAAGATTCTACAGAGTTGATAAAGCTCGTACAAGAGAAATGGGAGGAACAGGTTTAGGCCTTTCAATAGCAAAAGAAATATTAGATAAAAACGGTGGAAGTATTGATATAAAAAGTGTTGTAGGACAAGGAACAGAAGTTGTAATAAAAATACCTACAAAGAATTAATTGCTTTTTAACAAAAATATGGAAAGAGGTGCTTAAATTGAATAAACTTGACCCAAAGGTAAAAGGGGCATTAGAATGGATTTGTTGTATTGTAATTGCAATGGTTATAGTACTATTAGGTGGTTATTTTATAGGCAAACCAACTATTGTAAATCAGATTTCTATGTATCCTACATTAGAACAAGACCAAAGATTATGGCTTAACAGATGGGGAAGAACAACACATACACTACCAAAAAGAGGAGAGATAATTACTTTTGAAGAACCAAGTAAAATTAGCTATAGCGAAAGCGAAATAAATATTAAAAATCCAGTAGCTAAATTTTATGATAGACAAGGCTGGGAATGGTTTGTAGATATATTTTTAGAAATGGGAGATAAAAGAAGTTATATCAAAAGAGTTATAGCACTTCCAGGAGAACATGTTAAAATTGAAGGTGGAAAAGTTTATATTGATGGAATAGAGTTAGAAGAAGACTATCTACAACCAGGTGTTGTAACAGATGTTATCGGTGTCGGATTTTCTGATTTTATTGTTCCAGAAAATTGTGTTTTTGCTATGGGAGACAACAGAAATCATAGTACAGATTGTAGAAGTTTTGGATGTATTCCATTAGAAAAAATTGAAAGTACAGTGTCATTTAGATTTTGGCCTTTTGACAAATTTGGTGGAATTGATGCTGATAAATAGCAAATTGTTAACTTATATGAAATGCCTCAAAATCTTGCTAAAAACCAAAAGATATGATATAATCAAATAGATTTTTATGAAAAGAGATGATTTTTTAGTGAATAAACTTGATCCAAAGATAAAGAATGCATTAGAATGGATAGGTTGCATTATAATTGCAATTGTTTTAGCATTATTATTTAGATTTTTTATAGGTACACCAACTGTTGTAAAACAAGTATCAATGTACCCAACATTAGAGCAAAATCAAAGGTTATGGCTTAACAGATGGGGAAGAACAACACATACACTACCTCAAAGAGGAGAGATAATCACTTTTGAAGAACCAAGAAAAATTAGTTATAGCGAAAGCGAAATAGATATTAAAAATCCAGTGGCTAAATTTTATGATAGACAAGGTTGGGAATGGTTTGTAAATGAATTCTTGGAAATGGGGGATAAAAGAAGCTATATAAAAAGAGTAATAGCACTTCCAGGGGAACATGTTAAAATAGAAAATGGAAAAGTATATATCGATGGAAAAGAATTACAAGAAGATTATTTACAACCAGGTGTTGTAACAGATGTTGTAGGTGTTGGATTTTCTGATTTTGTTGTTCCAGAAAATTGCGTTTTTGCTATGGGGGACAACAGAAATCATAGTACAGATTGTAGAAGTTTTGGATGTGTGCCATTGGAGAAGATTGAAAGCACTGTTGCATTTAGATTTTGGCCTTT
>CAMPBS010000030.1 GCA_946639585.1 uncultured Clostridium sp. | reverse complement strand
ATTTTGGCCTAGTTCCTTTACAATTTCTTGTTTTTCTTCATCTTTTTTACTTGTTTTTATTGAATCGATTATTGAAATAAATTTAACTTCATCTCTTGCACTATCTGAATTAAATTTATTATAATCTTTTGATAATTGTTCTAATCTTTGTGCTCTAATTTTTAAATTATATAAATCACCATTGATGAATTTTGCAATTCTACTTATTCCCTCAACATTATATTTGTGAATTCCTTCTGCTAATTGAGCACTTCCATCTTTTAATTTATTTGTTCCATCAACTAAACTTGTTGTTCCTTCTGATAATTGTTTTGCACCTGCTGACAAATCTCCTGTTCCATTTTGTAACTGACCAGCTCCCGCTTTTAGGCTATTTACTCCGTTTTTTAATGCTGTTGCACCATTTACAAGTTGTGTAGCCCCACCATCTAATTGTTTTGCACCATTACTTAATTCAGATGTTCCATATGCTAAATTTGTTGCTCCATCTGATAATTGAGCTATTCCCCCTGAAAGTTCTTTAGCTGTTTGTGGTAATTTTACTGTATTTTCATTTAATTGGTCTAATCCGCCTGAAACCTTTGTTACCCCTTCAACTAATTTTCCAATTTGAGAAGTTTTTTGCAATAATGCTTTTTCAGCCTCTAATGCTTGTATATTTTTTTGTAAAACAACCGCAAGTTGGCTTCCTTCTTCAACTGTTGATAGTATTCCTTTATTTGCCGTAATTAGTTGTTCTAATTCTTCTGCTTTATTAGCATATGCACTTAATTCATTTGCCATAGCACTTACACTATTTTTTATCTCTTTAGCACCAGCATATAATTGACTTACAGATGTTGAAATCGTGGTCATTCCTGTTTCAAGCGCTTGTGTTTTTCCATTTAATGTATTAAGACCATCTTTTAGGCTCTTTGCTCCTGCATTTACTTGTTCTGCACCTGTCGCAACTCCTGAAGTACCTTCCTTTAAGTTTGATATTCCTGCACCTGCATTTGTAACTCCTGCTTGTAATTCAGAAATCCCATTATTTAAAGCTGTTGCTCCATTGTTTAATTGTGCAGCTCCATTATCTAATTTACTAGCACCATCATTTAATTGATTAGCTCCATCATTTAATGTTGAAATTCCATCTCTTAAAGTATTTGCTCCTTCTTCTATTTGATCAATTGATGTTTTTAAAAGATTTGCTTTGTCAAATAAGTCATCTAATTTACTCCAATTAATGTCTTTCTCAATAATTCTTGGAGATGCATAAGACATTATGTTTTTCATTTCAAAATCTGTCGAATCCATTGTAATTTCTATATTGCTTGGAATTTCTATATCTGCTAATTCTCCAGTAAGATTTAAACTTTCCTCTAATCCTGGCATTACGATACCTGCAACTATTGCTTTATCTCCATTGTCAATTACTTTTCCATTTCTAACTTCAATATTTTTATTTTTATCTGTATCTATTATTGATCCAACTGCAACAACAAATGGTGTATACATTGTTACATATTTTCCATTTATATATTCTTCTTTTGCTGATTTATTTTTGTATTCTATTTTTATAGAAACTTTACCGCTTTTACCTGCTAAGTCTTTTGCTGATATTTCTTTTCCATCTAATGTGTATGTTATTTTTGTTTCTAATGGCAATTCTTTGTCTGATTTTTCTTGTTTAATTTCTTCGTTTTCTTTTGTTGTAACTATTGCTTTGTAGCTTTTACCTTCAGCATCCAGCTTAGTATAAACCGCTTCTTCATTGGCAAATGCATATATTGGTAATGTATATGCTCCTAGCATTATTACCATTGCACTTGCAATTATTTTCTTTCCAAATTTATTCATTTTATTTTCCTCCATCATTATTTATTTTAAGAGGTAAAATATATTAATTTACAAAACCGCGTAAGCGATCAACCGGAGCGAAGCGCAGGGCGACTGGAGCAACCCTCAGCAGAATTAGTGCAAACATACAATTTCTTATAGCGAAGAGCTATTAGAAATTGGCAGTTTGCGGTAATTTTAAGATTGAAGGTTGCGACACCAAGGTTTTGAAAATTCATATATTTTACCATTATATATATATAATTAATTGCGAATTTTGCGCATGCCAATTGTGCTTTTGCAAATAACTTTATCGAATAATGTTAAGAATGCTGGTAGCATAAACACAACTATAAACATACTTACAATTGCTCCCCTTGCCATTAGTGAACATAGTGAAGCAATCATTTCAAGTTTTGAAACCATACCTACTCCAAATGTTGCAGCAAAGAAGCATAAACCGCTTACTACTATTGAGCCAATTGATGTTGATAATGCAAAATGTACCGCGTCTTTTTTGTCTAAACCTTCTTTACGTTTTCCTACATATTTTGTTGTTATCAAAATTGCATAATCTATTGTTGCCCCTAATTGTATTGTTCCTATTACTATTGAAGAAATGAATGGTATTATTGTTCCTGTATAGAATGGAAGTCCCATATTTATAAATATTGCAAGTTCAATTACTCCAATTAAAATTATAGGTAACGCAATTGATTTTAGTACAAAGAACATCAATACAAATATAACAACTATTGAAATTACATTAACACTATTAAAATCATGGTCTGCAACTGTTACTAGGTCATTCATTAATGGTCCTTCACCTGCTAATATTGCATTTTCATCATATTTTGCAATTATTTCATTTACTTGTTTTATTTGACTATCTATTTCAGGTGTTGCCATTTCATACAATGAATTTATTACTATGATTTTATATTTATCATTTTTAACTTTAGAAATTATTTCATCTGGAAGAATATCTTCTGGTATTCCTTCTTTTTCAAGCTTTGTTAGACTTAACGCCCAGTCAATTCCATCAACCTTTCCAATTTCATCAAGCATTTTATTAACTTGTTCATTACTCAAATTACTATCTACCATCAATAATTCTGGTGATACTATTTTGAATTCATTTATTACTTCTTTATTAGCTGATACACTTTGTAAAGTATCTGGTAATGATGAGTCTAACTTGTAATAAACTTGTGTATTTTTATAACCAAAAAAAGCTATTGGTAGTAATATTACAAATAATACAATAAATGCTATATGATGTTTAATTATAAAATCTGATAGTCTTGTAAATTTAGGCATAAGTTCTTTATGTTTTGTTTTTTCTATTACTCTATCAAACATCAATAATAATGATGGCAAAATTGTTACAACACAAACTAAGCCAAATACTACACCTTTTGCCATAACCAATCCAATGTCTGAACCTAGTGTTAAGCTCATTCCACACAAAGCAATAAATCCTGCTATTGTTGTTAAAGAGCTCCCCAAAACTGATACTAATGTTTTAGCAATTGCTGATGCCATTGCTTTGTTTATGTCTTTTTCACCTTTCTTTTCTGCTATATAAGTATGATATAAGAAAATTGCAAAGTCCATCGTTACACCTAATTGCAGTACAGCACTAATCGCTTTTGTAATATAGGATATTTGTCCAAACATTATATTACTTCCCATATTGAACAATACAGCAAATCCTATATTTGCAAGTAGTAACACAGGTGCTGCAAATGAATCTAATGCAATTGTTAAAATTATTAAACATAAGATTACAGCAATTATTACATAAATTGTCATTTCAGATTCTAGCAATTCTTTTGTATCTAACAATGTTGCTGACATTCCAGAAATCATTACATTTTCGTTTGTAATATCTCTTAATTTTTGAATTGACTCCATTGTTTCATCTGAAGATATTGCATTTTTAAATGTTACTAATAAAAGTGTTTCATTATTTTTGTAAATTCTGTCTGTTAAGTCATCCGGAAGCATTTCTATTGGAAATGTTTCTCCTGTTACATCAGCCACGCTTACGCATAACTCAACATTTTCAATTTTATTTTTGATATCTTCTTCTAATTTTAAGATATCTTTTGCTGGCATATTTTTTAAAACTACTATGGAATATGCCCCCATATTAAAGTCTTCTGTTAAAATATTTTCTCCTTGAATTGTTTTAATATTTCCTGGTAAATATGTTAAAATATCGTAATTTACTCTTGTCGCTTTCATTCCTAAAAATGAAGGAACTAATAATGCAAGAGCTATAATTAGGATTATTTTTCTATGCTTTACCACGAACTCACCAAACTTTTGCATTTTTAAAAAACTCCTTTCTTTTTTGTATTTATTTATAAGCATTTTGCCTTTTCTTTTTGACCATTGGTCAATTTCTGTGCTATATTATATTACCGTATTGACCAAAAGTCAATAGTTTTTATTAAATTTATTGACTTTTAGTCATTTTTATGTTACTATTTTATTATAAGTTGCAAAAATCATGATATTTCATTTGCAACTATCTCAAAAAAGGAGATTATTTAAAAATGAAAAAAGATGTAAAAAAAGAACCAGAAAAAGAATCAAAATTATTAGAAAGTGGCTTTAAACTTTTTATAAATAAAGGGTTTCAAGATACATCAATACAAGAAATTGTAGATGATGCAGGAGTTGCAAAAGGCACATTCTATACTTATTTTAAAGATAAATATGATATTAGAAATAAACTTATTGCAAAAAAATCCAATAAGTTATTTAATGATGCTTATAAAAAATTGAAAAAAACAGATATAAATAAATTAGATGAACAAGTAATTTTTATAGTTGATTATATAATAAACTATTTAGAAAAAAATAAACTATTACTTCAATTCATTTCAAAGAACTTGTCTTGGGGAATTTATACAAAAACAATTAATGAACTTTACCAAAAAAATGAAACCGAAAACAATACAATATTAGAACTATTTTTAAATGGTATTAAAGAACAGAATATTAAATTAGAAAATCCAGAAGTCACTTTATATATGATAATTGAACTTGTAAGTTCAACATGTTTCAATTCTATTTTATATAAAGAACCTCTTCCAATAGATGAATTTAAACCTTACTTATATACAGAAATTAAAAAATTGATTAATAATTAAAAAAGCTGCCAAAAGGAACAAACCTTTTGGCAGTTTTAAGTATTCTATTTAGATATTTTCATTTCTTATTGTTTCAATAATATTTTGTTTATTTATTTTATTTATCGAATATTTCATAATGCACATAATAAGTGCAAATACTGCAATTATTGAAATTATTATTGCCAGTATTGGTAGCTCGTATCTGCCTATTACATTAACTGTCATGCTGTTATTAATTAAATATGATAATATTATGCCTATTGGAATACCAAATAGCAGAGCTTTTACTCCCATAAATATACTTTCTAATCTTATCATTCTTCTAAACTCTTTTGTTGTCATTCCTATGGATTTTAAACTAGCAAATTCTCTTTTTCTTAATTCCATATTTGTTGTTATTGTATTAAATATATTTGTTATTCCAATTAATGATATTACTATTATAAATCCATACAAGAATATAGAAATTAATGTAAATAAGTTTTCCATCATTGTAACGCTTTCATCTGAGTTGTTTATACTATACTCAAAACCTTTTAGATTGTTCTCTATTTTTTCTTGTAATTGATTTGGATTTTTTGTCTTTATATACACTGTCAAATAATCGTTTTTCTTTTTTATATTATTGTCAAACCACTCATCACTAACAATTATTTGGCTTTGTTCATATCTTGACAATGTAAATGGTTTTTCATCTGCAATATGTCCTATTTCCACAGTTATGTCAGAAGAACCATCACCGCCTAGTCCTGATAGTTTTTCGCCAACTTTATAATCAAATTCATGAACTTGAACATTTTCTATGGTTTGATTTTTCGCATCAAATATTTCTATTTTTTTAATATCTACCATAATCCCTTTATTTTTGTATTCTTCATAATTCAAACCTAGTCTATTCAAATACTCTCTATACCCCTTATCTCCAATACTTGTTATTTTAATGTATTTGTGATCATCTTGATTTTCTTCATAGTCCTCAATTTCATTATTTAGAGTGGCAGTAGTTAATTGTTTAAATTTTTCTGAATATTTAGGATTATAAACTACTATTCCATCTGTTCTTAATGTAATGTATTTTTCTACATCTTCCATTTTTGTTGTATCAAGCATTTTGTTGTATAATTCAGGGTTATTTTCTATATCTGCTGAAATATCTATATTATACTCTGTGAAGTCAAATGTTTTTCTAGTTGTAGAATATGTTGAATTCACAAATGAGTATAAAGCAATAAAAGTAGCTACAGACACAACAATAGATATAACTGTTGTACGGTATTTTTTCTTATTTCTTTTTAAGTTTTTATATGATATTTCTCCGCCAATTCCAAATATTTTATTAATTATTTTAGGACATTTTACTTTATTTGCTTTGATTTTAATGCTGTCATTACTTCTTATAGCATCAATTGGAGTTATCTTAGATGCCTTTTTAGCACTCTTTCTTGCTGATAAATAAATTGTAACTATTCCTAATATAATTGAAATTAAAATAGCTATCCAAGAAATCTCAAATTCTAGTTTTAGTCCTTGCGTCAGCATATCTTTTAATAAAGCATTGCTTATAATTATTAAGATAAATGATGCTAACAATCCTAATAATATTCCTAAAGGAATTCCTATCCCCCCTAAAATAAATGCTTCATAAAATACATTTTTTCTTATTTGTTTCCTTGTTGCTCCAATACTTCTTAACATTCCATATTGTCTAGTTTTTTCAGTAATTGATATATCAAAACTATTCTTTATACAAAATACAGATGTAATAATTATTATTCCACAAACTATTGCGGCAACAATCCCTATTTGTCCTAGTCCGCTTACTTTTAGAGGATCCAACTCAAGCCCAATTAAATACTCATTAGTATCCATTTCATATTTTAAATCTTTGATATTTATAAACGATTTTTCTTCTAAAGCTTGCTTAGTATATCTAACATATATATCACATTTTTTTGATGTATCTACTTTGTCCAAATATGTTATAAATGTGTAACCAGGAGCCGAATACCCTTCAATATTAGTTGCTGGTCTTTCAATTATTCCTACTATTTTATATGTACTGTTTTTGGTATTTATTATCTGTTCTGGATCTTCAGCACTAAAAGAATCAAATTGTGCTAATTTTTCTCCATCTCTTACTCTCTCTCCAATATTTAATGTAAGCGACTCCCCAACAGAATGGCTTATTCTACCATTTGTTTTTAAATGTGTTGGTATTAATATTTCATTTTCATTTTCTGGCATTCTTCCCTCAACAAGTTTAACAGACAAGTTTTCCAATGCCTCTTTTGTGAAGCTTTCAATATGTGCATAAGGTTTATGTTCGTTTTGTGAATTCTCTAATTTTGCATAACCTATGTTTTGTTTTATAAAAAACTTTTCAACTTTCTTATTATTCTCAAATGATTCTAAATCCTTATACGGAACATCATAAAATGATAAATGGAAGTTTCCTTTTTCATGTTTTTCAAAATTTATCAATGATGCTATTCCACTAATATAAATTGACGCAACAGATGTTATAAGCGCAACCGATAGCATTATACCTATTATCGTTACTATTGTTCTTTTTTTGTTAAGTTTTAAATTTTTTATAGTAAAATTTTTAAGTATTCCCATTTTAAACCTCCTATTCAGCAATTTTTCCATCTGCTATTTTTATTATTCTATCAGCTGACTTAGCGATTTCCATATTATGTGTAATCATTATTATAGTTTGATTTAATTCTTTGTTTGATTTTTTTAGTAATGATACTATTTCTTCACTTGATTTTGTATCTAAGTTTCCAGTTGGTTCGTCTGCAAGAATTATTGCTGGATTTGTAATTAATGCTCTTCCAATACTTGTTCTTTGTTGTTGTCCACCAGATAATTCATTTGGCAAATGTTCTTTTCTGTTTTCCAAACCTAATAATTTCAACATTTTATTTAACTCATTTTCATCAACTTTTCTATTATCTAACGAAAGCGGTAATGATATATTTTCACCAACATTTAAAATAGGAATTAAGTTATAGAACTGATAAATTAATCCAACTTGTCTTCTTCTAAATATTGCAAGTTCATCATCATTTAAACCAAAAATATCTTTTCCATCTATATAAACCTTTCCACTTGATGGTCTATCAACTCCACCAATTATATGTAGTAATGTTGATTTACCACTTCCAGATGCTCCTACTATTGCTATAAATTCACCTTTTTCTACCGAAAATGATACATTATCTAAAGCAACAACTTGAGATTCGTCCTTTCCATATATTTTAGTTAAGTTTTCAACTTTTAAGATTTCCATTATATTTTTCCTCCCTTTGTATTATAGTTATTATACTATGCTAAATTTAAAAACTAAAAAAAGACTATATAGCCTTTTTTATATTAAAATAATATCAAATATACTGATAAAAGTCAAATTTTAAAAACTTTTTGGGACACCCTTAAAAAGTTCATCTCCTATCAAATATAGACTTCAATACTCCATCATCAATTAATGTTGCAAAAACATTTTTAAAAATTATTAGAATGATTGGTCCAAATAATAAGCCTAGTATTCCAAAGAATTTAAACCCTGTATACATTGCAATTAAGGTAAATATTGGATGTACTCCTATGTTTTTGCTAACTAATCTTGGCTCTAAGAATTGTCTTACTACTGACATTATTATTAGTAAAACTATTATTGCAATTCCCAAATTAATATCTCCATTTAGTCCTGCAACAATTGCCCATGGTACCATTACTGTTCCTGAGCCTAGAATTGGAAGTGCATCTACAAATCCTATGAATAGTGCCATTAGTAATGGGTATTCTATTGCATATCCAACAAATTTTAGAATATATAGTCCAACTAACGAAACTAAAAATGAAACAAAAATTAGTGTCGCCTGTGCTTTTAAATATCCCCCAAGTATTTTTGTAATTTGCCTTATGTGTATTCCAACCTTTTTAACCCATAATGATGGTACATGGTGTTCAATTTGGTCTAAAATATAGACTTTATCTACACATATAAAATATAGAGCCATTACTGTTATCACAAAATATATTGATATTGTTGGTATTGATGTTACAACATTTATTACTCCATTTAGGAATCCTCTAACCCATGTTGAAATCCCATTTAGTATTCCATCTGTTGAATTTTGTATTATTCCTAAAACTTGTTCTGATACATTTATTTTATTCAAATCCAAATCATTTAGAAAACCTTGAAACAGCTTATAAGCTTTATCTACATAATCATTTAAACCTTGTAAAAGATTCGATGCTTCTGAAAATAGTGTTATTATCCCCCATATTAAAGTGCCTAATATTATTGCTGAAACCACTACAAATATTACTATTGAACTACATTTTCTTGTTGCCTTTGTTTTTTTCATTAAAAATCTAATTAGCGGTTCTACCATTAAAGATATTATGAATGCAACTAAAAATGGCATGTAAAATACTGATAATTTAAATGCAAGAAATAGCCCAAGTATTGTTAATGCAAGTATTAGTATTCTTCTAAATACCCTTGTCCAATATGAGACATCTACTATCACAAAATCACCTCTAAGTATAATTATATGCAGTTTTTGTAGAGATATACAAAAAAGCTTAAGACTTTTAATTAAGTATTAAGCTTTTTTATACATTTTAATAACTTTAGACTTTTAGGGAGTGTCCCAAAGAGTCGCAAAAAGTCGAAAAGTCTACTCAGCATTTTTGAATTGGCCATTGCAATTGCATATACCTTCAACAGTTTGACAAACTTGTTCTTGTCCTAATTCTTGGCCATTATTTACAATATCGCCAAAAGTAAGCATTCCTATTACTCTTTGTTGATTATCACATACTGGTAGTCTCCTTACTTGATTTTGAGTCATTGTGTCTTGTGCTTTTTGCATATCTTCATCTTGTTTACAAGTATATGGATTTGTTGTCATTATTTCACTTGCCATTGTTTGAGCAAGATTTTTCCCTGTTGCTACTGCTCTTAATACGATGTCTCTATCTGTAATAATTCCACATATTTGTTGCGAACCTTCACATACTGGAACGCACCCAACATGGTTTGTTTCCATTACCTTTGCAACATTTGTAATTGTGTCTTGTGGTGTAACACATGCTACTTGTGTACACATACATTCTTTAACTTTCATTTAAATACCACCTTTCTG
>CAMPBS010000029.1 GCA_946639585.1 uncultured Clostridium sp. | reverse complement strand
TTTGATGTTAATTGGTTTTCTTTGTTATATGTATATAGTTTGCTATTTCCTAATGCGTTTGTTGATTTTACTAGGTTTCCAACATTATCATATTCATATGTTGTAATTCTTCCACCTGACCTATCTTGTTTTGTTACATTTCCTAAAATATCATGTTCAAATGTTGTTACAACTCCTGTTGGATCAACTTGTTTTTCTAGTTCATCTACTATGTTGTATTCATATTTTGTGATTGCACCTTTGGCGTCTATCACTGATGATAAGTTTCCTTTTGCATCATATTCATAACTTGTTTTATTTCCATTTGCATCTGTTACGCCTTTTAGTCTTTTCATTATGTCATATTCATATTTTGTGCTATTTCCATTACTATCGATTTCTTCTACTAGATTGTCTGCTTTATCATATTTAAATGATTTTTCTACTCCTTCTGGTGCAGAAATTTTTGTTAGTCTTTTTGCCTCATCATATGAATATGTGTATTTTGCTCCATTTGCTAAAGTTTTTTCTTGTAATAATCCGTTTGCATCAACTTTATTGTTTGTAACATTTCCTAATGCATCTGTTATTTTTGTAATGTTTCCTAATACGTCATATTCATAATTTGTTGTTGCTCCATTAGGATTTATGGCTTGTACAAGATTATCTAGTTCATTATAAGTGTAATTTGTTTCGTTTCCTAATTCGTCTATTTCTTTTATTTTGTTTTTATTTGCATCATATTGTCTTGTTATAATTCCGCCTTCAGGTTTTTGTACTGATGTTATTTGGCTTAATGCATCATAACCTATTTTTGTTTCCGCTTCGTTTTCGTTTACTATATTTGTTATTCTGTTTAAAGCATCATATGTATATGTTTTAGTTTTTCCTAATGCATTTATTGTTTTTAATAAATTATTATTTGCATCATATTCAAATGATGTTACTGCATTTTGTGGGTCAGTTGATTTTTTGATATTTCCTAATTTATCATATTCATATTTCCAAATTCTTTCTGTACTATCTGTTTTTTGAATTAGATTTCCTAGTTTATCATATTCAAATGTTGTTGTTTTTTCTTCTGGGTCTGTAGTTTTGGTTAATCTGTTTAATAGGTCATATTCATATTTTGTTATAGTGTCATCATAATTTTTTATTTTTGTTATATTTCCAGCTAAATCATATTCATATTCTATTGTTCTTCCGATGTTGTCTTCTAATTTTACAAGTCTTCCTTTATCGTAGCTGTAATTGATTTTATTTCCTGTGCTATCTTTTACAGATGTAATTCTTCCTACTGCATCATATTCGTAATTTGTTACAGTTCCAGCGGCATTTGTTGTTTTTATTAAGTTGTTTTCATTATCATATTCTAGTGTAGTTTCATTTCCTTTGGCATCTATTATTTTTGTGTTGTTTCCTACTCCATCATATTCTAATTTATAAACATTTCCTTTTGCGTCTGTTACTTTTGTTAATTGGTTATTTACTGAATATTCGCTATTTATTGAGTTTCCTAGCGCATCTGTTTCTTTTACTAGATTTCCTATGCTATCATATTCATATTTTGTTGTGTTTCCAAGTGCATCTATTTTTTTATTTATTCTGTTTAGACTGTCATACTCATATTTTGTGTTATTACCATTAAAATCAGTATATTGTGATTGATTTCCATTTGCATCATAAGCAAATTTTTCTATATTGTTTAATTGATTTTGTATTTGCGCTACTCTTCCCATTGAGTCATATGTGTATTTTGTTATTTCTCCATTTACATCTGTTATTTCTTTTATGTCTTGAGCTGCATCATAAGAAATTGATTGTTCATTTCCTAATGCATCAATTACTTTTGTTATGTTGTTTAATTTGTCATATTCGTATGTGTAATTTCTTCCAGAATTGCTTTCTATTTTTAACACATTTCCGTTATTGTCATATGTATATGTTATATTTTCTCCTGTTGGTAGTTTTTGTTCTTTTATTCTGTTTGCATCATCATATACAATTTCTGTTACTAATCCATCTTTATCTGTTTTCTTTGTTAATAATCCAATAACGTTGTATTCGTATTTTGCTGTGTTGTTGTTTGCATCTGTTTCTTCTAACATTACATTATTTATTGTGTTAAATTTCATTTGTGTGCTATGTCCTAATGCATCTGTTATTTTTGTTATATTATTAGAATTATCATATTCATATTTTGTTTCATTTCCATTTGCGTCTGTTTGTTTTATTAGTCTATCTAATGAATCATATTGATATGTTGTTGTTCTTTCTAATTCATCTATTTCGGATATTTTATTTTTGTTTGCATCATAGTTTCTTGTTATAATTCCACCATCTGGTTTTATTGCTTTTACTACATTGTCTGCTTCATCATATTGAAATTCTATTTTATTTCCTTTTGCATCTATTGTTGCAACCATTCTTCCTTTTGCATCATAAATATAAGAATTTGTTGTACCATCTGGGAATTGTTCTAGTGTTTTATCACCATTTTTGTTGTATGTTATTCTTTTTATTTCACCTTTTGCGTTTTCAAGTCCTGTTACTTGGTTCATTGCATTGTAGTATATTTTGCTTGTGTTTCCGTTTGCATCTGTAATAGATGTGATATTTGCACCATCAAATGTATATGTAGTTGTATTTCCATTTGGGTCTGTTCTACTTACTAATCTATCTAGTGAATCATATGAATATTGATTTGTAATTCCTGCATTATTTGTTGTTTTTATTATGTTTCCTTTAGAATCGTATTCATGTATCACATATTTTCCGTCAAAATCTACTACTTTTGTTGGTAAGTTTTGTTCATTGTACTCTATTGTTGACAATGCCTCATCTATTCTTGCTATTTTTGTTTGATTGTGATTACTATCATAATCGTACGCATAAACATTTCCAGATTTATCTTTATATCTTATAACATTTCCATTATTATCATATAATTTTTGTTCATTTGTTCCATTTGGATATTCTACTCTTATTGTGTAATATCTTATATCGTAATAATATGTTGTTTGGTTTCCATTACCATCTGTTGCAATAGTTTTACCTACTTCATATTTTAATGTTACCATTTGGTTTTTGGCGTCATATTGTTTTATTACTCTACCTTCTTCATCATATTCATTTCTTACGCTTGTAACTCCAAATGCATCAATGCATGCAGTCATTTGATTTTTATCATTATACTGGTATGTTTCAGCATTTCCTTCTGCATTTATAAATTTAACCAAATTGCTATTTTCATCATATTCGTATTGTAATATTGCATTGTTTGGTAATTCTATTTCTGATATTTTTCCATTTTGCATTGTGATTTTATATGTTTTACCAGTTGGAGAAATTATTTTGCTTATTTCTAGTTCTGCATTATATTCTATTCTTGTTTCATGTTGTTGTTTGTCTATAATGCTTTCTAGTAGCCCATAACTATTGAATTTTCTTGTTTCTTCTGTTCCATCTTGTATTTCATATTTTACTCTTGTTTCCGGATCTCCATCTACATTATAAGTAATTTCTTTTAGTTTTAAGTTTGTACCATAAGGAGTTGTAAAACCACCATTTCCATCATTTTCAAAATAATATGTTTTTCCATCTCCTTTTTGATATACTAAAGTTCCATCTTGTAGTTTGCTTATACTTTCTGCATATTCAAAATCCCAATTTCTCCCAAACACAGAATTATAACCTTCATTTGTTGAGTTATATGTTCTAGTAATGGTAAAATTGTCGTTAATTTCTGGAATTGAAGCATCTGTTTTTGACATGTAGAAATTTCCTGTATTTAGGTTTATAGGTTCATAACCATATTCACAATGTAAGTGTCTTCCCCTTAATGCGCCATCTATTTCTTTCTTTTGACCATCTGTTAAAGGTGCTGGATTATATGGCTTTTCTGCATTTTGGTTTGGATTTCTTATAAACAATGTATTGTTTTCAACTAAAAGTGTATCTTGCACTCTGTTGTCTCTCATTATTGTTTTTAATGGTACACCATAGTAGTTTGCTATATATGGTAAAGTATCTCTTTGCTTTACTTGATATATAATAAAACTATCACTTGTTTTTTCTTCAGATGTATTGTTTTCACTATCTACTGCTTGTGCATGAAATTTATACAATCTATTGTATTGTGGAGCTGTATATATTGCATCTGTTTGCCAGTTGCTTGTTTTATCTTTGTATTTATTTGCTTCTGGAAATGCTGTTTCAAATCCTTCACTGTTTGGGAATCTGTATCTATCATATGCATATGTTACTCCTATGAATCCCTCAAATGGATTGATCCAGTAATTTACTGCTGTTCCTGGTTTTGATATTCCATCTGCAAAGACACCATCAAATTGTAATTTTCCACTTATATTTTTTTCTGTCATTGGTCTTAAATTTATTGTTAATGCATTTAAGCCTAAATTTTCATCTACTGCATCTGGCACTACATATGTGATAGAAAATGTTGGCGCAAATGCAGGATTTATCGTATTTCCTGCTGCAGCTGAACCAATCAACTCACATTGCATAGTGTTTTCTGAAATCATTTTTAAGCAGATTCCGTTATTAGGTTTTAGTCCTCTTACCCAATCATTTACTAAATCTCTAATATTATATGTTATATAACCAGCACTATCTAGCATTTGATGTGAATCTATAAATTCCTGCCCCTCAAATGGTTGATTGTTCCAAGACATGTTTCCTCTCCAGTCTTGTGTTACAGCATAAAGTCCCATTTCTCCTCTATTGCCTGTACTATTTGCTCTTTTATAAAATGTTGACCTTTGATATACAGTGTAATTTGCCTCTGATATTACTGCATCTTGTGGAATATCTCCCATGTTTATTTTTGAATATATTCTTATTATTCCATGTCCTGAACCGCCTGTACCTGTTGCTTTTCCATTATCATATCCTACATATGTATAGTTTATATTTCCAAGTTCTAGATTTGGTTCATATTCTTGTACTGGAACAAAATAGTAATGTTGATTTTGGTTTCCCGTTATTGTTGGGTCGATTTTTACAGGGTAAGCACGTTCTGGTGCATTTAGCCATTCTTTATTTGCTATTATTCTTATATATTTTTCGCCATCTTTTTCTTCTAAAACTACTTGTAAACCTGCATATAATTCATGGTTTGCATCTTCCATTATTGGCGCTTCTATTGTATAAACCCTTTTTCCTTCTTCATCTGTTACTATTACATAATTTGATTCTTGTTTGAAGTTTAAATTACCATCAGCTTTAATTTTATATATAAACTCGTTCTTTTCTACTTGTTTATTTAATATAATATCTTCTTTTAATGAAATGTTTAAAGAAGTATATTGGAAATCTATGCCGTCAAAGACATTGTTGTATCTAACAGCATTTTTTAATGCAACTGAATGTGAAAAATCTCCTTCTGTTGGTATTAGTTCTATTTTTTTGTTGTTATTTTCAACTGTTATTGGTTTCTCTTCTTTTATTTCATTTTTTGGTAATGTTACATCAAAACTATTAGCTGAATTTGTATAGTTCTCGTTTTCGGTGATTAATGTATTATCTATTTCTTTAGTATTACCATTATCATCTACATATGTATTTGGATATGCTGTATAAACTTTTTTATATGTATTGTTATTTAATTTATATGTAATACTATTTTCGTCAACTGCTACTTTTTTACCAGTTTCTTTGTTAGTTTCTGGTTCTAACTCTGGTTTCTTTTCTAATATTTCTTTTGAAACTGTATTTACTTTTTCTGCGTTGTTATCATCAGATTCTTTTATTTCTTCTTTTTCATTATCATTATTTGTTTCTTTTATTGCTTCTTCGGATGTCTCATTTGATTCATTTTTTTCTGTAATATTCTCATTTTCTTCGTTGTTTTCTATTTTGTTTTCGCTATTTATTTTGCTCTCTTCTATGCTTTCTGCCATTAAACTTATATTGGGCAAAAGAGTTACACACACTATTATAATAGTTAATAATGTTGCAATTATTTTTTTAAATTTGTTCATATCATTCTCCTTCTTTTTTCTTGATCTTTGCTTTATTTTTTCTCATTTGTTGTATTTTGAACTCCTTAAATAATTTTCTACATTTCTATTATTCATATGTACCCCTTACATAAAATCACCACCGGCGTTTATTTTATCATAAACTATAGTATATCTCAAGTAAAAGAAGCTAAATATCATAAAAAACTTCAGCGAATGCTGAAGTTTTTTGTTATTTTATTATTTCTATTGCTTCCTCTATTGTAATTGTGTCTTGTTCTCCTGTTTCCATATTTTTTAAAGATACTTTATTCTCTTTTATTTCGTCTTCTCCTATAACAATTACATAAGGTATATTTAGTCTATTTGCATATTGGAATTGCTTTTTAATTTTGTCTTTATTTGTATATATTTGTGTGTTTATTTCGCTATTTCTAAGTTTTGTTGCTACTTCTATGCTTTTTTCAAAACTATCCACCATTGAAATTATAAGCACTTTAGCTATTGAATTATTTCCAACTTCTATTATTTTTTTATCTGTTAATTGGAAGAATAATCTTGTTAAACCTATTGAAATTCCAACTCCAGGAAGTTTTTGATCTGTGTAGTATTCTGCTAAGTTTTCGTATCTTCCTCCTGAACATACACTTCCTAAGTTTCTATATTCATTTAAAAATGTTTCATAAACTGTTCCTGTGTAATAGTCTAATCCTCTTGCTATTGTTAAATCAATTTTATAGTTTTCTCTTGGGACACCAAATGTTGCAATGTTTTGAGCAACTTCTTCTAATTCATTTATACCTGTTTGGAATAATTCACAATCTATTTTTAAATCTCTTAGTTGCTTGATTGTTTCTTCTATGTTTCCTGTAATTGAAATAAATTTCATTATTACATCAATTTTATCATCTTCTACACCAAGCTCTTTGATTTCTTTAACAACATTTTCTTTTCCAATTTTGTCTATTTTATCAATTATTCTAAGGATTTCCACTGAATTATCTTTTTGGCCTATTGCTTCAAATAATCCATTTAATATTTTTCTGTTATTTATGCTTATTGTAAAATTCTCAAAGCCTAGTTCTTTGAATATTGAATAGATTATGCTTGGCATTTCGGCATCATTTAATAGACTTAATTCGTCTTTGTCTATTACATCTATATCGCATTGATAAAATTCGCGATATCTTCCTTTTTGTGCTTTTTCTCCTCTATATACTTTTCCAATTTGATATCTTTTAAATGGAAAACTTATTTCGTTGAAGTTTTTTGCTACATATTTTGAAAGTGGCACAGTTAAATCAAATCTTAGAGATAAGTCGTTTTCTCCTTTATTGAATCTATATATTTGTTTTTCTGTTTCTCCTCCAGCTTTGGCTAAAAGTACTTCTGAACTTTCTATTATTGGTGTATCTAATGGTAAAAAGCCAAATCTTTCATACGCTTTTCTTATTTTATCCATCATTTCATTAAATTTGATTTGTTCATTTGGTAATAATTCCATAAATCCTGGTAATGTTTTTGGTAATACTTTTTCTATCATTTTTTATTCTCCATATCTTATTTTGAAAATTCATTTAAAAATTTATCGAAACCGTCATTATGATATGGTAATAATGGTTCATTTACATTTGCATATAAATCATATGTCTTACCATCTTTTGCGTTTATAGTAATTCTTTTCTTTGATGAATTTAATAAAGCATATTTTTTTATAGTAACACTTTGAATTAGTTCATTATCTACAACAATAAACTCATCTTCTTTTAAGTTTAGTTTTTCTAATTTAACAAAATTAAATGTAAGTCCTTTTGTTGCTAAAAGAATCATTCCTAATCCTTTTTCTGTTCTATTTATTAATAAAGCATCATAAGGATATTCCATTCCATTAGCCATTCCAGATGCTTTTGTATAGTCTTTATATGCAATAAAATAATTATTGTCTTCTCCATTTAAATTATATTTTTCAAATAATTTTTGTACTTTTTCAAGTGTATCAAATTCGTTCATAATTAACCCTCTTTCTTTTTTTATTTCGTATTATAACATAGACGATAAATATTTTCAATGTTTTTTAATTACATTTTATCTGGCATTTGCATACCTAAAAGTCTAGCGCCTTCTTTTAAAGTTTTACCAACACAATATGTTAAAAATACTCTGGCATCTTGAACTGATTTTTCTTCGCCCATTATCTTGTTTTCATTGTAGAAACTACTAAATGCTTTAGCTAAATCTATTAAGTATTTTGCTAATATTGAAGGTTCTTCTTTATTAGTTACTTGAACTAAAATATCTTCGAAGTTGCCTAATAATTTTATTACATTTTGAGAATACTCATCACTTAATACTTTAACATCAACACTCTCTAGGTTTGGAACGTCTCCTGCTTTTTGTAAAATAGAGTTTGTTCTAACGTAAGTATATTGAATGTATGGTCCTGTTTCCCCTTGGAAATTAAGCATTGTATTTATATCAAATATTTCGTCTTTAACACGACTTGTTACTAAATTATTAAATATAACAGCTCCAACTCCAACTCTTTTTGCAACTTCTTCTTTATCCTCCAAATCTGGATTTTTAGCTTCAATAATATTTTTAGCTTCTTCAATAGTATCGTTTAATAAATCTTTGATTTTTACGAAATTACCTTTTCTTGTAGACATTTTACCTGATGGAAGTCTAACCATACCATAAGATACATGTTCTAATCCTTTTGTGTATTTTTCGTCAATTCCTAGTAATTTTGCAACTTCAAATATTTGTTTAAAATGCAGATTTTGTTCATAAGATGTAACATATAAACTTTTATCATAATCATATGTTCTTGATCTATATAGTATTGCTGCTAAATCTCTTGTGGCATAGATTGTAGAACCATTTGATTTACATACAATACAAGGTGTTGATATTCCTTGGTCTGTTAAATCGATTACTCTTGCTCCTTCAGATTCTACTAATTTTCCTGTTTTATTTAAAATGTCGATTACTTCATCTGTCTTTGTAGCCATAGCCGCTTCTCCATCCCAAGAGTCGAATTTACTTCCTAGTAAATCATAAATCTTTTGGAATTCTTTTAAGCTCAAATCTTTAAACTCATTCCATAGATTTACGCAATACTCATCGCCATTTTCAAGTAATTTAAAGTTTTCTCTGCATGCCTCTAGAGTAGCTTCATCTTCTTCTGCTAAATCATTTATTCTTTTATATATTTCTGCTAATTTGTCAATTGGATTTTCAGACAAGTCGTATTCTGAACCCCATCTTTTATAACCTTCAATTAGTTTACCAAATTGTGTTCCATAATCTCCTAAATAGTTTATTCCAACAACTTTATATCCCAATTTTTGGTACACATTATATAGTGATCCACCAATTACTGTTGTTCTTAAATGTCCTATATGGAAAGGTTTTGCAATGTTAGGTGCAGAATAGTCTATTAAAACAGTTTTCCCTTCACCTATTTTTATTTTTTCCTCTTTAGCCACTTTTTCTAAAACTTCTTTAATTAAACTATTTTTATTTACAAAGAAATTCAAGTATCCCCCAGCAACTTCTACACTTTCTACTACATTTGAATCAAATTCTAATTTTTCTTTTATTTCATTTGCAATAATTGGAGGTGCTTTTCTTAATGTTTTTGCTAAATTAAAACATGGAAAAGCAAAGTCGCCATTTTTTGTATCTTTTGGGACTTCTATATATCCTTTTATTTCATTACTTTCAATCTCTGTTATTTTTGAAATTTGTTTTGCAATTTCTTCTTTAAAATCAATCATAAATAACTCTCCTTACTAACATTCCATATTATAACACGTTCTTTCGCTTATTTCAATATTTAATATGTAAAAGGACAAATAATTATTGAAATTATTTGCCCTTTTTAACTTGAACATTATATGCCATTTTTGCCATTAAGTTGTCCGGTATTATTTTTGATACAATTCTTAAAGCCCTTATAGATAAACCTGGTATAATATAAAATTTTCTCTTTAAAATCTTATCTACTGTGTATTTTGCAACATATTCACTTGTTAATGCTTTTGCTTTGAATTTTACACCTGCTACATTATTAAAGTTTGTTTCTACAGGTCCTGGGCATAATACACCAACTTTGACATTTGATTTTTTTCTTCTAAGCTCTTCTTTTATTGCCTGTGTAAGTCTTACTACATATGCTTTTGTTGAATAATATGAAGCCATTAGAGGTCCTGGCATATATCCCGCTATTGATGCTACATTTAAGATATATCCTCTATCTTCTTTTTCCATTTTTGCTAAAAATAGCTTTGTTAAGATATGAACTGCTGTTATATTTGTTTTAATCATGTTTAATTCTTTTTCTAATGGTGATTCTATAAAATCTCCAAATACCCCAAATCCTGCATTATTTATCACTATATCAATTGGCTGTTCTTTTACTTCTTCAAATAAATCTATACAATTTTGTTCAATATTTAGATCTTTTTGAATGATTTCTACATTTACATTTTCTATTTGATTTTTAACATCTTGTAACTTTTCTAAATCTCTTGAAACTAATATTAAGTCTATATTTCTTTTAGCAAGTTCTTTTGCCATGTCTCTCCCAATTCCTGATGATGCTCCTGTAACTAAAGCTTTCATAGTTTTCTCTCCTTTATATCTATTTTTCCCTTTTTTACTAGAATTATATATTAAAGGACAAA
>CAMPBS010000028.1 GCA_946639585.1 uncultured Clostridium sp. | reverse complement strand
CACCAATCGCTATAGAAAAAGGATTAAGATTCGCTATAAGAGAAGGTGGAAGAACAGTAGGTTCTGGAGTTGTTGCTGATATTATAGCTTAGTAATAACATAAAAAGATGCAGTTTACTGCATCTTTTTTGATGTCTTGGCTTTAATTTTATTGTATTTTTATGGCATTTTTAATTTTTTATACAATAGCTATTGCATTTTTATAAAAACAATAATAAAATAAAGATACTGAAAAAAATAGGAGGCATATTATATATGAAAATTATATTAGATGCAATGGGCGGGGATAACGCTCCAGATGCTACAATAAAAGGTGCAGTAAAAGCAATAAATAAAGTAAAAGCAGAAGTTGTTTTAGTTGGACAAGAAGAAGTAATTAGAAAGAAATTCAAAGAATTTTATGGTAAAGAAATGGAAGAAATTTCTAATAGACTAAAAATACATAATGCAACAGAAACAATAGAAATGTGTGATATACCAACACAAGCGATAAAACATAAAAAAGATTCTTCAATGGTTGTTGGATTTAATATGTTAAAAGCAGATGAAGGAGATGTATTTATTTCTGCAGGAAATTCAGGAGCATTGCTCACAGGAGCAACTCTATTAGTAGGTAGAATAAAAGGAATAGACAGACCAGCATTAGCTGGAATACTTCCAGCATATAAAAGCCAATTACTATTAATAGATGCAGGATCTAATACAAATTGTAAGCCAATAAATTTAATTCAATTTGCTCAAATGGCAACAATATATTTAAGAAATACTTTTGGAATAGAAAAACCAAGAATAGGATTATTAAATATAGGTACTGAAGAAACTAAAGGAAATGAACTTGTAAAAGAAACATTTAATATCTTAAAAGAAAAAGCAGAAGAATTAGATATCAATTTCATAGGAAATGTTGAAGGTAGAGATGCTTTTTCGGGTAAAGTAGATGCAATAGTTGCAGATGGATTTACTGGTAATGTATTTTTAAAAACTGCAGAAGGTATTGGAAAACTAGTAAAAAGAAATTTAACAGATAGTTTTACAAAGAATATATTCTCAAAAATATCATATTTAGTTGCAAAAAAACCAATAAAAGCATTAACTAAATCTATGGATTACAAATCTTATGGCGGAGCATTATTCTTAGGAGTAAAAAAACCAGTTGTAAAAGCTCATGGAAGTAGTGATGAAAGATTATTTGAATTTACAATAATTCAAGCAGAAAAATTTGTGGAAAATAAAGCTGTACCACAGATGATAGAAGCATTTTCAAAGGAAAATTAGAATGGACAGTCTAAAAAATAAAATAATTTGCAAATTTGCTTGACAAATGAATAAACATATAATATAAATGAAATATGAAATTAAATTTCATAAAACTTGAGAGGAGGTGAACTCGCGAATGAGTTCAGAAGAAGTATTTGAAAAAGTTAAAGGAATAATAGTTGAACAATTAGGTGTAGCAGATACATCAGTTACAATGGAAGCATCTTTCATAGATGATTTAGGAGCTGATTCATTAGATATAGTTGAATTAATAATGGCTCTTGAAGAAGAATTTGATATAGAAATTCCAGATGCAGATGCAGAAAAAGTTGTAACTGTAGGAGATGTAGTTGACTACATAAAAGAAAATGTTTAATATAAATATAATTAAGGATTAAAAACTAGCAAAACTAGTTTTTAATCCTTTAATTATTTCTACAAAATAGTTTGTAATGTTTTTTTTCTGTATATTACAATTAAGCAGAATATCACAAGAAGTTATAAGTTCATTGCCAGCATATACTTCAATTTTTCCTAAGCAAGTATTTTCCCAAATTGGAGCTTCCAAAATTTGTTTGCAATCAATTACTATTTTTATATCTTTTATACAATTATTGTTTATAGGAATTGTTTCAAATTCTAATGGATTTATTTTTAGTTCCACATTTTGATTTTGTCCTTTTATAATTTCAAAACAATCTAAATTTTCTTTTTTCCATTCTTCAAATTTTTCATCAACTAATCTTTGAATATCTACGGGAGTAAAGGTTTTAAAAGTATACTCAATTAACTTAATGCTATCTTTTGTTCTGAATTTTTTAGTATCTGCTCCAAGAACAACGCAAATAATATCCAAATTATTTCTTTTGCAGCTAGTTACTAAGCATCTATTTGCACCATTAGTGAATCCGGTTTTAACCCCATAAACTCCAGCTAAATTTCCAAGGAGTTCATTAGTATTTGTAATATTTTTAGGCTGCCCATTTATTGTAACAGTATAATTTTTAGTTCCAACAATTTTTATAAAAGTTTCATTATTTAAAGCAGTATTTGCCAGTTTTGCAAGTTCATAGGCAGTCGTGTAATGTTCATCAGCGTCTAAACCATGAGGAGTAACAAAGTGAGTGTTTTCAAATCCGAGTTCCTTAGCTCTATTATTCATAATCTCTGCAAAGCCTTCAATATTTCCACCTAGATGTTCAGCAAGAGCTACGGCAGTATCGTTTCCAGAACATAACATTAATCCGTAAAGTAAATCTCTAATTGTAATTTTATCATTTGTCTTTAAACCTAATCTAGATCCACCAGTACCAGCAGCTTTTTTAGAAACTTCAATAGTTTCATCAAGATTACAATTTTCTATTATAACTAAGCTGGTCATGATTTTTGTTGTACTAGCCATTTTACATTTTTCATTTTCCTTTTTACCATACAATATTCTATTTGTAGATCTATCAATAACTACTGCAGCTCTAGAATTAATATCTGGTAAACTAACATCATTTGAGCTTGTTTCAATTGTTTCCACAATTTGTTTATTTATTGTGGAATTATCATCCAATACTTCATTTGTATCATCTGCAAAAATACGTGGAGTTAAGAAAGATATAAGAATTATAGTCAATAAAAGAATTTTTGAAAGTTTAGAATTTTTCAACATAAAATCACCTATATATATTTATGCTTTAATACTTTTTTTAATGCTATATTTAAATATTAAAGAAATTATCAAACCCTAAAAATATCAATGAAATTAACGTAAAGTCTTGATTTTGTAACAAAAATGTAATATAATTGTAATATAGGGCATATTTTTTATGTTACAAATAAAAAATATACTTCCGTAGATAGTTTTAGACCTACTTTTTAATGATGTCAAAACTTGCAAAAATAAGGCATTGACATTATTTTAAAAGAGTGTAAAATAGATTATAGAAATGTGCCATTTTAATAAGGTAAGGAGAGAAAAAATATGAAAGTGAAAAAAATTATTTTAACAATGGTAAGCACATTAATCTTATGTGCAATTGCATTCAGTCAAACATCTTATGCGGCAACAGTATTGCCGGAAGCATCAGTAACTAATCCTTTAAAGTTGGTTAGTTTGAAAGCTGACAATTATTCAAAAACGGGAGAATATCAATATAGCATAGGAAATCCAGGGAATAATAACGCTATTGTTATTAACAGAATAGGGCAAACCAATGGAACAGGTATTAGTCGTATTTATGATGCATACTGTGCTAGAGCAGACAAAGGTTTTGATTCCTCAGAAAATAGACCTACAACTTTATATGAAACTGGAGACACTGCAACAATTGATACATACAATGCAAAAATAAATATGGTTACTCAAAAAAGCCAAATTGATAATACAATTCTTGAAACAATGAATACAAATGTTGATACAGGTGTTACAGCATATGACGCAATGTTACAATTAACAAATTTGTTATATTTGGAAGAAGATGATTTTGAATCTTATAGAGAAAGCACTTTAAAGGCTGCAATAAACGCTGCAACATGGTATAAATATGATTATGATCAAATTGTAACTAACATGAATACAGATGGTGTTTTACAATTATTAACTGAAGATCAAGTAAGAACAGTACAACAAGCAGCACTATGGTATTTTTCAAATTGTGATAATACATATTATAATAAAAAGAATGATAATGCAGGATGGTTATATGTGTTAGAAGATGCTAATTCAAACCCATATCAATTAGCAAGTCAAAATGCTTCACAAGATGCACAAGTTCACGCATTATACAACTATTTGATAGATACTGCAATAGCAAATGCAAAGGCTGGAAAAGATATCGAAAATGATGTATATTTATATACAAATACAGATCCAAGTCAAAAAGCTAATACTCAACCTGTTATAATGATAAAAAAAGTTAATAAACAGTTTGATTTAGCTTTAAGAAAATTTATAAATAAAATAAATGATGAGGTAAAAAATAGAAAACCAGTTGTAAAAGATGCTACAGTTGGTGAAGATACAACAGCAGAAAAAGATCATTCTAAGACACCACTACTAGTTGCTAAAGGAGATATTGTTTTATATACAATTAGAATATACAACGAAGGCGAAATTGCTGGAACAGCAACAGAAGTAGCAGATTATTTGCCAGAAGGATTAGATTTTGTAACACCAGGAAATGGTGAAGGACAAAGTTTAATTAACTTAGAAAATGGATGGAGTAATCCAGATTCTACAAGAAAAATAACAACAGCAAAATTAGCAGGAGAAATAATTCAACCTTTAAATAATGCTGATTGGACAGAGTTAGATGAATTAGATAATAATGGAAAACCAATTTATTATAGAGACTTACAAGTTGAATGTAGAGTAAATCAAGATGCAACAAATGACAATTTAAGAAATATTGCAGAAATTACTGAAGATACAGGTGATGATATTGACTCAGATACAGGAAATGTTCATAGAGTACAATATAGACCAACTCATCCAACAACAGGTAGAGGCGAAGAAGATGATGATGACTTTGAGGATTTAAGACTTGCGCAATTCGACTTAGCTTTAAGAAAATTTATTTATACTATAAATGATGAAGTAAAAAATAGAAAACCAGTAGTTAAAAATGCTACAGTTGGTGAAGAAACAACAGCAGAAAAAGATCACTCTAAAACACCACTTCAAGTTGCAAAAGGTGATATTGTAGTATATACAATAAGAGTATACAATGAAGGTGAGATTGCCGGAACAGCAACAGAAGTTGCAGATTATTTACCAGAAGGATTAGAATTTGTAACACCTGGAAATGGTGAAGGACAAAGTTCAATCAACCTAGAAAATGGATGGAGTAATCCAGATTCTACAGGAAAAATTACAACTGATAAATTAGCAGGAGAAGTTATTCAACCTTTAAATAATGCAGATTGGACAGAATTAGATTCATTAGATAATGATGACAAACCAATTTACTATAGAGATTTACAAGTTGAATGTAAAGTAAAAGAAACTGCAACAAATGATACTTTAAGAAATATAGCAGAAATCACTGAAGATACTGGTGATGATATAGATTCAGATACAGGAGATGTTCACAGAGTAGAATATCATCCAACTCATCCAACAACAGGTAGAGGTGAAGAAGATGATGATGACTTTGAAGATTTAAGACTTGTAGAATTAGACTTAGCATTAAGAAAATTCATTACAAGAGTTGCAGATAATCCAGAGATGACAAATGCTACACCATATGATAGAGCTCCACAAGTTTCTGATGAAGATATTTTAAAATTATATAATGGTCAAATAACAACAGCAGAATATAAACATCAAAAAAATCCACTAGAAGTAAATGTTGAAGACTTTGTAGAATATACATTAAGAGTATATAATGAAGGCTCAATGGAGGGATATGCAAAAGAAATAACAGATCATTTACCAAAATACTTAAAATATGTTGATTGCCCTCAAAATACTTCATATGGTTGGGAAACACCTGACGAATCAGATTTAAGAACAATTAAAACAAAATATTTAGACGATACAAAATTATCTGCAGTTACAGCTACGACATTAGACAATTCAGCAGCACATGGTAAGGAATTAAAAGTCATTTGTCAAGTAGTTAAAGAGATACCAGTAGAACAAGTTCAAACAAATATAGCTGAAATAACATTATATGGTGATAAAGACAGAAATGATTTAACAGTTGATAGAGATTCTCAAACTGTAGATGATGAAATATATAATGGTTTAGTAGATATACCAGATGATAAAGACCTACCAAACTATAAAGGACATAAAAATAATAAATCAGACTTAACAGATAGAGACTATCACTATAAAGGCCAACAAGATGATGACGACTTTGAAAAAGTATATGTACCAAACTTCGACTTAGCATTAAGAAAATTCATAACAAAAGTTGAAAAAGTTAATGATGACAAAACAAGAACAGATAGATATACAAAGGCTGATTATGATGCTAGAGTACCACAAATTTCTCAGGAAAGTTATGAAAACTTAATTAATGGTAGAACAACAACATTAAAATATACACATTCTAAAGAACCAATGGATACTGTTAAAAATGATATTGTAACATATACAATAAGAGTTTATAATGAAGGAAGTATCGATGGATATGCTTCTGTAATTACAGATGATATTCCAGAAGGAGTAGAATTTTTACCAAATGATGCTACAAACATTACATATAAATGGAAAATGTATGCAGAACTTCCAGAAGGTGCAACAGCAGAAGCTGGAAGAGAAATGGTAGAATTAAATATAAATGAAGATTCAGAAATTAAAAGATATGTTGAAACAACAGATGTTTCAAAAGCTAAAATAATCAGAACAGATTATTTATCAAGAGAAAATGGAGCAAGAGAAAACTTAATCAAAGCTCTTGATACAAAAAATGGATTATCAGATACAAACCCAGATTACAGAGATGTTAAAGTTGCTTTCAGAGTAACAGAAGACTATGGAAGTGAAAGAATTATAATCAACTATGCTCAAATTTCAGAAGACGATAATGATTGGGATATACCTGATAGAGATTCAACACCAGATAAATGGATTAAAGATGAAGATGATCAAGATATCGAAAAAATCAAAGTTCCACAATTTGACTTAGCATTAAGAAAATGGGTAACACAAGCAATTGTTACTGAAAATGGTCAAACAACAGTAACAGAAACAGGACATCAACCATTTGATGATCCAGAAGAAGTTGTAAAAGTTGAATTACATAGAAAGAAACTTTCTAATGTAACTGTTAAATTTAGATATTCAATAAGAGTATATAATGATGGTTATAATAAAGAAACTGGAGAAGCATTACCTGGATATATTGCAGGATATGCTAAAGAGGTTAAAGATCACATTCCAGAAGGATTAAAATTCTTACCAGAAGATAACCCAGATTGGAAAGATGAAGGAAACAACATTATTACAACTAGAAAATTAGAAAATACATTATTAAAACCAGGAGAATTTGCAGATGTTGAAGTTGTATTAACATGGATAAATGGAAATGACAACTTAGGATTAAAAATAAACTATGCAGAAATCTCAGAAGATGATAATGACTGGGATGTTCCAGATAAAGACTCAACACCAGATAACATGAAAGAAAGACATGAAGATGATGATGACGAAGCACCAGTAATTCTTTCAGTATCAACAGGTGTAGAAACAACATACTTTATCTTAGGATTAGCAGTTCTAATCACAATAGCTGGTGGAATAGCATTAATTAAAAAATTCGTAATGTAATTTAAGTTAATGTAATATAAATAAAAATCAAGAAGATTATTAAATCTTCTTGATTTTTTGTTTACAATTAAAAAAAGTTATGTTATAATTTCAATGAGATTTAACTAAAGAGGGTGAAAGAATGAATCAGATCTTATCAACAGAAAATGTAAACAACAAATATAAAGGCTCAAAGAAAAGCAGTGGGCCTAAAGATATAAAATCAGTAACTAAATTTTTTGCATTTGGATTATTAATTTTTGGATTATTCCTAGTAATAAATACTTCTTATGCAATGTTTAAAAATGATGGAGCAACAACAAAAGCTAAAGCAGATGTTGGAGAACCTACAATAGAAATTGAAGAAAAAGGTGAAGATAAAGTTCTTATAAAAGTAATGCACGAAGATGATATAGCAGTTTTAACATATTCATGGAATGAAGAAAATCCAACAACAGTAAAAAGTGTTGGTAAATTCTACCAAAAAGAATTAGATATTCCAAATGGTACAAACACATTACATGTAATAGCAACAGATGTAAATGATAATGTTAAAGAGATGGAAAGAACTTTCGAATTATCACTTGCAACAAATATTGATTTATCAATATCTGGAAATAGTATTAAAGTAAATCTAAAAGGAAAAGAAGAGATAAAAGAATTCACATTTGCGTGGGATGATGAAGAACCTAAGAAAGTTGCTGTAAACAATACAGAATATTCTATGGAAATCGAAGCACCTCTTGGAGAACATACTTTAAAACTTAAAGCAACAAATATAAATGATGAAGTTGAAGAAAAAACACAAGAAGTTGTAGGAACAAAACAACCAACTGTAACAGTTAAAAAAGGAAATAATGCATTTGCTATATCAGCTCATGATGAAATTGGATTAGATAGAATAGAAATCACAACATTAAGAGATGGAAAAGTAACAAAAATTCAAGCAGATGGAAAAGATTTAGAGTATAATTTCCCATTAAAACAAGGTGATGATAACCTAGTAGAAATTGTGGCTTATAATGATAATGGTGTAAAATCAAAGAAACTAAGGGCTAAGTGGCCAAAAAAATAAAACAATAAGAGCCCTCTACCTATAAAAGTAGAGGGCTTTATAAATGGAGAGAAAATACATGGAAATAAACGCATTCAATATATTGTCATGCTTTATTGTATACTCATTTTTAGGGTGGATAATGGAGTCGGTATTTAGGTCATTTTGTGAGAAAAAGATTATAAATACTGGATTTTTAATAGGACCAATGTGCCCTATTTATGGTGCAGGTTCTATAATAATGTTAACCTGCATGGGATGGTTACAAGGCAGAGTAATAGAGCTGTTTTTAATATCTGTAGTTATTCTAACATTTTGGGAATACATTGTTGGGGTATTCTTGGAAAAGGTATTTAAAACTAAATATTGGGATTATTCAGACCATAAATTTAACTTTCAAGGAAGAATTTGTTTAACAAACTCTATCCTTTGGGGATTTTTGGGAGTTGGATTTATAAACATTATTCATCCATATGTGTGGGGAGTAATAGCTGGTTTTGATCAAAATATCTTTAGCTGGATAATTTATATTGCAACAGGCATAGTAATTATAGATACAATAATAAGTGTAATAAAAGTTAAAAACATAAAAGTAGACCTTAAGAAAGTTGAAGACATTGGAAATGAAATAAAAGAAAAATTAAACGAAATAAAAGAAATAACAAAGGAAAAATCAACGGAAAAAATAAAAATAAAAGAAAATTTGCAAAATGTAGTTGATAACTTAAAAAGAAAACAGGCAAGAATGTCTAGAAAATTATATAGATATGTAGTGAGATTAAAGAGGGCATTTCCAGCAATGAATACAAAGGAAATTACTGAAATATTGAGTAAAAAATTTTCACTAAAATCAAACAAAGATAAAAAACAATAAAAGATACATACTTGGAAATAATGAGAATTTAACGCAGTAAAACCTCAATTATTTTACAAGGAGAGGAGAAAATATGCAAGATATATACATAATAGACGATGATGATTCATCAATAATGGTATTTCAAGAACTATTTAAAAATGATCCAGAATATAAATTTACAAATGTTAAATCTGAGCAAATAGATATTGCTCTAAGAAACATTCCATCAATAATAATCATAAATGAGGATGCAGTAGAAAGAGATATTGTTGAACTATGCAAACAAATTAGAGCAGATGAAGACAACGCTATAACACCAATAATTGTTGTATCATCTAATGCAGAGAAAGAACACAGGATAATGCTTTTAAGAGAAGCAATAGAATACTATATAAGAAAACCGGTAAATGAGGATTATTTGTATTATACTATTAAGAATTTGAGCCGTTTATTAAACATAAACAGAAGAATCAGTCCTTTAACAGGTCTTCCAGGAAATGTTCAAATTCATGCGGAATTAAAAAAGAGATTATCAAACAGAGAAGCATTTACAGTAATGTATTTTGATTTGGATAATTTCAAAGCATATAATGACGTTTATGGATTTTTAAAGGGTGACGAAATAATTGTATATACAGCAGAGACAATCTCAAGAGAATTGCATAAAGGATGGAATGAAAATGTATTTGTTGGACATATTGGTGGAGATGACTTTGTTGGTATAATACCAGATATACATTGCGAAAGAGTTTGCCAAGATATAATTGCGAACTTTGATGCAAATGTTAAAAAGTTTTTTACAGAAGCAGACAAAGAAAAAGGTTATATTGAAGTAGCAAATAGAAAGGGAATAATAGAACAATTTCCACTTGTTTCACTTTCAATAGGGGTAGTTGTGTGTGATATTGGAAGATTCCACAATATACTAGAAATAGGAGAAGTTGGAGCACAAGTTAAACATGCTGCAAAATCAGTAATGGGAAGTTGTTATGCAGTTGATAGAAGAAAATAGGTAGTAAAAATGTATGAAACTTGGGAAGAACTAGAAAAATCAATAGAAAATTGTAATAAATGCAAGCTTTGCAAAATGAGACAAAATATTGTATTTGGTGTTGGAAATAAAAATGCAGAAGTAATGTTCATTGGTGAAGGACCTGGTGCAGACGAGGATAGGCTAGGAGAGCCTTTTGTAGGGAAAGCAGGCAAATTAATGGACAGGGCTTTTGATGTGGTTGGAATTAAAAGAGAAGAAGTTTATATTGCAAACATAGTAAAATGTAGACCACCCAATAACCGAAATCCGGAAGAAGACGAATGTGAGGCTTGCTTAAATTATTTAAGAAATCAGGTTTTGCTTGTTAAGCCTAAAATTGTTGTGCTTTTAGGAAGTGTTGCGTTAAAACATATACTTGGCAAAGAATATGGGATAACGGTGAGCAGAGGAAAAATCATAGAAAAAAAGGGAATAACATATATTCCAACTTGGCATCC
>CAMPBS010000027.1 GCA_946639585.1 uncultured Clostridium sp. | reverse complement strand
TTGACGAAGGTTATATAAAATCTTTTGAGGAAATCAAAGATGATACTCAAGGAATAATAAGAATTACTCTAAAATATGACGAAAAAGGAACAAGAGTAATTGATGGATTAAGAAGAATCAGTAAACCAGGTTTAAGAGTTTACGCAAATAAAGAAGAATTACCTAAAGTTTTAAATGGTTTAGGTATAGCTATAATCTCTACATCTAAAGGTTTAGTAACAGACAAAAAAGCTAGAGAACTTGGAGTAGGTGGAGAAGTTTTAGCATATATTTGGTAGAATTAAAGAAGGAGGAAAAAATCATGTCAAGAATAGGAAATAAACCTATTACAGTACCTGCTGGGGTTGAAGTTAAAGTTGACGGAAACCATGTTACTGTAAAAGGACCAAAAGGAACATTAGAAAGAGAAATTCATAAAAATATTTCTTTAGAAATGGATGGAAATGTTATCAATGTAAAAAGAATTAATGATGAACCAGCAAACCGTGGTTTACATGGATTAACAAGAACTCTATTAAACAACATGATAAATGGTGTAGTTAATGAATATACAAGAGAACTACAAATCAATGGTGTTGGTTACAGAGTTGCAAAACAAGGAAACAACTTAAATTTAACTTTAGGTTATTCTCATCCAGTAGTTTTCGAAGCACCTCAAGGAATTTCTTTTGATGTTCCAAATCCAAATACTATCATAGTAAAAGGAATTGATAAAGAATTAGTTGGTCAAACTGCAGCAGAAATAAGAACAAAAAGACCACCAGAAGTATATAGAGGTAAAGGTATTAAATATGCTGAAGAAGTTATTAGACGTAAGGAAGGAAAAACTGGTAAATAGAATTAAAGAGAGGAGAAGTAATTAGATATGGTAAAGAAAACTGATAGAAAGTTCGAAAGAACAAGAAGACATATTAGAGTTAGAAGAAAAATATCTGGAACAGCTGAAAGACCAAGATTATGCGTATATAGAAGTAATACAAATCTATATGTACAAGTAATTGATGACGTAGCTGGAAATACTTTAGTTCAAGCTTCAACATTAGATAAAAATGTTAAAACAAAACATGCTAATAAAGAAGCTGCTAAAGAATTAGGATTACTTATAGCTAAAAAAGCACTTGATAAAAAAATTGAAACAGTTGTATTTGACCGTGGAGGATACATTTATCATGGTGTTGTTAAAGAATTAGCAGAAGCTGCAAGAGAAGGCGGTTTAAAATTCTAATTTATGTAAAAAGAAATATACAAAATTCATAAAGTGAATTTTGTAAGTAAAGTAAATAATGTACAACAAAATTTATTTTATAAATTTTGTATTAAATAAAGAGGAGGGAAAACAAAACCAATGGAAGAAAATAACGAATTAAAAGAAAAAGTTGTTGCTATAAACAGAGTTGCTAAAGTTGTTAAAGGTGGTAGAACTTTTAGATTTAGTGCTGTTGTAGTTGTTGGTGATGAAAACGGACATATTGGTGTTGGTAATGGTAAAGCTTCAGAAGTTCCAGATGCTATCAAAAAAGCTATTCAAGAAGCAAAGAAGAACTTAATCGAAGTACCAATCGTTGGAACAACAGTACCACACGAATATATTGGAAAATTTGGTAGCGCAAACGTAATGCTAAAACCAGCTGCAGTTGGTACTGGAGTTATAGCAGGTGGAAGCGTTAGACCAGTATTAGAACTTGCAGGATATAAAGATATAAGAACAAAAGTTATAGGAACAAACAACCCTAGAAACGTTGTATATGCTACAATCGAAGGATTAAAAGCAATGCAAACAATAGAGCAAGTTGCTAAAAAAAGAGGTAAAAAAGTAGAAGATATTTTATAATAAGTGTTGCAAATTTTTAAATTAAAATGTATTATATATATGTATTTTAATTTAATATAAACAACATTTAAAGACTAAAAATTAAGGAGGTGCTAACCAAAATGAAACTTGGAGAATTAAAACCATCTGTAAAAAAAGAAACAAGAAAAAGATTAGGACGTGGTGTAGGTTCTGGATTAGGTAAAACATCAGGTAAAGGTCATAAAGGACAAAAAGCTAGATCTGGTGGTGGAGTAAGAAGAGGATTCGAAGGTGGTCAAACACCATTATATAGAAGACTTCCAAAAAGAGGATTCACAAACATCCATGCTAATACATACACAGAGGTTACATTAAAAATGTTAAATCAATCAAAAGCAACAGATGTAACAGCTGAAACTTTACTAGAAGAAGGAATAATCGGTAAAATTAATGATGGAATAGTAGTTTTAGCTACAGGAAAATTAGAGAAAAAATTAAATGTTAAAGCTGCTAGATTTACTGCTAAAGCAAAAGAAGAAATTGAAGCTTTAGGCGGAAAGGTTGAGGTGATTTAGTTGTTTAAAACTATAAAAAATGCATTTTCAACACCTGAGGTAAGGAAAAAGGTACTATACACACTATTATTGATAGTAATATTTAGATTAGGATGTTATATTTCAGTGCCAGGAGTTGACACTATTAAATTAAATGAAGCAATTGGTGGAGGAACAGACGGAATTGCAGGATTAATAGATATGATATCTGGAGGTGCGTTTTCTAGATTTTCATTATTTGCAATGTCAATAACACCATACATTACAGCTTCAATAGTTATTCAATTATTAGGAATGATAATACCTTCTTTAGAAAGACTAACAAAAGAGGGTGGAGAAGAAGGAAAAAAGAAAATAAACAGATACACAAAATTGCTAACAATAGTATTAGCAGCTGTTGAAGCAATAGGAGTTTATTTATCTTATAGATCTTCAGGAATATTCGTAAACGACAGCTTCCTAACAGCAGCAATGGTTGTTGGAGGATTAATAGCTGGAACATCAATATTGATGTGGCTTGGTGAGCAAATCACAAGCAAAGGAATTGGAAATGGTATTTCTATAATTATTTTAGTAGGTATCATTTCAAGACTTCCTTATGGTGTAATAAACATCTGGAACATGATAGTAACACCAGAAGGATTTAGCACAACAGGTCTATTAATGGCCTTAGGAGTAATAATTGGTGCAATATTATTAGTAGCTGGAGTTGTATTCGTACAACAAGCTGAAAGAAAAGTGCCAGTACAATACTCTAAAAAAGTAGTAGGAAGAAAAATGGTAGGAGCACAAAATACACATATTCCATTAAAACTTGCTATGGCAGGTGTAATGCCAATAATTTTTGCTTCATCATTCATGACATTCCCAGCTATGATAATACAAATATTTGTTAAAGATATAGCAACACAAACTGGCTTCTGGGCAGGAGTATATAAATTCTCTATAGCTACATCATCATCAAATGTAGAAATAGGATACTCAATAGCAAACGCATTAGTATACTTATTATTGATAGTAGGATTTACATTCTTCTATACATATGCTACATTTAACCCAGCAGAAATTTCAAACAACATCAAACAAAATGGTGGATTTATACCTGGAATAAGAGCTGGAAAACCAACAACAGAATATTTATCATCAATAATTTCTAAACTAACACTATTTGGAGGATTCTTCTTAGCTGTAATTGCTATAATCCCAATGTTAGTAAGATTTTTACCACAAGGACTTGGAAACATAGCCTTTGGAGGAACTTCAATATTAATTGTTGTAGGTGTAGCACTAGAAACAGTACAACAACTAGAATCTCAATTAGTAATGAGACATTACAAAGGATTCTTAGAAAAATAAATATAATTATAATGCTTCATTCCATTATAGAAATTAATTTTTTCTATAATGGAATAAAGTGTTTTATAAATATTGTTTATATATTTAAGTTCATAGTAATTATGAGTTTAAATATGTAAATGAAAATTTACTAATATTTGAGCAAAAAAAGGAGTGGTAACACATGATAATCTTAATGATGGGAGCGCAAGGAACTGGAAAAGGAACAGTTGCAGGTATAATAAGTCAAAACACAGGAATCGAACAGCTATCAACAGGAGATGTATTTAGAAAAAACATAAAAGAAAAAACACCATTAGGAATCAAAGCAGAACAATATATATCAACAGGAAACCTTGTACCAGATGATATAACAATACCTATGGTTATAGATTATTTAGATTCAGATTTAGCAAAAAATGGAATAATACTAGATGGATTTCCAAGAACACTAAATCAAGCACAAAAGTTAGATGAAATATTAGAACAAAGAGGAAAAAAAGTTGATTTAGTAATAAATTTAACTACTCCAAGAGAAGAAATAATAGAAAGAATAATGACAAGAAGAGTATGCCCAAATTGTAAAGCTACATATAACATAAAATTACATCCACCAAAAGTGGAAGGAATTTGTGATAAATGTGGTTCTAAAATCATACAAAGAAAAGATGATAGCACAGAAGATGCTGTAAATCAAAGACTAGAAATATATGAAACAAAAACAGCTCCTGTAATAGAATACTACAAAAATAAAGGAATATTAAGAACAGAAGAAGTAAGTGTAAGAATAAATAGACTGGGACAACAAGTAGCAGAAGACATAGTGAAAGATTTAAAATAAGAAGAGGAAGTAATAAAAATGGTTACAATTAAATCTGAGAGAGAAATTAAGCTTATGAGAGAAGCATGCAAAGTTGTTGCACAAGTATATGAAAAGTTGGAAAAAGAAATAAAACCTGGAATGACAACATATGAATTAGATCAAATTGCCGAAAAAGAGATGAGAAGATTAGGAGCAATACCAGCTGAAAAAGGATATAACCCTGGAATAAAAGGTGTTCCACCATATCCAGCAACACTATGTGTTTCAATAAATGATGAAGTAATACATGGAGTTCCTTCAAAATACAAAGTAATAAAAGAGGGAGATATAGTAAGTGTAGATACAGTCGCATTAAAAAATGGTTATAATGGAGATGCTGCAAGAACATTTATAGTGGGAAAAGTACCTAAAGAAACACAAAGACTCATAGATGTTACAAAACAAGCATTTTTTGAAGGAATAAAATATGCTAAAGTTGGTTATAGAGTTGGAGATATTTCTCATGCGATAGGTGAATATGTCCGTTCACAAGGATATAGTGTAGTAAGAGAATTCCAAGGACATGGAATAGGAAAAGAAATGCATGAAGATCCTGGAATTCCAAACTATGGAAAAGCAGGAAGAGGACTAAGACTAGAACCCGGCATGACTCTAGCAATAGAACCAATGGTAATACAAGGAAAGCCAAACATTTTAGAGCTTGAAGACGGATGGACAATTATAACAGAAGATGGAAGCTTGGCAGCTCATTATGAAAATACAATTTTAATTACAAAAAATGAGCCGGAAATATTGACATTACTATAATTTTGGTATATAATATAGAAGTTACAATTAGAATTGGAATAATTATGTAAAAATAAGCTCTTTAAGGAGGGAAAAGTATGGCAAAAGAAGATGTTATAGAAGTAGAGGGAACAGTTGTTGAAGCTTTACCTAATACAAATTTCAAAGTTGAACTAGAAAATGGACATCAAATATTAGCTCATATTTCAGGAAAACTTAGAATGAACTATATAAAAATCTTACCAGGTGATAAGGTTAAAGTAGAACTATCACCATATGACTTAACAAGAGGAAGAATTACTTGGAGAGCAAAATAAAAAGTTTAAAACTGCGAAAGCAGATAAAATATAAAAATTAACCCAAAAAAATTATAATAAAATTTGGAGGTGCTAAATAATGAAAGTAAGACCATCAGTAAAACCAATATGCGATAAATGCAAAGTTATTAAAAGAAAAGGTGTAATTAGAGTAATTTGCGAAAATCCAAAACACAAACAAAGACAAGGATAATTATACCGCAATAATCAAGTTTACAAACACAAATAAGGTAGCGGCTGTCAAGCAGAAATGCTTTTCATATCTATTTGTGTTTATATATATGTTTTAAAGAAACTTAAAGATTTAATAAGAAACTGAAATTAGCCTGTTTTTTATTAAATGCATTTCACCTTTAAGGTAATTTAGGACAAACAAATGACAAATCAAAAAGATTTGTAAAACAAAAATAATTTGGAGGTGCAAAAAAATATGGCTCGTATAGCAGGAATAGACTTGCCAAAAGAAAAAAGAGTAGAAGTAGGACTTACATACATTTATGGTATAGGATTATCAAGTTCTCAAAAAATATTAGCAGAAGCAGGAGTTAATCCAGATACAAGAGTTAAAGATTTAACAGATGATGAAGTAAATAGCATAAGAAAAGCTATAGATGCTTCATACAAAGTTGAAGGAGATTTAAGAAGAGAAGTTGCTCTTAACATTAAAAGATTAACAGAAATCGGATGCTACAGAGGATTAAGACACAGAAAAGGTCTTCCAGTTAGAGGACAAAGAACAAAAACTAATGCTAGAACAAGAAAAGGTCCTAGAAAATTAGTAGCAAAATCTAAAAAATAATAAAATGGGAGGAATAATGCAAAATGGCTAGAAATGTAACAAAAAAACCAGTAGCTAGAAGAAATAGAAAGAACATTGATAGAGGTTCAGCTCATATTCATTCTAGTTTTAATAATACAATAGTTACAATAACAGATACTCAAGGAAATACAATTTCATGGGGAAGTGCTGGAGAACTAGGATTCAAAGGTTCAAGAAAAAGCACACCATTTGCTGCAGGTCAAGTTGCAGAAACAGCAGCTAAAGCAGCTATGGAACATGGTTTAAAAACTGTTGAAGTATTTGTTAAAGGACCTGGTTCTGGTAGAGAAGCTGCAATTAGAGCACTTCAAACAGCAGGTTTAGAAATAAGTGCAATTAAGGACGTAACACCAATACCACACAATGGTTGTAGACCACCAAAAAGAAGAAGAGTATAACCCTTCAGCTGTTGAGGCATTTATGCCGATTACAGATGATGGGATACACCGGAGCCTCAAAAACTGCGAAGCGTTTTTGGAAAAAGGCGGAGGTGTAAAGGATATAAAATGAAAAATAATAGGAGGTAAGATTTAAATGGCTAAAAGTACAGGTCCTTTACTAAAAAAATGTAAAAGCCTTGGGATTGATCCTGCTTGGTTAGGATATAGCAAAAAAAGTAAAAAGAATCCTAAAGCAAATAGTAAGAAAAAAGTTAGTGAATATGGATTACAATTAAAAGAAAAACAAAAAACAAAATTTATATATGGAGTATTAGAAAAACAATTCAGAAAATATTTTGAAATGGCATCTAATAAAAAAGGTGTAACAGGTGAAAACTTATTACAAATCCTAGAAAGCAGATTAGACAACGTTGTATATAGATTAGGTTATGCAAACACAAGAGCACAAGCTAGACAATTTGTAAACCATGCACAATTCGAAGTAAATGGAAAGAAAGTTAACATTCCATCATATTTAGTAAAGGTTGGAGATGTAATAACAATCAAAGAAAATAAAAAAGATAACGCAACAATAAAAGCAAACTTAGAAGCTAACGCTGGAAGACCAATACCAACATGGTTGGAAATGGATGTTAAAAATGCCAGTGGTAAAGTTGTAAGATTAGCATCTAGAGAAGATATAGATCTTCCAATAGAAGAACATTTAATAGTAGAGCTTTACTCAAAATAATAATTTTTAAATTAATAATAGTTTGGGAATATATTTCTCATTTAGGAGGTAAAAATGATAGAATTTGAAAAGCCAAATATTGAATGTCTAGAGATTGATGATAACAGAAATTATGCAAAATTCGTATGTGAGCCATTAGAAAGAGGTTATGGAGTAACAATAGGAAATTCTTTAAGAAGAATATTACTTTCATCACTTCCAGGATGTGCAATAACAAGCGTTAAAATTGATGGAGTATTACATGAATTTTCTACATTACCAAATGTTGTAGAAGATATACCAGAATTAATAGTAAACTTAAAAAATGTAAGACTAAGATTCGATGAAAACGAAGAAAAAACATTAAGAATTGAACATAAAGGAGAAGGAGAAGTAACAGCAGGAGATATCATTGCAGATTCATCTGTTGAAATACTAAATCCAGATCTACATATTGCAACCATATCAGAAGGTGGAAGCCTAGTTATGGAAATGACAGCAGACAGAGGAAGAGGCTACAATTCTTCAGAGAAGAATAAAAAACCAAATCAAGATATATCAGTACTTCCAATAGATTCAATTTATACACCAGTTAAAAAAGTTAACTATCAAGTAGATAATACTAGAGTTGGACAAATGGTGGATTTTGATAAATTAACTATAGAAGTATGGACAGATGGAAGCTTAAAACCAGACGAGGCATTAAGCTTAGCTGCTAAAGTTATGACAGGACATTTAGATTTATTTATAGACTTATCAGAAGCAACAAAAAATACACAAGTAATGATTGAAAAAGAAGAAAACAAAAAAGAAAAAGTTCTAGAAATGTCAATCGAAGAATTAGAACTATCTGTAAGATCATTCAACTGCTTAAAGAGAGCAGGAATAGCTACTGTTGAAGATTTAACAAATAAATCAGAATCAGATATGCTAAAAGTTAGAAACTTGGGTAAAAAATCTTTTGATGAAGTTGTTGCAAAATTACATTCATTAGGATTAGATTTTGCAAGTGAAGATGAATAGAAGAATTAATAAGGAAGGTGAACAAATTGGCTACAAATAGAAAATTAGGTAGAACAACAGATATAAGAATAGCAATGTTAAAAACTTTAACAACAGACCTTATATACCATGGTAAAATAGAAACAACTTTACCAAGAGCTAAAGAAGTAAAAGCTATAGCTGATTCTATAATTGCATTAGCAATAAAAGAAAAAGACAACTTTGAAACAGTTGATGCAAAAGTTGTAAAAGCTAAATTAGATTCTAAAGGTAATAAAATTACAGAATTAGTAAAAAGCAAAAATGGTAAAGAATATTTAAAAGTTGTTAAAGAAGAAACAACTGAAAAAAGACAAAAAGATATGCCATCTAGATTAAATGCTAGAAGAAAAATAATGAGAAAAATTAACAAAGTAAAAGATAGCGAAGGAAATAACGTAGACCTACCAGCAAAATTATTCAACGAAATCGCTCCAAAATACGCTGATAAAAACGTAGGAGGATATACAAGAATAGTTAAAGCTGGACCAAGAAAAGGTGACGGAGCAGAAAAAGCTATATTAATGTTAATATAATTTAAGACCAAATAAAAAAATCTACATAAAGTAGATTTTTTTATTTGGTTTATATTACTAGATTCCACGCGGTTTCTTGGGTGTCATGTGTTGATGTGTTTTCATCATTTACATTTTGGAATAGGCATTCTGCTTTTAAGGTTACAACAGGACGTATGCCACAATTTTTTTTATAATCTCCGGCAATCGTTGCAATAATATCTCTTACTCTATAAAGTTGTGTATGTGCATTAGCATATGGAAGCCAATAATATACATTAATATTTCTTAAATTATTATTTGTTTCTATATTAGTTATTTCTTCATAAGAACAAATATGTGTATTTATATTTTTTGAAAATTCTGGGTTTTCATACATATCCCATTTTCTTACTGTTATATTATCAAAAAAATCATTTGAAACAGATAAATTCTTTATACCACTTAGTATGTATTGGCTTTTATATCCTGTATTTGTTGCACCTGGATGATAATATGCTTCAGGAGTTCCCGCGTGAATTATATTTATACTATTATCGTCATTAACACTTAATACTCTCCAACCACCTGTAAAGATATTATCATATGTACTATATGGTGTTATACAATCATTTCTACTTTGTCCTGCTTTAAATCCTCCAAATTTAAAAGGAGTTGTTGAATCCGGTAAGTTTTCTCCTGCATATAAATCGCCCAATTTATCAATTTCTTCTTGTGTCCAAGTTCCTGCATCATAATTTACAAAATCACCAATTTGAACATTCATTTCCGTTCTTGTTCCAGTATTTTCAGGCATTGGGATTACTTCATAATTTTGTTTTATTAAATAATTTGTATTTGTTTTAGTACCTGTTACCTGCCAAGGACCATTTCCAGTTATTCCACTTGTATCTGTAACTAAATTGGTTAATGCAGCTTTTATTGAAGAAGCATCAACACTTCCTGAAAAATTACCATGTCTAATACCTTTTGTTGCAGAATTATTAATTCTACTTTGCAATTCTTCTAATTCAGTTTTAACGTCTGTACTTAGCTTTGCTTCGCTAGCTTTATCTATTGTACTATTTCCACCTGTAATATTCGCAAGTGTAACTCCTGCAAGTATTAGAAGCACAATTATTGTAACAATTAATGCTATTAAAGTTACACCTCTAGGTTCTGACATTGCATAAAATGTCGATTTTATACAATGTTTATTCACTAAAATATGATTTTTTCTCATTATCCAAATTCCTCCTTAGTTAGAAAAATAGATATTTAGAATCTATTATATTTATTTTATCAATAATGAATAATATTTGCAATAGAATAAAAAAATAATATTTAAATGATGAAATTACAACAACACATGACACTCAAGAAACTTCATGAAATCTAGTAATATAAACCAAATAAAAAGCTATTTCAAGTAGATTTTTTTATTTAGTTTATATTTTAAAAAAAATCTATTGCAAATAGCATTTATTATTGATAAAATACAAATAGTAGAGGATGATTGTCTATTTTTAACCAAGGAGGAATTGAGAGAATGAAAAATACTTTTGGATTTTATAATAAGCATTATAATAAATCTACATTTTGTTTAATGAAGGAACAAAGAGGTATAACTTTAATAGCACTTATTGTTACAATAGTCGTACTTCTTATAGTAGCTGGTGTTACAATAGTAAATATTAGAGGTGGAGATAAAACAATAGATAAGGCTCAAGATGCCAAAATTCAACATGAAAAATCAGATATAACTGAAAGAATTCAAGCTGCAGTTTTAAGTAGTGCGACACCAGAAGGCGATTTTGTTTTAGAAGATGTTAAAAGTGCCATAACACAAAATGTAAATAATGCTACATTTTTAAATAATCAATTTCCTTTAAACGTTCAGGTAGATTCAAATAGATACTATGTTGATGCAGAAGGACAAGTGAATGATACTGGTTATGTTGAAAAAGAATATTTGAAAAGTACAGGAACACAATATAT
>CAMPBS010000026.1 GCA_946639585.1 uncultured Clostridium sp. | reverse complement strand
AAAAAATTGCGTATTATACACGCAATTTTTTTATTATTTTCATTTCTTTATATAAAGTATCAATTTGAGCCTTTTTGGTTGAATATGCTTCTTTATATTCAGCCAAAATTTGCTTATAGTTTTCTATAGTTTCACCACTTTTTAAATAAAGCTTCATTCCTTCTAAAAAGTAGTTTTGTTTCTTTTCGTTTGGTGCTTTTTCACGTTTAACATCATATTTTTCTACTTCATTTAATCTTGTAATTTCGGCTTTTAAATCATTAACATAGGATTGCCTGCATGAAATTTCATAGCCAACATCATCTAAAACTACTTTAAATAAAACCCTAAGTATTACAGGATTAATTTTCCCCATTTTTGCTAATTCTTGCATTTCAGCAAGTGCAACAGATTTTTCTTCTTCTTTATATCTAGACTTTGCATTTGGTTGAGAGTTTTCTATCAAAATTTTTAAAGTATCAGAAATTCCAATGTGTGTTTTATATTGACGTTTACTTACAATAGCATCATATTCGTCAGCAATTGTTACAATTTGTATTTCGTAAGGAATCTTCTTTTTTGTTAAACCTTCAGGGTAACCAGTACCGTTTAATGCTTCGTGGTGTGAAAGCGCAAAGTGAGCATATGGCCTTAATTTAGGGTCTTTGTTAAGCATGTTGTATCCAATAGTTGTATGAGTTTTCATTACCTCATATTCTTCATCTGTTAGCTTTCCAGGCTTTTGTAATATTTCAGCAGGAATGTAAAGCTTACCAACATCGTGTAAGTACGCACCTGTTGTGCAATATTCTGTAAATCCTTTATTACAATGTAAATATTCACATAGCCTACATGTAACACTTGCAACATTTTCACAATGTTTTCTTGTAAAAACATCTAATGTGTCTAACATGTTTAGCTGATATCTCATTTTTTCGTCCAAATTGTAGGACTTTAAACTTGTTTTATCATAAAAATCAAATACTTCGTTTTTCATTTGCATTTCTCCTCACAGCTATAATAACATTAAACGATTACTTATTCAAGAGTTAATGTAATTATTTTTAATTTTTAAATATAATTTTAACACAGATATATTATTTTTTACTCTCCCCCAACTGCATAAGAAAGCCTATATAAAAAAGTTCTCCAAAACTTTTTTTATAAGGCTTTCTAATTTGTCGGTCCCCACAGCGTTCGTAAAAATAATATATCTGTTTTAAATAAACAAATTAGGCTTAATAAATTTCCCTAAAATAATTGAAAAATGCTTTAAAATGTGATAATATATAACAAGTTAAAAGTAAAGAGAGGAAGAGAACAATGTACAGAACAAAAACATGCGGAGAATTAAATATTAAAAATGTTGGCGAAGAAGTTGAACTAGCTGGATGGATTCAAAAAATTAGAAACCTAGGTGGAATGATTTTTATAGATTTAAGAGACGAATTTGGTATTACACAAATAGTTATAAATGATGAAAAAATGCAAGAGATTGCAAAAGACTATAATACTGAAAGCTGTATCCACATAAAAGGAAAGATTGTGGAAAGAAGTAATAAAAACCTAAAAATCCCAACAGGAGAAATAGAAGTTGTAGCAAGTGAAATAGAAGTTTTAGGAAAATGCAAAACTGTACTTCCATTTGAAATAAATACAGACCAAGAAGTTAGAGAAGATTTAAGACTTGAATACAGATTCTTGGACTTGAGAAATGAAAAGTTACACAATAGTATTTTACTTCGCGCAAAAATATTAAAAACTTTAAGAGACAAGATGGATGAATTAGGATTTACAGAAATTCAAACACCAATTTTAGCAAATTCATCACCAGAAGGGGCAAGAGACTATCTAGTACCAAGCAGATTAAATCCAGGAGAGTTTTATGCATTACCACAAGCACCACAACAATTCAAACAATTATTGATGGTTAGTGGATTTAACAAGTATTTCCAAATAGCTCCATGTTTTAGAGACGAAGACCCAAGAGCAGATAGGGCTCCAGGTGAATTCTATCAATTAGACTTTGAAATGAGCTTTGCAACTCAAGAAGATGTTTTTAAAGTAATTGAAAGCGTTGTACCATATACATTTGCTAAATTTACAAATTGTAAAGTAGATGAAGGACCATTTGTTAGAATTCCATATAGAGAAGCTATGGAAAAATATGGAATAGACAAGCCAGATTTAAGAAATCCACTTATTATACAAGATGTAACAAAATGCTTTGAAGGTTCTGAATTTAAGGCTTTTGAAGGAAAAACAATAAAAGCAATAGTTGTTCCAAATGGTGCAGAACAAGGTAGAAAATTCTTCGATAAAATGGGAGAATTTGCAGTAACTGAGGAAGTTGGTGCAAAAGGACTTGCTTGGGTTAAATTTGAACAAGATGGAACAGTTGCAGGCGGAATTGCTAAATTTATTACAGACGAAATAAAAGAACAATTAGAAAAAGAATATGGAGTAGAGAAAAATTCAGCAATATTCTTTATAGCAGATGAGTTTGCAAAAGCTCAAAAAATAGCAGGTTTAGTAAGAATTGAACTTGGAAAGAGATTAGATTTATTAGAAAAAGATGTATTCAGATTCTGCTTTATAGTAGATTTCCCAATGTATGAGCTATCAGATGAAGGAACAATAGACTTCAACCATAATCCATTCTCAATGCCACAAGGTGGAATGGAAGCTCTAGAAACACAAGATCCATTAGATATTGTTGCATACCAATTTGACTTAGTATGTAATGGATATGAAATGGCATCTGGTGCTGTAAGAAACCATGATCCGGAAATAATGGTTAAAGCTTTCGAAATTGCAGGATATAATGAAGAAGATGTTAAAAATAGATTTGGTGCATTATATAATGCATTCCAATATGGAACACCACCACATGCTGGTGCTGCTCCTGGAATTGATAGAATGGTAATGCTAATCGCTGATTCAACAAATATTAGAGAAGTAATAGCATTCCCTAAAAACAAGAAAGCAAGAGACTTGCTTATGAGAGCACCTTCTAGGGTAACAGAAGAACAGTTAAGAGATGTTCATATTAAGTTAAGAGAAGAATAAAAAGTGATAATGATTTTTACCAAAGTAAAAATGTCCGAAAATAATTAGAATACTAAAAAAGGATTCTAATTATTAAAGGAAAAGGAGAAGGGTATGAGAGATTTAATTGCTCTAATAAAACAATATAAAGAAGAAGGACGAAGTAATGCCGAAATTAGACGTTTAACTGAATTAAATTATTATAATGCTGAAGATTTCACTGAAATAACTGAAGATGGTGAATTGATAATAGCTGATGGCATTACTTCTATATCTCAAACTTTTGCGCATAGAGAGTATGATAGTCATGGAAATCTAGAATTTTATCCAGATAATAATAAAACAATAAAAAGAATAAAAGTTCCAGATAGTGTAAAAGATATTATGCATGATGCTTTTGCCTCACTACATGCGTTGGAAGAAGTAGTATTGCCTGAAGATCTTAAATACATAGGAGAGAATGCATTTGCAAATTGTGAAAAATTAAAAAAAATAAATATTCCAGAAGCTGTAACTACAATAGGCCCAAAAGCTTTCTTGAAATGTCAGGGATTAGAAGAAGTTATAATGAATGAAGGAATAGAAAAAATAGGAGAGAAAGCATTTGCAAATTGTGAAAACTTAAAAAGAATTAACATTCCAGAAACTGTAAATAAAATGGGTTCAGAAGCATTTGCGAATTGCTATGAATTAGAAGAAATAAATATTCCTTCAGCTCTTACGACAATAAAATCAAAAACATTTGAAGGTTGTCGTAAACTAGAAAATGTAGTATTGCAGGAAGGGCTTGAGACAATAGAAGAAAATGCATTTTTAAATTGTGCAAACTTAAAAAATATCAATTTTCCAGAAAGTTTAGAAAAAGAAGAGGATGCATTTATTGGTTGTAAAGAAGAATTAACAAGCACAATTCCTTCTAGGTTAAAATTGGATGAAAATGGTGTAATTACAAATTTTTTTGCAGAAGATATTCATGATGGCGTTTATACAATTCCTAAAGGAGCAAAAAGAATTGCTTCACTAAAAGGAATAAATAAGTATGTGGGCGACATAGAAGAGATTGTAATACCAGACGGATTAAGAGCTATAGATGATGGGGCCATTCGTGGTTTATATAATATGAAAAAAATGGTTATGCCAGACTCAGTTGTTGAATTAGGAGATGGAAACTTTGCTGACTGTTATTTGCTGGAGAAGGTAAGGCTTTCAAGAAATCTTAAAACTATTACATCAGAAGTTCGTGCTGATTTGGCTGAATCCAATGTCACATGTTTAATAATACCAGATTCAACCCAATTAATAAAATCTAAACCTCAATTTATTAAAAGTGGAAGAAATGTTGACGGCTTTTTTAACCCAAAATATAATTTTGATAGAATTTATTATGATAATAATGAACAGCTTGATAATAGTTATTATATACAAGGCGGTGGCTCATCAACATATATTAAAACAGATAAACATGAGACTACAAAGTGCTTTAAATATGAGGACAAAAGGGAAGAAAATACTGAAAAAAACAAGGATGAAAATAGACAAATATGTATGTCAGATATCAAAGATTTAGATAAAATAACACGATTGAATATATCATCCTCAAATATAAGAAAAATAGGACCATTTGCTGTTTCTCAATGTCCAAATTTAGAAGAAGTATTTATTGAAGAAGGAGTAACTGAAATTGGTCCAGGGGCTTTTGCTGAATGTGAAAATCTTAAAAGAATTTATTTGCCTAAAAACATAAAAGAAATTTCAGATTTTGCTTTTTATGATTGCCCAAGCCTAGAAGAAATAATAATTGATGGCAAAAGTGTAAAAATAGGTGACTTTGCTTTCACAAAGTGTAGTTCATTAGAAAGAGCTGTTTTACCGGAAAGAGTTTCTAGTGTGGGGAAAAGTTCTTTTTATGGTTGCAAAAATCTTAAATACACAGCTGGAATGGAAAATGTAGATATAATAGATCAAATGGCTTTTGCAGGATGTGAACAATTAAAAATATCTATTCCTAATAAAATTAAAGAAATTGGAGATTTTGCATATGCAGAAGCAGGATTTAAAAACTGGGATATTCCTAATGTTGAAGGGGATGCTTTAAAGGATTATCATTTTAATGAAACAATGGTTATAGTTCCTTCTAATTGTGAAAAAATCGGGAAATATGCTTTTAGAAATTGTAAAGGAATAAAGATGGTACATTTTAATGAAGGAAGCAAATTGACTGAAATAAAAGAGGGAACATTTGAAAATTGCAATTTGATTTCAGTTTTGGATTTTCCAGAGGGGATGAACCTAATAGGAAATAAAGCTTTTAAAAATTGCAAAGGAGTGGAGGAAGTTTATTTTCCAGAATCTATTCAAGAAATTGGAAATGAAGCTTTTTTAGGGTGCAAAAGTCTAGAAAAGGCAATAGTTAAAGGACATAAAAAAGGTGAACAAATTGCTATGGGGAACAGCTTTGAAGGGTGCAATAATTTGCAAACAATAAACTTTTCTAATTTAGAATTTGAAACAAAAATGATAGGTGGAGAATATTGTGATGTAGCAAGAAAAGGAGGAACGCAAAATAAAGGACCGAAAAAATTCTCAATAGATAGTATAATAAAAGCTATTGAAAATAGAGGAATGGAGAGATAAAAACAAAAAATGCAAAAGTTTAAACTTTTGCATTTTATTTTTCTATTGTGAAACACTTTGGTTTAAAACATCGCTTTTGTCACTTTCAGATATATAACCGTATTTCACCATTGCATTTAAAACTTGCTTTTGTCTTTGTTTTGCAAGTTCTGGATTAACTGTTGGCGCGTAAATTGAAGGAGCATTTGGAACTCCAGCAAGCATTGATGCTTCATATAGTGTTAAATCTTTTGGCTCTTTATTATAATATCCTTTACTTGCATCATAAATTCCATAATAACCATCACCGAAATAAGCAGTATTTACATATATTGCAAAAATCTCATTTTTTGAATAATTTTTCTCTAGATCAGATGCTCCAAAAACTTCACCTAGCTTTCTAGAAAGAGTACGCTCTTGGCTAAAAAATACATTTTTGGCAACTTGTTGTGTTATTGTGCTTCCACCTTGTTCAAATTCGCCTTCCTTAAGATTTGTGAAAACCGCTCTAATTATAGATAAATAATCAACTGCACCATGATCAAAATATCTATGGTCTTCTATTGCAATAACTGCATTTATGTAATTTTTATTTAAATCATCAAACTTGACAAAATGTTCCTTGCTTGTTATTTCATTTATTCTGTCAAAAAGTGGTTTTTCTTTGAGAACATTAGAATAACTTCCGTATCCTATAAAAAATAGAATTGAAGCAATAACTAAAATAAAAATTGATACAATTATTATAATTCTTCTAAATATTTTCAAATAAATCACCTCGTTTTCAATAATAATTATATAATAAAATAATTAAAAAGAAAATATAAAATCGTGAATTTATTTAAAAGAGTGGAAATAAAATGTTTAAAGTGTTATAATATTAAAAATAAATTGAGCTGAAAGGAAGACAGTAAATGACAAAAACTGAAAGAGAATATGTTACAAAGTTGAATTCAGAAATGCCAGAATTTACAGGAACACCTACAGAAGTAGAAAAGAAAATTGCTATGTATGTTTATCTAAAATTAGGTAAGTCTAAAACTTTTGATGAGAAGTGGTTTTTTGGGAATAGAGCCGAAAGGCAAAAAATGAGAAAAGTAAATAAAAAAGAAAAGAAAAATACAGATTTAATTATAAAGAAAAGAAAATTAGTGTGTGTTACTCTTTCGAGTTTGTATGCTAGATTGTTAAAAGATTTTGGACTAAAATGTAAAACAGAAAATTTATATGATCATAATGAGCATTTATCTAATATAATTACATTTAGTAATGGGGAAAAGATTGCTGTAGATTTACAAAAGGACTTAGAATATATTCAAACTAAAAGTAGAACACAAAACTTTGGGTATATATATAATAATGGATTTTTGACAGGTAAAAAATTGAGTGATGAAGAACTATTTGAACTCCACAAATCATGCGGTTATGTTGAAAAAGAAGAAGACTACATGGATTCTAAAATAAAGAATTTTACTAAAAAGGTTGAAGGACTTAAGGCAGACGAAATTTTAGAAAAAATTCTATTTGACAGAAGCTTAAAAGGGTATCAAAAAGATATTGGGTATATAGAATTACTTAAACATTATATAAGAATTATCAATAAAGTTGCTCCAAAGATGGATAATGATGGAATATTTCATTGTAATTGTTATAGAAAAGTTCAGGGCGAAAATGGCAAAGATGAAAAAGATTACATTATGTGTTTTTATTCAATAGTAGGCGATAAAGTAAAGGCGTATTTGTATTCAAACATTGGAAAAAGCTTTAAGCCAATTGAATTAGAAACATTTGCCAAACTTGAAAAAGACGGTTTATTTATTGGGAAAAATCCTCAAGAAGAAGGAGCTATAGTATTGAGAAAACACATTAATAAAGCTGTTGAAGAAAGTATAAAGAGAAAACATATTGAAGATTTTAAAAGAAATTCTTTAAAATATATAGAACGTGAGTAAAAGCATAGTATTTTTATATTATGCTTTTTTTAAAAATATAAAACATAATTTCGCAAAAAGATTGACTTTTTTTAAATAAATATATATAATGACATTGAATTAAAGATAAAGCGAGGTAATAAAAATGTTAGCATATATAAAAGGAACTTTGGAAATGAAAATGACAGGATATGTTGTAATAGATGTAGGTGGACTTGGTTATAAGGTCTTTATGACAGACACCGGAATAGAAAATGTTGGAGATATTGGGGATGTTGTGAAAGTTCACACTTATTATAAAGTTAGAGAAGATGATGTAAGTATTTTTGGATTTAATACTTTAGAAGAATTGAAAATGTTTGAACTTTTAATTTCTGTAAGTGGTGTTGGAGCTAAAACAGCAATTACAATGTTATCAGCATGTGAACCAACTCAATTTGCAATAGCAATTATTTCAGAAGATGTAAATACATTAAAGCAAATACCTGGTATTGGAGCAAAATCAGCTCAAAGAATAATTTTAGAGTTAAAAGACAAAATTAAGAAAGAACAACAAATTCAAGAACTTACAAGAGCAAGCAAAACAACTGCTAAAACAAAACTTGAAATTACAATTGAAAACAATGAAAGAATTGATGAAGCGATTGCTGCACTTCAGGTTTTAGGATATAACAAGAAGGAAATTGAAAAAGCATTTGCAAAAATTGAAACTATTGATTTATCAACAGAAGATTTAATTAGAAAAGGATTAACTCTTTTAGGAAAGTAAAAGTAGAGGAGATAATTAGGGCTCCCCAAAAGGATGATTTATATGAATGAGAAAGAACCATTAGCCTATAGAATAAGGCCAAGAACATTAGATGAATATGTAGGCCAAGAACATGTTATAGGGAAAGATAAAATATTATATAGAACCATAAAAGCGGATAGATTATCTAGTATCATATTATTCGGACCTCCAGGATGTGGAAAAACATCACTTGCAAGGGTTATAAGCGAAACAACTAAATATAAATTTTATAAAATAAATGCAGTAACTGCAGGGGTACAGGACATTAAAAGAGTAATTGAAGAAACAAAAAATTTCATGTTAAACCCAGCTGGAAAAAGTATATTGTTTATAGATGAGATTCATAGATTTAATAAGCTTCAGCAAGATGCACTTTTGCCTTTTGTAGAAGATGGGACAATTATTTTAATTGGTGCAACAACTGAAAATCCTTATTTTGAAGTAAATAAAGCTCTTATTTCGAGGTCAATGGTAATAAAACTTGAAGCATTAACAGAGGATGATGTTTTTAAAGTTTTAAAAAATGCGTTAGAAAGAAAAGATGGTTTAGGAGAATATCAAATAAAAATAGAAGATAGCACTTTAAGAAAACTTGCAAGCATTTCTTCTGGAGATGTTAGAACTGCACTAAATGGCTTAGAAATTGCTGTTCTTACAACTGCAATGGATTCAGATGGATTTATACATATTACAGATGAAGTAATAAAAAATAGTGTGCAAAATAAAAAAGCTATTTTTGATAAAAATGGAGATAGTCATTACGACAATATTAGTGCTTTTATAAAATCTATGAGAGGTTCAGACCCTGATGCTGCAATATTTTACTTGGCAAGAGCTCTAAATGGTGGAGAAGATCCAATGTTTTTGGCAAGAAGAATTGTTATTTGCGCATCTGAAGATGTTGGAATGGCAAATCCAAATGCACTTGTTGTTGCAAACTCAGCAATGCAGGCAGTTCACATGGTTGGAATGCCAGAAGCAAGAATTTTACTTGCAGAAGCGGCTGTGTATGTAGCTACTTCAAAAAAATCAAATGCAAGCTATTTGGCTATAAACAAAGCACTAGAAGATGTGAAAAACAAAGATACAGGAGATGTTCCAATGCATATTAGAAATGCACCTGTAAAACAAATGGAAAATTTTGGCTATCATCAAGGCTATTTGTATCCACATGATTTTCCAGGACATTGGGTTGAACAGCAATATTTGCCAGATGAAATGGTCGGAACTAAGTATTATGAAAAGGATGAAAATTGTATTCAATAAACTGAATACAATTTTCGTTTTTTTATTTATAAATTATCATTTTTTGCACATAATAAAATTGAAAGGATGATAATTATGAAGTTTGTAAAAGGTGCTGTAATTGGCGGATTAGTAGCAACAGGGATATATATGATGTATTCTCAAAATGAATGTAAAACAAGAAAGACAATGATGAAAAAAGGAAAACAATTAATTAAAAAGATGGGAATTGTATAATTATTGCAAATTTGCAATAATTTTTTTGTTTCTAAAATTTGACAAATTCAGTGTTTTATAGTATAATTTAGTAGTTTTATAAATGAGAAAAATAATAATTTTGAAAGGAAGAAAAAAATGAATAACGAAAAAATTAGAAACATAGCAATAATCGCCCACGTAGATCATGGAAAAACTACATTAGTAGACGCTTTATTAAGACAAAGTCATATTTTTAGAGAGAATGAACAAGTTGCAGAAAGAATAATGGATTCAAATGACCAAGAAAAAGAAAGAGGAATCACAATTCTTTCAAAAAACACATCAGTAATGCATGGAGATATAAAAATCAATATCGTTGATACTCCAGGACATGCTGACTTTGGTGGAGAAGTTGAAAGAGTTTTAAAAACTGTTGATGGTGTTTTACTTTTAGTAGATGCTTTTGAAGGAGCAATGCCACAAACAAGAGAAGTTTTGAAAAAATCTTTAGCTTTAGGATTAAAACCAATAGTTGTAATTAATAAAATAGATAGACCAGGAGCACAACCAGAAAAAGTTGTAGACCAAGTAATTGAACTATTTATAGAATTAGATGCAACAGATGAACAATTAGATTTCCCAGTTGTGTATGCATCAGCAAAAAACGGAATTGCAAAAATGGATTTAGCTGACGAAACAGAAAATTTAGATTGTTTATTTGAAACAATTATAAATACAATAAAAGCTCCAGATTGTGATGAAGAAGGACCAGCTCAAATGCTAGTTTCTAACATAGATTATGATGATTATGTTGGAAGAATAGCCGTTGGTAGAGTAGAAAGAGGAACTATAAAAGTTGGTATGCCTGTTTCTATCTGTGGTAAAGAAGATAAAATTACACAAGGTAGAATTGCTAAAGTTTACACTCACGTTGGACTAAATAAAGTAGAAGTTGAAGAAGGAAAAGCAGGAGATATAATCGAGCTTGCAGGTATTCCAGAAATTAACATTGGTGATACAATTTGTGATTTCAATAATCCAGAAAAAATCCCATTTGTTGATATTGATGAACCAACAGTTTCTATGACATTTAGTGTAAACAATGGACCATTTGCAGGAAAAGAAGGTCAATTTATCACATCAAGACATATTAGAGATAGATTATTCAAAGAATTAGATAGAAATGTTTCATTAAGAGTAAAAGAAACAGATTCTCCAGATTCTTTCGAAGTATCAGGAAGAGGAGAATTACATTTATCAGTTTTAATTGAAACAATGAGAAGAGAAGGATTTGAACTTTTAGTATCTCGTCCAAAAGTTATCTTTAAAGAAATAGATGGAGTAAAATGCGAACCAATCGAATTACTTGTTGTAAATGTTCCAGATGACTGTGTTGGAAATGTTATTGAAAAATTAGGTAGAAGAAAAGCTGAAATGGTTAATATGGAACCAGCTGAAGCAGGTCATACAAAAATAGAATTCAAGATCCCAGCTAGAGGGTTAATTGGTTATAGAACAGAATTCTTAACAGATACAAAAGGTGAAGGAACAATGAACCATATCTTTGATTCTTATGAACCATTTAAGGGAGATATTCAAGCAAGAGTAAGAGGAACAATAGTTGCTTTCGAAGCTGGAAAATCAATTACTTATGGTTTATACAATGCACAAGATAAGGGAGATTTATTCATAGGACCTGGTGTAGATGTTTATGAAGGAATGATAGTTGGTCTAAACTCAAGAGGAGAAGACTTAGCAATAAATGTTTGTAAAGAAAAACACTTAACAAACACAAGAGCTTCAGGTTCTGATGATGCATTAAGATTAGTTCCACCAATGCAAATGTCATTAGAAAAAGCTATTGAATTTATTCAAGATGATGAATTGGTTGAAGTTACACCAAAATCAATTAGATTAAGAAAGAAAATACTAGACAGCAAAGAAAGAGAAAGAGCAGCAAGAGCAAGTATGAAAAATTAGGCTGAAAGTCAATAGTTGGGGTGGAAAACTTTAAAAGTTTTCTGCCTCAGCTTT
>CAMPBS010000025.1 GCA_946639585.1 uncultured Clostridium sp. | reverse complement strand
AAATAATTTTCCGAAAACTCTTGCCAAAGTAACATAAATGTGGTAAAATAGGTATGCTTTAAAGAGCATACCTATTTAAATTCTCTACTTGTGTTAAAAACACAGGTTGTAAATCCAAAGGGAGGTGAAAATAATGAATAAATACGAAAGTGTTATCATTGTTAGTCCAGAAGTTGATGAAGCAGGTTTAAAATCTGTTGAAGAAAAATACACAGGGCTAATCAATAAAACAGGAAAAGTAGAATCTGTAAAAAATTTAGGTAAAAAACAATTAGCTTATGATATCAAAAAATTCAGTGAAGCTACATATATGCAATTCAATTTTGATGCAGAGCCAGAAACAATTGCAGAACTTGAAAGAAATTACAGAATATCAGATGAAGTAATAAAATTCATCACAATTAAATTAGATGCTTAATTTTTGCATCAAAATCTAATTATAGAAAAATTGAATAAAGATAAGGGCCTTTATTTGAAGTAAGGAAAGGTGATAAATATGAACAAAGTAGTATTGATGGGAAGATTAACAAGAGACCCAGAAGTAAGATATACACAAACAAACAATACATTGGTTGCTTCATTTAGCTTAGCAGTAAATAGAAGATTTGCTAGACAAGGTGAAGAAAGACAAGCAGACTTTATAAATGTAGTTGCTTGGAGCAAAACAGGAGAATTTTGCAGTAAATACTTTAAGAAAGGTCAACAAGTAGGTGTTATTGGAAGAATTCAAACAAGAACTTGGGATGATGACCAAGGAACAAAACACTATGTAACAGAAGTTGTTGCTGAAGAAGCTTATTTTGCAGATAGCAAAAGAGAAGGCGAAGTAGGAGCAGCAGCATTTGAAAATGCATTTGGAGCAACAGCTCCAGGAAGCATGGGTTCAGATTTTGAAGTTTCTTCAAGTACAGATGACCTACCATTCTAGAGTATAAGGAGGGGAAAATTTAAAATGGCTGATAAAAAACAAAATAAAAGAAATAACAATAAAAATTATGATGAGGATTACAATCCAAAATTCAGAAAACAAAGAAAAAAAGTATGCGTAATGTGCAGTGACAAAAACTTTGTATTAGATTACAAAAATCCAGAACAATTAAGAAAATTCATCAATGATAGAGGAAAGATCTTACCAAGAAGAAATACTGGAGCATGTGCTAAACATCAAAGAGATATCACAACAGCAATCAAAAGAGCTAGACATATTGCTATATTACCATATGCACAAAATTAATTTTTGGAAAATTAGAAACCTTGTTTTTGGGGACACTCCCCCAAAACAAGGTTTTTTGTTGTTGCAAAAAATGCGAAAATGTAGTAAAATATTGGTATTAGTTAAAAGAGAGGTAATAATATGTTAGAAAAATATGGAATTGATACAGAACTTGTAAATTTAGCAAAAAATGTAGAAGAAAAACTTCAAGAAAAATTTAAAGAAATTGATGAAATATGTGCAACAAATAGTTATAAGGTGATAAGTGCATTTCAAGAATGTAATTTGTCTGAACCACATTTAAATTCAGCAACAGGTTATGGAATTGATGAACCTGGAAGAAATAAAATAGAAGAAATATATGCAAAAGTTTTTAAAGCAGAAGATGCTTTAGTTAGAGCACAGCTTATTTCTGGAACACATGCTTTAGCAATTACATTGTCTGGTTTATTAAGACCAAATGATACAATGATAAGCATTACAGGAGCTCCTTATGACACACTTCAAACAGTAATAGGTTTAGGAGAAAATCCAAGTAAAAGTTCATTAAAAGCATTTGGAATTAAATATGAAGAGATTGATTTAATAAACAGTGAATTCGATACTCAAAAAATAGTAGAAAGATTATCCACAAATGATGTGAAATTAGTGGAAATCCAAAGGTCTAGAGGCTATTCTACAAGAAAAAGCTTAACAATAGAAAAGATTGAAGATATTATTAAGGAAATAAGAAAAGTAAATAAAGATGTAATAATAATGGTTGATAACTGTTATGGAGAATTTGTGCAAGATAGAGAACCAATAGAAGTTGGAGCAGATATTGCAGTTGGATCTTTAATGAAAAACTTAGGAGCAGGAATAGCAACAAGTGGAGCATATATTGTTGGTAGAGAAGATTTAATAGAACTATGTGCAGAAAGACTAACATCACCAGGAATTGGAAAAGAAATAGGACCATCTCTAAATCAAAATCCACAATTTTTAAAAGGGCTATTTTTTGCACCATCAGTTGTTGCAAGCAGTGTGAAAACAGCAGTATTTGCAAGTAGCATATTGGAAGAATTAGGTTATAATGTAGAACCAAAATGGAATGAAAAAAGAGCAGATATTGTTCAGACAATAGCTTTAGGTTCAGAAGAAAAACTAATAAAATTCTGCCAAGGTATTCAAAAAGGCTCTCCAATAGATGCAAATGTATTGCCTGAACCAGGAGATATGGGAGGCTATGAAGATAAAGTAATTATGGCAGCCGGAACATTTACACAAGGTTCAACAATAGAACTTAGCTGCGATGGGCCAATTCGTGAACCGTTTATTGCATATATGCAAGGTGGTTTAACATATGAATATGGAAAGTTTGGAATTTTAAAAGCAATCCAGGAGATAAGAAAATAATAGTATGAAATTAGAATATAAGATTAAAGAAAATGACAATTATAATAATGTGAATTCTGTGTTAAATAATCAGTTTAAAATATCAACTAGGCTTAGAACAAAACTTATAAAAAATAAGCATATTATGAAAAATGGAATTGTTTGCGATTCAAGAGAAAATGTAAAATCAGGAGATATTATAACAATAAACTTTGATTATGAAGAAGAAAGCGAAAATATTGTGCCAACAAAAATGGAGCTAGATATTGTTTTTGAAGATGAATGGATTCTAGTGGTAAATAAACCAGCAGGAATACCAGTTCATCCTTCAATGTTACATTATGAAGATTCTTTAAGCAATGGAATTAAATATTATTATAATTCAATTGGTTTAAAAAAGAAAATAAGACCTGTAAATAGACTTGATAAAAATACATCAGGTTTAGTTCTATTTGCAAAATGTGAATATATTCAAGAACGATTAATTGATCAAATGCAAGAAGGAACTTTTAAAAAACAGTATTTAGCATTAGTAAGTGGGATTTTAGAAAATAAAACAGGCACAATAAATTTGCCAATAGCTAGAAAACAGGGAAGTATAATAGAAAGATGTATAGATGAAAGCGGAAAAGAATCAATTACACATTATGAGGTCTTAAAAGAATATGAAGATTATAGCATGGTAAAATGTGTGCTTGAAACAGGTAGAACTCATCAAATTAGAGTGCATTTTTCAGCAATAGGACATCCGCTTTTAGGAGATGAACTATACGGAAAAGCTTCAGAAATAATTCCAAGGCAAGCATTACATTGCTATTACTTGGGATTTGTACATCCTGTTAGTAATAAAGTTATTAAGATTGAAATAAAAGAAAATTTTAAAAAATAGAGGGAAAAATGAAAGTTATAATAATAGGTGGAGGACCAGCTGGAATGATGGCGGCAATAACCTCCGCAGAAAATGGAAACGAAGTTATTTTAATAGAAAAAATGCCAAGCCTAGGTAGAAAGCTTTGCATAACTGGCAAAGGAAGGTGTAATATTACATCATCTTTAGAGATGGAAGACTTTATAAAAAATACTCCAGGAAATGGAATGTTTTTATATAGTAGCTTTAATAACTTTACAAATCAAGATATAATAAGCTTTTTAGAAAAACAAGGTTTAAAAGTAAAAGAAGAAAGAGGAAATAGAATATTTCCGGTTACAGATAGTGCAAGAGATGTGTTAAATTGCTTTGTTAAAAAATTAAATGAATTAAAAGTTAAACTAATGCTAAACACAAAGGTTACAGAAATTATAACAGAGGAACAAAAAGTTATTGGAATAAAAACAGAAAAAGAAACAATAAAAGCAGATAAAGTAATTCTTGCAACAGGTGGAAAAAGTTACCCTACAACTGGTTCAACAGGAGATGGCTACGAATTTGTTAAAAAATTAGGACATACAATAACAGAAATAAAACCATCATTAGTGCCATTGGAAAGTTATGATAAAGAATTTTGCAAAGCATTACAAGGGTTAAGCCTAAAAAATGTTGAAATCAATTTAGTAGATGAAGAAAAAGGAAAAACAATATATAATGACTTTGGAGAAATGCTTTTCACACACTTTGGAGTATCAGGACCAACTATATTAAGTGGTTCGGCACATTTAGTTAGATATAAAAATATAGAGCAATTACTTAAAGACAAAAAAATTGCATTAACAATAGATTTTAAACCTGCACTAGGTGAAGAAAAGCTAGATAACAGGATTTTAAGAGATTTTGAGGAACTAAAAAATAAACAATTTAAAAATAGCTTAGATAAATTATTACCTAAAAAACTTATCCCGATTATTATTGAAAAAACAGGAATAAGCGAAAATAAACAAGTAAATGAAATTACCAAAGAAGAACGTAAAAAACTCGTAAAAGAACTTAAAAATTTTAAGATTTATATAAATGGATTTAGACCTATCGATGAAGCAATAATTACATGTGGTGGAATAAACATAAAAGAAATAAATCCTAAAACTATGGAATCAAAAATAGTTGAAGGCCTTTATTTTGCAGGAGAAATAATTGATGTAGATAGTTATACAGGTGGTTTCAACCTTCAAATTGCGTATTCAACAGGTTATACTGCTGGAAAATAATAATAAAAGGAAATATTAAAATGTCAAATTTTATAACGATTAGTGAAAATGTAGAGTATGTTTTGACTGAGAAAAAGTCAAAGTTTATTGCGAATTTAATAAAAATAAGTAGTCAGGAAGAAGCGGAAGAAGTAATAAAAAAATATAAAAAGCAATACCATGATGCAAGGCATAATTGTATTGCATACAGAGTGCAAGAAAATGACCAAATCATTGAAAAATCCAGTGATGATGGCGAACCTTCTGGAACTGCCGGAGCACCTATGTTAAATATTTTGCAAAAAAATAATTTATGTAATGTTTTAATCATTGTAACTAGATATTTTGGCGGAATTTTACTTGGAACAGGTGGATTGGTTAGAGCTTATTCTGATGCACTAAATGGGGCAATTGATATTGCTACCAAAGTAGAAAAAACTACAGGGGATATTATAGAATGCATGGTTGAATATAGCCAATTTGAGAAATTTCAATATTATTGTAAAATAAATGAAATTGAAATTGTAAATACAGATTATTTAGATAATATTGTTTGTAAAATAGCCCTAGAAGAGAATAAAAAAGAAAGATTTTTGAGGGATGTTAACGAAAAAAATTTAAATATAAATGATTATAAAGTATTTAATAAAACATTGGTTACAATAAATAAAATGATTTAAAATCTTTGTAAAAAACTGGAAATTATTACCAGTTTTTTATTGCTTTAATAAGAAAAAACAATTATAATGAAAACCGCGTTAAGCAAATTTTTATTTTATACGAAGGAGGATAAAAGGTGAAAGAGAAAATTACAGTACTTATTGCGGATGACAATCAAGATTTTAGCAGAACATTATCAGCATATTTGGAAGGACAAGATGATATGGAAGTAATAGGGAGAGCAAGAGATGGGCTAGAAGCAGTAGAAATGATTAAAAATACTACACCAGACGTAGTTTTATTAGATGTAATAATGCCACACTTAGATGGATTAGGAGTTATAGAAAGTATAAATGAAATAAATCGTGAAAAAAAGCCAATGTTTATTATGTTATCAGCTGTTGGTCAAGACAAAGTAACACAACAAGCCATAAACTCAGGGGCTGAATACTATGTTGTAAAACCATTCGACATAGAGTTGTTAATTAAAAGAATTAGAGAACTAAAGTATTACAAACCAGAAACAAACAATAATTTCTTATCAAAGGAGGTAAAACCAAAATATATTGACATTGTAAATCCAACAACAACTAAAGAAGATAACTTAGAAGCTTTAGTAACAAACTTAATACACGAGGTTGGAGTACCTGCTCATATAAAAGGGTATCAATATTTAAGAGAAGCTATAATAATGGTTGTAAATGATATAGATGTAATAAATCAAATTACAAAAAGTTTATATCCCCAAATTGCTAAAAAATATAATACAACACCATCTAGAGTTGAAAGAGCGATTCGCCACGCTATAGAAGTGGCATGGGGAAGAGGACAACAGGAAGCAGTAGAAAACATATTTGGATATACAATTTCGGCAGCCAAAGGTAAGCCGACAAACAGTGAATTTATTGCAATGATTGCAGATAAATTAAGACTAGAATTAAAAACAGCATAATGCAAAAAAGCTCTGGCTTAGCCAGAGTTTTTTTCTTAATTTTTTTCACTAATTTTTGCATATTTCTTTAATTTTTCATAAACCATATAATTAACTGTTCCAGCAGGGAATTTACCATCCTTGTCTTTCTTACCAGCAGGTACTCCAGTTAAAACTTCAATTCCTTCTTCAATATTTGACACTGAATAAATATGGAATTTCTTGTTTTTAACAGCTTCTACAACTTCATCAGAAAGTTGTAAATTATTAACATTTTGAATTGGTATCATTACGCCATGTTCACCAGTTAAACCACGAAGTTTACAAATTTGGAAGAATCCTTCAATTTTTTCATTAACACCACCAATTGGTTGGATTTGGCCTTTTTGGTTTACAGAGCCTGTAACAGCAATTGATTGATTTATTGGTATTCCAGATAAACTTGAAAGCAATGCGTATAATTCTGTACTTGATGCACTATCTCCATCAACACCGTTATATAATTGCTCGAAACAGATACTTGCTGTTAAACATAATGGGATATCTTGTGCGAACATTTCACCCAAATATCCAGTTAAGATCAATACACCTTTTGAGTGAGAAGAACCAGAAAGTTCAACTTCTCTTTCTATATTAACTATACCACTTTTTCCGGTATAAGTATTAACGGTTATTTTTGCGGGTTTACCAAATGTATAATCTCCAATAGTCATAACTGTTAAACCATTAATCTGACCTACTTCACGTCCTTGTGTATTTATCAAAAGAGCGTTGTCTTGAATCATTTGAGTATATCTTGCATCATATTTTTTAACTCTTTCAATTCTCTTAATAAGTGCTTTATCGATGTGCTCGCTTGTTACAACTTTTGATTTTGCAATTTTAGCCCATGTTGCTGCTTCACCAATAATTTGAGCTAAATCATTAAATCTTGTAGATAGCTTCTTGTGATTGCCTGCAATTTTAGAAGAGTATTCTATAATTCTTGCCATTGCAGTTCTGTCTAGATGTGGCAATTCTTCTTGTTTACAAAAACCATGAACAAATCTTGCTAATTTATTTGCATTTTCTTCATTTATTGGCGCATCATCTTCAAATTCAACTTTGATTTTGAAAAGCTTTTTAAAGTCAGAATCCATTGCTAAAAGGGTGTGGTAAATATCACTATTACCAATCAAAATAACTTTTAAATCTAATGGAATTGGCTCAGGCTTTAAAGATACCATAACCATTGAAGAACGTTGATCTTGTGTATTTTCAATTGATAATTCTTTTACTCTTAAAGCTTTTTTCAAAGCTTCATAACATGCACCATTTGTTAACAAATCTTTTGCTTGGAATATAATGTATCCACCATTTGCTTCATGTAGCAAACCAGATTTTAACATTGTATGGTCAGTTTTTAGAGAACCAAAATAGTTTTCATATTCTAGTTTTCCAAAAATATTATGATAAGAATAGTTTGAATCCATTATTACAGGAGCACCATTTAAATTAGAATTATCAACAAAAAGATTAACTCTATAATTTAAACATGGGTCTTGTGGTTGAGGTCTTGGGCCATTTTGATTTTGATTATTTTGTTTGTCTTCTTCCAAGAATACAGGAATATTTTTTAAAACATCTTGTTTAACATCATTTAAGAATTTATTAATTTTTTTATTTCTTTTATATTTTGATTTAAGGTAATTTATATGAACATTTACAGTCATAAGAGCGATGTTAGATTGCCATTCAGAAATGCGCTTGTCTGAAGCTCTTTCGATTTGTTTGACTTGTCCAATTACATTCATAATCATTTCTTGAACAATCATAGATTTTTCTTCATACTCTTGTTTTATGTTTTCATCTAATTTATCAAATTCTTCCTCATCAATTGTTTTTCCGTCAACAATTGGCATCATATAAATGCCATTTTGAGCTGATTTGACTTGGAAATTGTATTTTGATGCATCAGCATTTAAATTATCCATTAAAGCAGAACGTTTTTCTTCAAATTCTTTTTTTATTAAAGCTTTTTCTTTTTCAAAATCATCTGCATTAAAAGTTTTTTTAATATCTTTTTTAATTTCCTTAATGAAACCGTCCATCGAATCTCTAAATTCTTTACCTTGACCGGCTGGAAGAGATACACTAATAGGTTCATTAGGATCATCGAAATTGTAAATATAGCACCAGTCATTTGGAGCTTTTCTCTTTGAAGCAATTTCTTTCAAATAGTTCAATGTATACATTGTTTTTCCAACTCCACTTGGACCTTCCAAGTAAAGGTTGTAGCCTTTGACATCAATTTGAAGACCAAATTCCAAAGCTTGAATTCCTCTATCTTGACCTATTCCTGTTCTAATTGATTCTAATTCTTCTGTTGTTTCGAAATTAAAGATATTAGGATTACATGTAATTTTTAAATCCTTATAACTTAGTTCATTTTTATTCTTCATTCGTTTTCCTCCATATATTTTTATTATTAACATTAGTTGATTTTTTATAATCTTATTTTATATTAGAAAGAAAAATTTGTAAATGGATTTTTTAAAAAAATTGATACTTTTTGGGACACTCCAAAAAAGGTTTTTACTTTTTTAGATGCTTTTTTATACACTTAAAAAGTTCAATTTTGAACACTCAGTATAATGAAAATAAAACTATTGCAATATTTTGTAAAAAAATATATAATGTATGCAGTAATTTTCTAATCAGACTTAGAAAGGATTTTCAAAAATGAATAAAACCAAAAGAAAAATATTTGAAACATCGATGAAATTGTTTGCTGAAAAAGGTTATGATGCAACAAGTATAGAAGATATTACAGCAACGGTGGGAGTTGCAAAAGGTACTTTGTATTATCATTTTTCAAGCAAAGAAGAAATTTTTAATTTTTTAGTAGAAGAAGGAATTAAACTTTTACAAAATAGTATAGATATTAAAACTTCTAAACTTGAAAGTTATATTGATAAAATAAAAGCAATAATATTGATAGAGATAAAAATAGTTGTAAAATATGAAGACCTAATTACAATTTTGCTTAGTCAATTTTGGGGCAAAGAAGCTAGAAATCAAAAATGCCAGAAGCACATTTATGAGTATATAAACAAAATTGAAGAAATTGTAAAAAATGGAATAGAGGCGGGAGAAATAAAGGAAGGAAACAGCAAGGCGATAGCATCTGAAATATATGGACTTATTTGTTCTGCATTAATTTTTAAACTTAGAAATAATGGAGAAATTGACATTATGAAACTATATAAAGAATTTGAATCTACAATAATTCAAGGATTAAAATAAAAAGGGGAAGAAGTAAATGAGAGAACCAATTAACCAATTTGAAAAGATTACAGATTTAAAAGATATGCTTAAAAAATCAGGAGAAAAATTTGGAGATAGACCAGCATACATATACAAAACAGATGTTGAAGGAAAATTTCGTGTAATTACACATAGAGAAGTTAGAGAAGATGTTGATGGATTAGGAACCGCTTTAATTGATTTAGGTTTAAAAGATAAAAGAATAGCTGTAATTTCAGAAAATAGATATGAATGGGGAATAGCTTATTTGGCAGCTGTTTGCGGAACTGGCGTTGTCGTTCCACTTGATAAATCACTTCCAGATAATGAAATAGAAAGTTTAATAAATCGTTCAGAAGTTGAAGCAATTTTCTATTCAAATAAATACGATGATGTAATGAATAGATTAAATGAAGAAGGTAGTACAAAAATAAAATATTTTATTTCTATGGATTTAGAAGAAAAACAGGGAAATGTTTATTCACAAAAAGAACTTGTAAAAAAAGGAAAAAAACTTCTAGAAGATGGAAATAGAGAATTTTTAGATGCTACAATAGATAACGAAAAAATGGGAATTATGCTATTTACTTCAGGAACAACAGCTCAATCTAAAGCTGTAATGCTTTCTCATAAAAATATTGTAAGCAATTTAATGGATATAGCTGCTGTTATAAAAATTGATGAAAATGATACATTTTTATCATTTTTACCAATGCACCATACTTTTGAATGTACAGTTGCATTTTTACATGCAATGTATAAAGGAGCTGCAACAGCATTTTGTGAGGGAATTAAACACATTGCAGATAATATTAAAGAATATAGAATAACTGCAATGATATCAGTTCCAATTTTATATGAAAATATGTATAAAAGATTAATGAAGGCAATTGAAAAACAAGGAAAGATGGAAAAAGTACAAAAAGGAATTAAAATTACACAATTTTTATTAAAATTTGGAATTGATATAAGAAGAAAAGTATTCAAAGACATTCACAACAATTTTGGTGGAAAACTTAGATTATTTGTTGCTGGTGGAGCCGCATTAGATCCTGAGGCCGAAAAAGGATTTAATCAATTAGGAATAAGAATGCTTCAAGGATATGGATTGACAGAAACATCACCTGTTATTGCAGCAGAAGATGATAAATATACAAGATTAGGTTCAATTGGTAAAGCATTCCCAAGCTTAGAAGTAAAACTTGCAGATGTTAATGAAGAAGGTATTGGGGAACTTATGGTAAAAGGTCCTACAACAATGCTTGGATACTACAATAATGAAGAAGCAACAAAAGAAACAATAGAACCTGATGGATGGCTTCATACAGGAGATTTAGCAAGAATAGATAAAGATGGATTTATATTTATCTCTGGTAGAAAAAAATTTGTTATAGTTCTAAAAAATGGAAAAAATATTTATCCTGAAGAATTAGAGACATTGGTAAATAAAATAGAAGGGGTTAAAGAATCTTTTGTTTACGGATTACCAGAAGAAGATGGAGATTATAAAATTTGTGCTAAACTTCAATATGATAGAGATATAATGAGACAAATTTATAATGTTGGTACAGAAGAAGAGGTTAAAGAAGTTTTATTAAAAGAAATTAAGAAAATAAATAAAACAATGCCTCCTTACAAATATATTAGGGATATAATGGTTACAGAGGAAGATTTTATAAAAACAACAACACAAAAAATTAAAAGAAATGAAGAAATGAAGAAAATTCTTCAAAACCGATGAGCAATCTGGGGGCACTTCCCAAAATGTACAAAATTGTACATTTTGGGAAGTGCCCCCAGATTGTTCATCGGTTTTGTAATATTTTTGTAATATTTCTGTAACCAAAAAGTAAAGAAAAAAATGTAGAAATCTCTTGTATTTTATTGTAGTTTTATGTATAATGATAAGTGATGATGAACAGCAAAGTCGAATACGCGTAAGTAAAAAGGAGGGAAGTTTACATGTCTAGATCTGGCATAGTAAACGTGAGAATGGTTATCACGGAAGAAAAAATATTATCTAACATAGAAAAGGTACAAAAGTTAATAAACCCTAATAGCAAAAAGCAAATTGTACAATTAGATGAAGATACATATTTTAAAGATATGATAGAATCAATAAAAGCATATTTAATAGAATATCCAAAGAAAAATAATTTTCCTGCAAGCGTATATAAAGCAGCTTATGGGCTTGTTGAGTATGCAACAAATCAATTTGAAGAAAATACAAAACAAATTGAAGAACTAATCAGACAAAGAGAACAAAATATAGGTTTATCTGGTGATTTAAAAGGACTTATAGAAGTTGCAGATGCACAAGAAAAAGGATGGAAAGAAGAAGTTAAAAACTTTGAAGGAAAATTATCTGAAGATATAATAGATACATTAAACATAGTTGGAAAATGCAAAGATAAAGAATCTGATGAATATAAAGATGCAATGAAACTATTAAAGGCTAGAGTAAACAATTTAGAATCAAACTTACATATTGAAATTGATATGGAAAGAATTGAAGATAGATCAAAAGCTCTAAGTTATATTGGTATTGAAGTTGCTGATGCATTAAAATCTATTCCAACACCAGTTGAAGAAGAAACACAAGTAACTCAAGAACAAGTTCAAGCTGAACAATACGTTCAAGAAACAACATTCGAAGTTAAGCCAACATTATGGCAAAGATTTAAAAATAGTAAATTTGTTAAAGCTATCAAATATGTTTCAAAGATAAGATTAAGATTAGATGTACCTAATGCATTACCAGAAGG
>CAMPBS010000024.1 GCA_946639585.1 uncultured Clostridium sp. | reverse complement strand
ACATTACCAACACCAACAAGAGATGGTTATACATTCTTAGGATGGTATAAAGAAAATACATTTGTAAATAGAGTTGAAACATCTACACAAGTTACAACAGATTCTGACCATACTATTTATGCACTATGGACTAACTTTACTTTAAGCAAAAATCCAATATACATGAATAAAACTACAACAAGTATTGCACTAATAGCGCCCGAAGGAACATCAGGAGCTACAGTAACATATACTGGAAATAACATTGGAGAATTGACATTTGAGAGCGAGAATACAAATGTAGCAACTGTGCAAGTAAATGCTGACAATACGCAAGCTGCAATTACAACAGCTGGAGGAGCACAAACAGGAGATACAACAAAAATTATTATTAAAGATAGAGGATCTGGCTTATTGCTAGGCGAATTAAATGTAATAATTGATACAGAACTACCAACATGGTTAGTGCGCTTACTATCAATTGAATAAAAGAAAACCTTGTTTTTGGGGACATCTTACCGAAACAAGGTTTTTATATTTTTTCTATTATTTTCTATAGACAATTTTTTTGTGTTTTGTTATAATAGATATGTAGAAAAATGTAAAAAAGGAGGAGCGGTCTTGGTAACAAACAGAAGAGATTCAGAATATTTTGTAAATCATGAAGATAAAGCTAAAACTTTAACTCAAGCATTTGCAGAATTACAGCAAGCTCGTATGGAATACGAATTTGAAAATAATAGAAATATAAATAAAAATAAATCTCACAAAAACAAGAATAAAATATATGACGTTTATTATACCGGGTCTATAAAAACTAAGAAAAATAAGGCCATAAACCAGGACAAGCTTTCTTTTAAGGAATGGTTTAGGTATAGAATTAATAAATTTAGATATGATAAAAATCAGATTAAGAAGTTAGCATTAGTTACTACAGGGGCGTTTGCTGTTTGTATTGCAGTAATTTCAACAAATAGCATTTTTGCTGAATACCAAAAAGAGGAAGAAATTAAGAAAAAGATTGCAACAAATGTGTTTGAAACAAATCATTCTTCACTTAATCTTGAAAAAATAATTATAGAAAACGTTGGAATTACTAAATCTAAAACAATTGTAGAAGACGAGGAAAGACCAATTGAGTTTGAGATAAAAAAAGAAGACGATCCAACTTTACCAAAGGGTGAGGAAGTAACTTCACAAGAAGGTGTTCAAGGTAAAAAACTTGTTGACTGTATTAAAAGTTATGAGGATGATACATATATAGAAGAAACAATTTTAGATGAAGAGGTTGCGGAAGAACCAGTTCCACAAATTATAAAGGTTGGAACATCTGAATTTTTAGCATATTACAAAGTTCACCTTGGGGATAAGATGTATGTTACAAGTAATGTGAGCTTGAAGGAAAAAGCAGAAGATACAGCTGAAAACTTATGTATTATTTTAGCATCTTTGGATGTAGATTTACAAGAACTAAATGAAGATGAAACATGGTGCAAGGTTAAATATGGTAATTATGAAGGATATTTGAAAACTGAATGCTTAACTTCTGAGGCTATAACCCCTGGTATTGGCGAATTAAATAGAAAACAAAAATTGTATGAAACACTTGATGCAAATATGGATTTAACAAAACCAAGCGGATTGACTTTAGATGACTTTAAAAAGGTATTGAGCGGAAATCCATCTGACATTCTTGGAATCATTGAAAACAATGCAGAGGCATTTTACAATGCTGAGCAAAAATATAAGGTAAATGGAATTTTCTTGGCGTCAATTGCTATTCACGAGAGCGCTTGGGGAACATCTTACATTGCAAAAGATAAGCATAATTTATTCGGATTTGGTGCTTATGATAGAAGCCCTTACGAATCTGCCAATACGTTTGAAGATTATTCAAATGGAATTGATACAGTCGCAAAATATTTGGCTATAAACTATTTAAACAAAGCAGGCACACAAATAGCAGAAGACTTAACAGCAACTGGTACATATTTTAATGAACCGACAATAGCTGGAGTTAATACTAGATATTGCACAGACAAAGAGTGGTGCACAAAAATTTTCAAATATATGGATTATTTGTATAATAGATTATAGGATTTAAAAAGTGGCTTCGCCACTTTTTAATCTACAAAGGAGTTAATAATGAAAATTCGAGTAAAACATGAAAGCAAAGCATTAATAATTGCATTTATATCCTTAGCAGCAATATTATATGCATACTGGTACTTTATTGTTTCACCAATTGTAAATAATATAAGTTTTGCTAATGAAGTTTCGAAATTTATTATAAAAAACGATGATCCAATTTTTAAAATAGATGAAGTAATCCTTTACAGCAGTGCGGCAGCGGAGGATAAAAGTGAAGGACAGATTTTAAAAGATTTGGACATTTCTCAATTTACTGATATTTCGATAAAAATAGATAACAAATCTTACATTTCAGAATTAAATAATAAAAATACAGTTAGTGAACTTTATATTGATAATATTAAGATTACAAAGGAAACAGACCAAGGTGAAAGTAGATTGAACTACAAAAGTCCAATTATTTTTGGAAAATATAGCGATTCAATTGAGCAAACTGATAGGATAGATTTTAATATTTTGCACACAAATGAGGATAATAAAAATAACGATTTCTCAAAACCTACATTTTTTACAGATTGTTCAAACCCTATTACTTTGGGTTATTTAAATAAAAATGTTAAAACAAATGCAGAGATTTCAACTACTAAGGAAAAAATTGACTTTAATGGGAAATTGCTTAAACTTGCCGATGTTCCAATTAAGGATGTTGCGTACAGGGTTAGTTTCCAAATTCATTTGAAAAACAGCTTGGAAGAGTCTTTTGTTTATTCAATGGATTTGAATTTGCCAATGCAGGAGAAGAGTTCAAGTATTTATGATGGTTATATTTTTAAGAAGATGCTTAACCAATCAAAATCTTACTATTTTTTAAGAGAAAATTTATAATTAGGATGAATAGAAAATTTTTCTTGACATATAATAAAAAATATAGTATACTATGTATAGAAACTCGAGAGACATTCTCGGTCAAAGCAAGTCATAATAGAACTGGGATATGGTGGCTACATATCTCTTTTCTTTTTCAAATAAAGAAAAGAGCAGTTGGCAAGACTGCTCCCGAAATAGGTTATGAACTCTATTTCTCATTTTCGGTATGATTACTTTCTTTTTCATCTTGTTTTAATATTTCTTGTATTAGTAACCATATTAAATCAAAGCTTGTCATAATAGCTTTTCCTCCTTTCTTATAGATTTCCTATAATTAGGATTGAAGCTATTATACAATAAAAAGATAACAAAAACAATAGTTTGTATGAAAAAAATTCAACAAATTATTGCTTTTTTTTTTACTATATAATAAAATAAAGAACAAATCTTGATATAAAAAATAAAATAATAAAAATATATATCACAAAAAGTAGAAAACTTTTTATATTAAGCTTCCCTAAAGCGACAAAAAACACAAAAGACAAGTAGTAAAATAAGCCTATAAAAAGTTAAAGAGGGTGATAAGGATGTTTCAAAATATAGAAGGAGTAGCGGAAGAGAGAGCAAACTACTCAAAAATAAAAGTAAGAAAGTTTGGTATGCTTGCAAATGTATTTGAACTACGAAACATTGCAATATACATTGTAAGCCTAATGGTTTCAATGGTCGGAATGGGAAATACAATTTCACCATTTGCGGTCAGCATTTTTGCGGCGTGTTTTGCCACGCAAATACCTTTGCTGGGAGTAGTGGTAGTTAGCCTAATAGGAACTGGGATAAGCTTTGGAATTGAAGGCTTGCTGACATATATGCTTACAGCACTGGTAATGATAGCAACATTTTTTATAATAAAACCAAAATACAATTTAGATGAAAGAAACGAAAAACTGAAGGTTGCAAAGCATGTATTTATTGCTAGCATTATAGTTCAGCTTGCTAAAATGTTTATGGCTGGATTTACAATATATGATTTTTTGGTTAGTTTTACATTTTCAATAATTAGCGTAGTTTTTTACAAAATATTTGTAAATTCTCTAACAGTTTTACAAGATTTCAAAGAAAGCAGGGCGTTTTCGATAGAAGAAGTAATGGGGACAAGTCTTCTACTTGCTATTGCCGTAAGCTGTTTTGGAGATTTAGCAATATTTGGTTTTGGAATAAGAAACATTTTAAGTATTTTAATTGTAATGTTTTTAGGTTGGAAAAATGGAATTTTAGTTGGAACAACTTCTGGTGTTACAATTGGCGTAACACTTGGAATAATTGCAAATACAGAACCTATAATGATTGCAGCATATGCAATTTCTGGAATGGTTGCAGGTGTATTAAATAGATTTGGAAAACCTGGTGTAATAGTAGGGTTCTGCCTTGGAAATATTGTTCTTGCTTATGTTTCAAATGGTTACACAATTGAACTAATCCATTTTAAAGAAATTTTAATTGCATCAATTGGTTTACTTGCGATTCCTAAAAAAGTCAATATAAATATAGAAGATTTTATGCAAAATGGTTCAAAACTTTTTCCTGATTTTCCCAATAGAGGATTAAACAGAAGCAAAGAGGCCGCTGAACAGCTAAATAACGTATCTCAGACAATTAAGCAAATGGCAAAAACTTATAAAAAAATAGAAGATACACACATAACAAATAATGTATGGAATGATAATAAAAAAATCTTTATATCAGAATTATTGGATTGTTTAGAGCCATATAAAGAAAACATGTTATATGATGATTTGGCTAAAACAGAGAGTAAACTTGTAGATGATGTTTTTAAATATGTTATGGACAAGCAAGAAATGAGCAAAGAAGCCATATTGGGGATTTTTGCAGACAACAATAATTACATAGTTAGCCCTCAAGATGAAGCTTTGAGCAAAAAACTTGAAACAAATATTGAGCAAATGGTTAGATGCATAAACACTGCATTTAAACTTAGCAAAACAAACTATGTATGGATGAAAAAATTAGAAGAAACTAAACAAAACATGGAGACACAGCTAAATAATGTTTCTGATGCAATTTCTGGAATAGCTCATAACATGGAAAATGACATCAAAAAAGAGGTTGAATATGGCGAGGAAAAACGTCAGATTATTGATAGATTGAAGTTAAAAAGTATTGTTGTTGAGGAATTGGTAATAAAGAAAAATGGCAGATTTTTTGTGGAAATCTTTTTGGATAATTCACAAATTCAGGAAGCTGGAGATATTGATTATTACTTACAAGATGGCGATTGCAAGAACCAAATTGAACAGATTGTTTCTGATATTTTAAAAGAAAAAATAGTTGTTAATCAAGATGAATGTGTGGCAAACAAGGTAAGTATGTTATCAGATGATAAATATGTTATGGCGATTGGTACAGCTAGTAAAAACAAGGACAAGCAAGAAGTTTCAGGCGATAATATGATTTCAACAAAATTGAAGGATGGTAAATATTTGGTGGCTATAAGTGATGGCATGGGTTCAGGTGAAAAGGCTAACCAAAGTAGTATACAAGCATTGAATATGCTAGAGAGTCTTCTTTTAACAGGTTTTGATAAAAATACTTCAATGGAACTAATAAATACAAGTCTAATAAATAATGGCGAAGAAAACTTTGCAACACTTGATATTGCAATAGTTGACTTATATGCTGGTACTATAGAAATGATAAAAAATGGAGCTTGCCCAACATACTTTAAAAACAAGAAAAAAGTGCAAGTGATAAAATCAAAATCATTACCTGCCGGAATGATTGAAAACATTCAGCTAGACGTATTTGAAAAAGACATTGAAAGTCGCGAAATAATGCTAATGTGCACAGACGGAATATTAGATTCAAATGTTGAATACAAAAATAAAGAACTTTGGATAAAATACTTGCTTGAAGACATGGAAACAGACAATACAAAGAAAATGGCAGACCTAGTTCTAAATGAAGCAATAGACAACAACTTTGGTATTCCAAAAGACGACATGAGCGTGTTTGTTTGTAAATTTAGAGAAAAAGAATAAATTTTTCGGAACTTTCTGCCCTGTTACATAAATGTAATATAAACTTAAAAAATGAAATGTAAAAGCGGTAAAAAGGCCTTCCGTAGTGAGACAATAGACGATTTTTATTTGACGTAAAAATCGTCTATTTACTTTTATATAAATATTTTATACTATTTTTATAAGAAGTTATTTATATAAGAGGAGAGGAAATTATGGAAAGGTTTAGGGGAAGGAAAAAACAATTTATTTTATGGCTTTTGGTAGCAGTGCTTATTCTAATATCATACATTTTACATGATGTTTTGATGGTTGCTGAAAATATGTCTACAGTTAAAGCTGCGGATGTTAAGAATGCTTTAAGCAATAATGATGAAATATGTTTTAAAGATGATGGGCCAATTGAGGTGGAATTAAGTAAAAATACAATTGATTTAGATTTGTTAAATTACGAAGAATTAAACATGACAACTGGAAGAATGGTTAGTAAAAGCTATGATGCTTATAGTACTGACCAAAGCGTATTAGAAGTTGAAAAAGGTAATGGTTATGTTAGATTAAGATTAAAAAAAGCAGGTACTACAACGGTTAACATCACTCAAGGAAGTGGGACACATGTAGGATTGTGCGATTCAATTCAAATTACAGTAAAGGACGAAAAAGTTTCTAATACAGTTAATATTCCTAAAACAGATATGAAGGTACAAGTTGGAAAAAAGGCTTCTTTTACTTTTGATGCATCTGATAGAGTTTATTATTCGATAGAAGGAAATAACTCTGCAATTAGTGTAAAAATTAATCAAGATTCAACAAGTAATAAAAATGTAGTAGTTGAAGGAAAATCAGTTGCAACTGTTAATTTGACACTTTTTTGTGAAGGCGCATCAGACACAATAAAAGTTATAGTAGTATCTAGTAGTTCAGGACAACAACAAGGACCACAACAAGAACAACAACAAGGTCAAACACCACAAGGTCCACAACAAGGACAAACACAACAAGGTCAAACACAACAACAAGCACAACAACAGCAACAACAAGTTAACTATACATATACACCTTTACCACAGGCTGTTGTAAATCAAGATTCAACAGGCGACATTTATGTTAAACCGGGAGAAGATCATCAAATTCATTTACTAAATGTCGACAGATGGGACTCTTTATATTCAGATAACCAAGATGTAATACAAAACAGCAACTTTAGTTTTAACCCTTATGACTACACACATATTAATTTTTATGCTAATTCAAATATTAAATATAACACATGGACAGATATACATTTATTAAATTATGGAAATGCTGATTGGAGCGGAGGAAATCATCATTGGAGAGTATTTGTCCTTGCAGAACCAATAATTGAAAAAAATAATAATATTCATATGTATGTTGGTGAAGAACTAACATTAATGGAAAATGGAGATAGAGATAATTATAGTATGGTTAATAATACATCTGGTGCTATATCTTCAAAGTTAGATAATAATTATCAATCTCATCCTCTAACAATAAAAGCTGAAAAAGCAGGTTCAGGAACTTTTAAAGTATATAATTATGGAAATACAAAATGGGGATATAATACTACAAAAGAATACAATATTACTGTAACAGAAAAGCCTACAATAACATATTCAGCAGGTACTGTTTATGTTGAAAAAGGTAAAACAGTTACAAATACTTTTAAACCTAAGAATTATAAAACTATAACGATAACTAATGAAAAAGCATCTTGCGCAAGTGCAAGTAATACAGCAGACGGGTATGTTAAAGATGATAATGGAAACATAACAGGTATTAAAATTACAGGTAATAATGCAGGTCAAACAAAAATAAAAGCAACAATAACAGATAATTGGGGAAAAACAGCAGAAGCAACATGGGATGTTGTGGTAAATGAGCCTTTAACTGTAACAATTACACCATTAAATTTAAAAAAAGTAGATGATAAATATTGGACAAATTCAAAAGAAGTAAGATTTAAAGTTCAATTTAATCAAATGATAGATGATTTTACAAATAGTCATATATTAAACTTGTATAAAGGTTCAGCAGCGTATTCTACAAAAGAGATTAAAAAGTTAAACAATACAACATACGAAGTTATTCTACAATTAAAAGATAATATGATATTTGGAGAAGAAGTTCAATTCATTATCATTCCAGGAATGTTCATTAATGGTTCAAACGTTACATTACATGACAGCGAAATATTTAAATATAATGTTGATAGACAAGCACCAAAGGTAGATACTGTGACAGCATCTATAAATTCAGAAAATGGAAATCAAATTGATGTTGAATTTACTGTTAAAGATAATTATGGAATGGCTGAAAATAAAGACGATTATACTATAGTAGATGCTTCTGCTCTGGAAGCAACAAAAGCAGAATTACAATTTTACCTTGAAGATAGTGATAATAGTACACGTATACAAGACTTTACTTTAGTAAACCTTGAAAAGACAAGAGAAAAATATGTTTATAAAGCAACTATAACATTTGATGATATAAATAGTGTTTTAAACAATTCTTTAAAGATGAACTTAAGTCCAAAATATATCAATAGGGACAAAGTAACAGATATTGCAGGAAATTCTACAGAAAATTATTCAACTTCGTTTGATATATCAGAGTTAATTAATGACTACAACGAAAAAATAACTCATACAAATGATTCTGACGATCAAGATGAAAACGATAGAATTCCTCCAGTTGTAACAATGAATAACATTACAAGGGAATTTAAAGAAGATGATGATGGAAAATATGTAGAGGTTACAGCTAATTTTACAATATCAGATAATAAGGAAATGGATGCAAATTCACCAAAATTATCATATTATTCAGATATAATTGTATTAAAAAACAATTATAATTTGGATAGACGTATTTTAATAGATGAGAATAAAGTTGAAATAGACGATCCTGTATGGGATATGGATGATGATAAACATCCATGTACTTATACGGTTACATCTAGAGTTGATATTACAGATGCTGATATTTCAGAAGAAAATAAAATCGAATATGATATTTATATTAATGCTAATGGAATAAGGGACACAAGCGGAAATCAGCTTAAACCATATAGATTAAGCTTTTCAGATGATTGCCAAAAATTTATTAGACAAATTCAAATTGTTAATAAAGATATAGAAATTACAGAAGAAACTGATGACAAAGACGAATGGAAAAAAACTCATTCTATCAAATTAGATTTAATGAATAGTGAAGATGAACAATATGTTGAGCAATATTATACATATAAATGGGTAAATGCTGAAACTAATGAAGTTGTAGAAAACGGAAATGCCCAACTTGGTGAAATAATTAGAAAATCTGGATTGAATGGAAAATTTTCTTTTACTTATGAAGTAGTATGCAGTACTCAAGAAGGTAAAATAACAGGAGTGGTTGGACCATTCAATTTCGATAATAAAGTTTCTGAAAATGAAAATGCAAAACTTGTATTTAAGGAAGCGGGAACAGACGATGTGTTGTTTGATAGTGATAATATTGAAGAAATAGATGCACAAACGATTTCAAACTACAATCTAAATATAATCGCTACAAAGGTTTATAAATTACCAAATACAAATAAAGATTTAGACGTTTCTATTGCATATGGTAACGACGATAATGAAGAAGAAAGTGGATTTAAAGAGGCAGCATTTATTGTTTATTATTTATCAGAATTAGGTGATGAAACTAAATCAACAAGCACAATACTTGAAGATGATAAAACATATATATTACTTTTAGCAACACGTGATAACGCAGGAAATGATAGAATTGATGCATATATAGTAGATAAAGAAAAAACAGATGAAACTAATACAGATCCTGATTCTTCATCAGATGATAAAGGAGTAAATGCAAAGAGTGGAAATGAAAGACAAAAAGGTAATGAAACAAGCAATGGAACAGAAGGTGAACAAAGCAAAGAAGAAGAAAAAATGATAGAAGAATTGGACAAAAAAATAGTTGAGAAAGAAAAACAACAAAAAGAAAAAGAAGCAGCAATCGAAATGGCAAAAGAAACATCAAAAAAAGTTGGCGAAATTAACAAAGCAGGAGCAGTTTACTTCATAGCTCCAGCAATAATAGGACTTGTAACAAGTGCAATAATATCAATAAAGAAATATAAGAGTTTATAAAAATCTCGGCTTTGCCGAGATTTTTTTATAAACCTATTGCAAAATAATTAAAATTAGTCTAAAATACTATATGCAAACTTAAATAGCAAAAATATTTAAGAAAGGAGCCGTATTTTATTACGGCAATAGGTATTTGAAATAAATGGCAGATAAATTAGTAATAGTGGAATCACCTGCAAAGGCGAATACAATAAAAAAATTTCTAGGTGGAAGCACAAAGGTTATGGCATCTATGGGACACATTAGAGACTTGCCTAAATCTAAGCTAGGCATTGATGTTGAACATGATTTTGAACCAGAATATATAAATATACGTGGAAAAGGAGATTTAATAAAGTCTCTAAAAAAAGAAGCAAAGGCTGCGAAAAAAATCTATATCGCAACCGACCCTGACCGTGAGGGAGAAGCGATTGCATGGCATTTAGCCTACATATTAAAAGATGAAGAAAAGAAAATTTGTAGAGTAACTTTTAACGAAATTACAAAACCAGCAGTTAATCAAGCAATTAAGGAGCCTAGAGAAATTGACATTAACACTGTTGATGCTCAACAAGCAAGAAGAGTGCTTGATAGAATTGTTGGTTACAAAATGAGTCCTGTCCTTTGGAAAAAGGTTAAAAGAGGTTTGTCAGCAGGTCGTGTGCAATCTGTTGCAGTAAAATTAATTGTAGATAGAGAAAATGAAATAGAACAATTTATTCCAGAAGAATATTGGAATTTATATGCAGATTTTAAAGATACAAAATCTAAAAAAGAATTTCAAGCAAAATTTTATGGAAAAGATGGTAAAAAACAGGAAGTTCATTCACAAGAAGAAGTTGATAAAATCTTAAATGATATAGATGGTGCAAAATATATTGTGAATGAAATTAAAAAAGGAGAAAAGAAGAGAACTCCTGCACCACCATTTACAACAAGTACAATGCAACAAGAGGCTTCAAGAAAATTAGGATTTACTTTAAAGAAAACTATGTCTGTTGCACAAGGTTTGTATGAAGGTGTAAAAGTAGAAGAACATGGAACGGTTGGTTTGATTACTTATATGAGAACAGACTCAACAAGAATTTCAGAAGTAGCTAGAGCCGCCGCAAAAACTCATATTGAAAGCACTTACGGCGAAAAATACTATGAAAATAGGTATTACAAAACAAATAAAGACGCACAAGATGCGCATGAGGCTATAAGACCTACATATATAGAATTAGAACCAGAGGCAATAAAAGAAAGTTTAACAAAAGACCAATACAAATTATATAAATTAATTTATAACAGATTTATTGCAAGTCAGATGAGCCAAGCAATTTACGATACAATGCAAGTAAATATAAAAGCAAATGACTATGACTTTAAAGCAAGTGGTCAAAATTTAAAATTTAAAGGATTTATGGTTTTATATGTTGAAGGAACTGATGCTAAGGAACAAGAAGAAGTAGGAAGTTTGCCAGAATTAGAAGAAAAACAAGAAGTTAAACTTGTAAAATTAGAGCCTAAGCAAAGTTTTACAGAACCACCAGCGAGATATACAGAAGCAAGCCTTGTAAAAACATTGGAAGAAAAAGGAATTGGAAGACCTTCTACATATTCTCCAACAATTACAACTATTTTGGAAAGAAGATATATTCAAAAAGAACAAAAACAATTGGTTCCAACAGAACTTGGAAAGATTGTAAACAAGCTACTTACAGAAAATTTCGAAGATGTAGTAAATGTTGAATTTACAGCACAAGTTGAAAGCGAATTTGACGAAATTTCAGAAGGAAAATTGCAATGGAAAAAAATGATAAAGGAATTCTATGGACCATTTGCAATTCAAATTGAAAAAGTAGAAAAAGAACTAGAACATGTTGAACTTGTTGACGAAGTTTCAGATGTACAATGCGAAAAATGTGGTAGAATGATGGTTTACAAATTTGGTAGATATGGTAAATTCCTAGCTTGCCCAGGTTACCCAGAATGTAAAAATGCAAAGCCAATTATAGAAACAATTGATGTGCCATGCCCAAAATGTGGAGGAACTGTGCAAATAAGGAAGACAAAACGTGGTAAAAAATATTTTATTTGTGAAAATAATCCGACATCTTGTGATTACATTTCTTGGAATAAACCAAAACCGGGAGAAGTATGGAATCCAGAAGATGCGGCCGAAGTTGAAACAAAGCCAAAAGCAAAAAAGAAGACTACAAAGAAGAAAACAACAAAAAAGAAAAAATAAATAAAAAACTAAAAAGAAGTTGCTTTGCAACTTCTTTTTAGTTGGATGTGTGTTTTGGAGGCGACACCCGGATTTGAACCGGGGATCAGAGTTTTGCAGACTCGTGCCTT
>CAMPBS010000023.1 GCA_946639585.1 uncultured Clostridium sp. | reverse complement strand
GGTGCTTCAACATGTCCATCATTTATATATTGTAAACTTCTTGAATCATAATCTGTAAAAGAGCTATCCCATCTAAAATCCCAACGAATCTCGTCTGTTAATGGTTCAATAGTATATTTTACTGTATTCTGTTTGTACCATAAACTTGTGCAATTAATTTGTATAGGTGAAACTAGTATGTTATACTCATCTTCTTCCGATTTTCCAATTTTAACAAAATCAATATCTCGATAATATTCAGTACGATTCGAAAGCTTTGGAACATATATTATCTTCAATTTTGCTGACTTCAAAATAAAATCAACAAAATTTTTATATTCATCATATGTCATCTCATAAAACTCTAATTCACCATTAATTATATTTTGTTTTATATATTCATCATTTTTTACATATGTATTACCAACTCTGATATACTCAACTTCTTTTTCAAAACCTAATCCATCTACATTGTACAAGAACAGATTACCATTTACTTTTTGGCAATCTATTCTTTGACCTTTTTCATTTTCGAAATAGAAGTTTCTGATATCTTCATATCTATAATCTTTATGTTCTATCAACTTCTTCTACCCCACTCTCTTTCAATAAAATTACTTACTTTTATCATTTCTTGTTCTGTCATTGTCTGTGGATAAATATTAACAACAACATTTTGAGAATTATTATTAATATTTCTCGAATAATCTTGATTTTCTTTTTTGGTTAAAACTCTTTCGCCCTCATGCAATCGTGCAACATAATTGTTGAATGGAACATATGCTAATCCATCAGCATTTCCACTATTAGCTGATGAAACAGACGGAGTCAATTTCAATTGTTCTGACAGTCTTCTTGCAGTTGACTGAAGAAATCCACGTCCAGACCATGTCCCATTTGCTAATCGTTCTATTGCACTTTTTCCCATTCCTTCAAAATCATTTTGACTAAAGCTATCTATACTTTCTCTCCCCAAATTTTTAAATGCTGTTTCTAAAGTTTCATCACTAACAACTTTTCCAGTTGCCTCTTGAATTTTTCTAACTGTAGTTGGAGGTAACTCGCTCAAAACATTTGCATAAATATCAGACGATTGTGTTGCTAATTCTTTCCAAGCTGAAACTTCCTCTGGAGTCATCTCTTTAGTTTTGCTTATTAAACCTGCCAAACTTCTTGCATGCTCTTCTAAGTTTCTATTGTTGCTTTCAATCTGTTTTTGATAATATTCTGCAGATGCTTCATCTTGTTTTTTCAAAGCTTCATCTTTGTACTTTTTATACATTTGTAAATCATATAAATAGTTTTCTATTGTCATTTTAGTAGTTTCTGCTATATTATCACTTGCATTTTGATGTGCCATAGTTTTTTCTTCAATTAACTTGTTTTGTGCATCAATATCTTCACCTAGTAATATAGTTAAATTTCTTTCACCTGTTGCAACGTCATTTAGATAGTTATTATATTCTTCATCTGCTCTTTTTAAAGTTTCTCGCTGTTCATTTAATTTAGTTTTTAAATTTTCTAATTTTGTTAATTCATTTGTATTAGTAGTAAACCCTCTTTTTAATTTTCCCCAAAAACTATTATCAACCTGTCCGTTTTTCTTTTCCCACTCAGCAATTTCTTTTTCTGTATTAACAATATCTTTTTGTGCTTTTGCCAATTTTTCATATGCTTCAGATTTCTTGCTCCATGCATTATCATATTTTGATTGTTCCGCATTTAAAACTGCTTCAATTTGCTTAGCTCTTATTACATCTTCTACAGATTTTTTTAAATCTTGATAACCTTGAACTGTGTCTCCAATCAATTCATATTCTGTACCCATTGCATGGTTTAATTCATTCAAAATAAAATTAGCTCTATCTTTGTAACCTTCTTTAACCTTACCATTTTCATCGACTAATGTATCCAATTCATCAACTAAATCTGATAAATTTTTCATTTCACTTAATGTTGCATTCTGTTGATTTGTTAATGTATCTATTAATTCTTTTCTAGAATCTGCTTCTAAATCTATCTCTTTTCTTAATTTTCTAGTTTCTTCAGTAATTTCTTGTTCATGCATTTTCCCAACAGCCCATGCTCCTGCTAATGCCGTTACTCCAATTGTAGCAATTCCCAACGGACTAGACAAACCTCCTACAACACTTGCTAATGTACTAACTTCTTTGTTTGTACTAGTAGTTCCTGTTCTCATATTGCCAATTGCTTCTGAAAAATTTCCTATACCTTTTATTCCTGAACCTAGTGCAGACGTAAGTCCTCCTACTGCTTTTGTTGTTGGTCCCAAAGCTACCACTAATGCGCCCATTCTAATTATATTTTGCTTAGTTTTATCATCTAATTGACTAAAACTCTTAATCGCATCACTAATAGTCTTTAATAACGGTTTTGCATCTTTCAAAATCTGTCTTAATGATGGTGCTAATTCATTACCAAACTCTACAGCCAACTTAGTAGCTTCGTTTTTTAACATTTTCATTTGTGACTCTGTTGTCTTGTATCTTTTATCAACTTCTTTTGTTAATGCTGTATTTTCCTTCCATGCCTTTGTTCCTGTTGTTATTGCGGTATTAAATAAATCTCCTGCATTTGCAGCTCTTAACAATGAATCACGTAATCTTACTTCTGTTAATCCCATCTCTGTTAACATTGTAATTGCACTTTCGCCTTTATCTTCAGCATTACCTAATCCTTGAATAAAAGCACTTAAAGCACCTGCAGCATCCTCTTTCCATGCTTTTTTAAACTCTTCAGCTGTCATACCAGATACTCTTGCAAAATCTTCCAAGTTAGCTCCTGCTGTTATAAATTGGTTTAACTCCGTGCTTGTCATTCCAATGTTATCAGCTAATTTTTTGAAATCTTTTGAGTTGTTAGCAGATAACAATTGTAAATCTCTCAGTGACATTCCTGTTTGATTTAATATATCGTTTAATCTGTCTCCACCCATTTCTACAGCATTTTGCATTTTTACCATTGCTTTAGAAATAGCAGAACCACCCATCTCAGCTTCAATACCAACTGAGCTTAAAGCTGCAGACAAACCAAGAACTTGTCCTTCTGTTAAACCTACTTGTTTACCTGCACCAGCCAATCTCATGGCCATATCTACAATATCAGCTTCTGTTGTAGCAAAATTATTTCCTAGATCAACAATTGTTGATCCAAGTCTATCAAAATCCTTCTGTGACATTTGCATTATATTTGCAAATCTTGCTAACTGAGTCGCTGCTTCATCAGACGTTAAGTTTGTTGATTCGCCTAGCCCAATCATTGCTTCTGAAAAACCTAGAATATTATCTGTTTGTATACCTAACTGACCAGCTGCTTCTGCTACTCCTGCTATCTCACTCGCTGTTGCTGGCATTCGTGTAGACATATCTAATATTTCGGTTTTCATTTGTGCTAGTTGTTCGTTAGTAGCATCTACTGTCTTTTCAACTCCTGCAAATGCACTTTCATAATCAATAGATGCTTTTAATGCTGTTACTGCAACTCCAGCTGCTCCGGCACTAATTACAGACAACTTATTACCTACTGAATTAATTTTATCTCCTAATTTTGTAATATGCTCTCCAGTTTCTTGCCATTTTTTTCCTGTTGTTATCAATCTATCACTTTGAATTTTCAATTCTTTATTTGTTTCATCTAAAGCATTTTTTATTTTTTGCTGTTCTGTTTTTGCCTTCACTAGTTTGTCTTTCCAATCAGAAGCTTCTTTTGAATTTTCTCCTAACATTTCCACAGCTTTTTCATATGCTTCATTGGTTTGTTCAACTACCTTTGTTTGTTTATCATATTGTTCTTGTAATGCTTTTACTCTTGTTTCTAATAAATCAATATTGTCTTTATTTCCTTTTAGCTGTTCTTGATTTAATTTCAATTCTTGAGTAAGAGAACGTATAGATCCTTTTCCCTCTGCTATTTCTTTCTTTAAACCTGTTATATCTGCTTCAAATTTAATTTGTTGTTTATTTTTCTTCGTCATCTTTACGCCTCCTTTGGATTACTAATATAATTTTGATATGCATGAATATCGTCTACCACATTCTCCAAGAAGGAAATATCGCTGTTCCAAAATGTATCAGCGTCAATTCCATTCATAACCACAAAAAAGACATACATATCAGCTAATGTTTCGATATATATGTCTGGTTGTTTATATTTGCTTCTTTTCTTTTTTCCTGTTGCTTTTTTAAATCCTTCTTGGAATCTTAGTTTTTTCTTTGTCTTAATAAATCAATACCTATAGAATTAATTTCTATTATGTCAAAATCTTTAATTAATTCTAGAAAATCATCATATTCTATATTTTCATTTGTAGCTCCAATATAACCTGTATATATTACTTTACAGTAATCTGATATACGTGGTTCTTTTCCCTCGTTTTGAGCCTCTCGTATTAACTTTAATACATCAAAATCTTTATCTATTTCTTCAACTTTTTTTATAGCTTTTGGTGTTATCTTCAAATTCACGTCTTTATCATTTATTCTCATAACTTTTCTCCTCTCAAAAAGGCATTAGATTAAATATTCATATAAATACCTAATCTAATGCCTTTTTATTTATAAATATGTATCCCTTGCAATAGCGCAAAATTACTGCAAGGGCTGTTTTATTGACATTTTTCGACAAAATGTATCAACTATCCATTGCTTTGTTCTGTTGATTTAACCAAAGCAGGTGTGAAATTTGTTAACCATTGTTCTTTAACTGTATCATCTTCTAATTCATCTTCAAAAGCCTCATAATAGAACATTTCGTTGCTATCAGCTAATGCTGTAAATTCAAAATCATCCATTTCGATTTCTGTTGTATCATTGTTTACTTTTAGCGATAAACCTTTTACATCTTCTAAATTAGAAAATGCTATGTATTTTACTTTTCCTTCCATGTCAAAAACTTTTGCAGCAAAAACAAAAGGTTTTGAAAAAGACTCACTTCCATAACCATAAACGCCAGTTTTTAATCCTTTATTTGAAAGTCCCATTATTTTTCTTGATATTGGAGCTTTTGCATAGCCTGTTAATGCAACAGTTATATCAACAACAGTTTTTGCTTTCTTTACAGTTTTTCCCTCACACTTTTTTACAGTCTCATTTATATTAGCTGTTGCATCCATAGTACCAGCACATCCAAATGCAACTGCACTTTCGTCTGGAAATTGAATTGAACATTCTTTTATTTTATAATTTTCAAATTCTACAACTTCTTTCATAATTGTAATTCCTCCTCTATTTTATTACTTAAATGATTTAATAAACCATCTGCAACCTCATCCGTTTTTGTTTCTAATGCTCTTCCAAAGAAGGCTTGTTCACCTTTTCTTTTTTGGTGTTTTCCTCTTCCTTCGTCAGGGAATATTAGATAGCCAAAATCTTTTGAGCTTGGCTTTAAATTTGTTTGAACTTTGATTCCCAAATTGTATGGAATTTTATTCAAACTATCTACATCTTTTGCATGTACTTTTGGTGCTTTTTTTACTTTTGATTTATTTTTGTTTGAACGTGGCATAAACTTATAAACTTGTTTTTCAAAAATATTTCCACCTTCATTCCATATATAATTATTAGCTTCATATTCTGATTTTTTAGGTAATGCATTCCATCTTTCTTGAAATTTCTTTACCTGTGAAAAATTAATTGTTAATTCATTATATGCCATTTTTATCCCCTCTTTCAGGTCGCTCAAACGTATATGTATTTATATCAATCCAATCGTTTGTATCGGCAATTTGAACATCATCAGAATCCATTCCAACAAAATTTAGATTTAATTCTTTTATTTTATTTATTATTGCATAGTCAGATATCTTTTGCTCACCAGTATATGCATAAATAATTTGTATTTGTCGTACATACCTACCACAACCATTTTCAATCAATCTTCCCCTGCGAAAAATAAAATAATTATAATCTTCTAACTCATTTTCATAAATTCGTCTATTTCCAACTGGAATTTCAAATTCTTCCAATTTATTTATTATTTGTTCATCAGTCATTATTTACCTCAACTTTCTTAGATGTAGCTATTTGTAAATACATATATATGTTTTTGCCATCACTAGAGTCACGTTTTTTTACTTCGTAAATAGTATCACTATTATTAATCTTAACTTTAATGTTTTCTGGTATATCTGAAATTGGTATTCTTATTTTTTTATCTATTGTATACCCCAAGGAATCTGCTATTTGATTATCATTGTCTCTAATATTTACATTAGCAAATGGACGTTTACCTATTTGTTCAAATTGCTCACCTATTTTTTCTTTTTTGGCATTTTTCAGAATTTTAATTAAACCATACTTTATAAAACCGTCATTGTATGTATAATGACGGTTTTGATTGTATGGAGTTGGATTACTAAACATTTTCTTTCCCATATTTTACCTCCAACTTTAAAATATCTTGTAAATTATTGTCTATAAAATACTCTTCCGAATTATTTCTTTCATATCTGCAATAGGTCTTTAACAGTTTTCTAGCTAGTATATCAGTAGTAAAATCAATATAACTTCCAACATCATTTTGTAAAACTGTTGCTCCATTTTTTATATAATCTTTTACACTGGCATTTGTATCATCATCATCCCATGTTATATTCAGAGCACGTTTTACTTCTTTGAAAAATTCTTTATCATTATAGATATTATTTTCAACATCTCCGTTAATTCCGAATTTTATTTTTACTAAATCTTCATACTTCAAGGCTCAACACCTCTCTTTACTAACCATTAGTTGTTTCGTCTGCTGCAACTTTAGAAATATCTAATAGTAAGAATGAATTATTATCTATTGCCTTACCATTAGCATACATTTTTGCAAGATATACTCTTTCGTCGTCTAAGAATTTAAAATCGTCAGAGTATTCAATCTTTTTACCCATACCTACACCTAAGTCATATTTTTCAGCTAAACCAATTACAGCTTCTCCAGTTGCAACAGATGGTTCTTGTACTATATCAACTGGGAATGGGAATTGATTTGCAACATATTGTCCTAAAGAATTTTTAGTTGTTGTAATAGCAAAAACTTTCTCCCAATAGTCAACTGGATTTACTATTAACGTAACTTTTGTTACAACTCTTTTTCCACTATTTGTTAATCTAGCAATTATCTTTCCTAATGTTTTTGGTTCAAAATCTGTTATTTTTATTGCAGTTTTTCTTGGAACAGCTTGTCCAGGTGTTACGGCTGCTTCTAAGTCTCTATCCATACCATAAGGTTGGTCTACACCTGTACCTGTAACAATAGCTTTAACTAAACCTTTTGACATACTTTCTGTTAAAATTGTTCTAATATATGTTTCTAACCATGCAGGTCCTAATGTTAAATATGCCTTGCAAATTGGTAAGAATGCACTTAATTTATAAAGAGTTGTAGACTCTCTCTTGAACCCTGTTTCCAATTCTTTCTTTATTTCATCACATAAAGTTCCCCACCATGCTACTTCAACATCACCTGTTCTCTTAATAACTTCTGTAATACCTGTTACGTTTGTTATTTTGATTTTCTTTAACAATGGATGTGCTTCTTCTAAATCTTCAAACACTCTATTTATTGTTGTTTTTGGCATTGCAACATCTAAATCTGTTAAAGCTTGTTTAACATTATTTTGTTTCATTGCTTCTGCAACTTTTTCAAAATATTTAACTTCTTCACTTGTTAATTGTTTAGCTCCTCTGTTTGTTAATATAATTGTGTCATTGTTAATTGTAGCTTGCTCTTTTGTTACTCTTTCAGCAACTTCTTCTGCTACTAACTCCATCCATTGTTGCATAACTTCTGCTTGTTCATCTGTTTTTCCTTCTTCAATAGCTTTTAAAGCTCTTTCTTTAATATCTTCTCTGTTTAAATCTTTCATACTCATGATTAAAATCCTCCCTATTTTAAAATTCCATTAAAAAAAGACTCAAAAATATTTGATTTTTGGTCTTCTTTAATATTGGTTTCAATAATTACATTTTTTTCGTTGTTCATTTTTTCAACAACTCTGTTCGCTATTTTTTCAATAGCATCATCCTCAAGTTTTACTTTTTCAGATTTCTCTGGTTTAACTTGCATTTTTAATTTTTGGTTTTCTACAACTAAGTCCATAATACTTTTGCTTGCTGATTGCTCAATATCATCAGAAATTGGTAGTATTTTTGTACAGAAACCTTTGTCTAGGCACTCTTGAGCAGTTAGCCATGTTTCTCCATCTAAAAGTTCTACTAGTTCATCTCTTTCGATATTTACTTTTGACAAATATGATTCAATAGAAGCTTCCATAATTTTGTCTAAATCATCGGCTGCTTTTCTTAAATCTTTAGCATTTCCACATTCATAGGTCCAGCAATTATGAATCATCATCATAGAATTTTTTGGCATGTAGATTTCATCTCCTGCCATAGCAATAACACTTGCAATACTTGCAGCTATTCCATCTATGTAAACTTTTACAGTAGCTTTGTGTTGTTTTAACAAATTAAACATTGCTAAGCCTTCAAAAACATCACCACCAAGAGAGTTAATATGTAAATTAATTTCAGATATATCTCCTAGCTCTAGTAATTTGTCCTTTAAGCAAATTGCTGAGTTTGTTTCATCACTCCACCAACTGTCCCAAATATCTCCATAAATATAAATATCTGCTGTGTTATTTGTTGACTGTTGAATTTTGTTCACTATATTCTTCATTCTCTTCCTCACCCCCTTCAACTGTCATATAATTCTTAGTTACATATGATTTATTAGCCCAATCCTCTTTTAATTGTTCCTCTCCTAATTTTCCTAATAATCGGTTATGAGAGAAACCTATTCTAAATAGCTTGTCTAATGAATCAGCATTACTTAACCAATTTGTAAATTCTGTTGTTAATAAATCTGCTTTCATATATGTTCCTTTTATAAATTGATTTTTAGAATATGCCTTTCTATTAACTTCAGAATTAAACATTAATACAAATGGTTTAAATGCATGTGTCATATAACTTTGTTCTTGTTCCTTTAATTCATTTTTATTTGCATAAAGTAAATCCACAGGTATATTAAATATAGATGCAATATTTTCAAAGATTTCCTTTCCCGCTTCTTTCATTTGACTTACAGAATCTTCACTATTTTTAGATGTCTTTTCATCCAAATTAGTAAGTGATATTCCTTTTGGCAATGTTAATACATTTCTTTTTCCTTCAATAAATGGTTTTATTAAACTATCTATCAAATTTTGCAAATCATTATCTTTACCATTATTTAAATTGTTAGTAGAATCAAAATTAACAATTATTTTTCTTAACCTATCTCGTACATATGCATTTTGCATTGCACTTAATATTTCAGAATAATTATTATCAATTGAATTTATTAATGCCTCAAGTCTTTCATCATTTAAACTAAAATAAAAGACATCGTCCATATAGAACTTGTCTTTTAATTGATATTCATCTATTATAACGTTTTCAAACGTGTAACTTTTAAGTGCATATCTTTTTTTGTCAAAACTATCTGCAACAAATAATTGATCATTTACTCTTATTATTAAACATTCTTTTTTCCTTATTAACTGTTTCATAAATTTAAAATAGAAATCGTATTTATTTGAATTTAGGTTTGGTGAAACATTAAATTTATAGTACATACTCTTTTTTACTTCTTCATGTTCTTCGTATGTTCTAAATTCAGTACTAACAAAAGAACTTGCTAACAAAGAAATTACTTTTCGTAACCCTAACTCTTTGTAGCAAGTATCATTTATCAAATCTATACATTGACTTAAACATATTTCATTATCCTTATTAAACCATCTTCGCATGTATTCTGCTGCGTTTTCTATAAAACTCAAAACGTCACCCCCTTAATATGCTTTTAAAAAAGATTTTAAATAATCTTCATCTATAGTTTGAGTTTCTTTCAACTCACTTTGTATGCTTGTTGCATGTGTAAATGCCATAAATCCGTCATTTTTTCTACTTTGTTGTTCTATCTTTATAAATGCTTTATTTCCATTTTTTCTAGGTTCTACGGCTGTATTATTTACGTACCATCGCATTAATGTACTGTCACCAAAAATTAGTGTATGATTTGAAAACCAATCCTCTAAAACTCCATAAACCATTGTATCCGTGAACTCACCGCTTCGTACTATCACTATTTCGCCAGTTTTATTTGTTTTAGTTCTCAATGTTAATCCCACCTTTTCAAATGCCTCTATAAAATAATTTGCTTTTACCTTGTCTATCGCTATTGCTATAATATTATATTTTGCCATTTTATCTATAAACCATTGAGCTACAAGTTCTGGCGGTATTGTTGGTGTTGCTATCCATGTAATTTCGCCTTTTGAATCAGCTTCTTCAATAACTTCCTTTTTTACTAATGAGAGATGTGGACTATTTCGATTTATAAAAGTATGTGATAACCATATTTTTTTACCATCTTTCTTGAATAATAATCCCACACCACAAAAGTCTCTTACACTCGCATAGTCTAAACCTCCAATGCAAGACTCTCCTTCTAATTTTGGAATTTCTTGATTAGTAGCAACAATATCATCCCATTTTGCAACAACTCTTGTTTCATCCTGATGTGGAATATTCATTCTCTTAGTTAAAAATTCATGATAAAGTGATGGTCTTCTCAAAGCATTTTGATATTCGCTCATCATCGTTATCATTAAATCTTTAAATACTGTAAGTGATGGATTTGCTTTAATCCAATTTTTTGGATTTTCAACTTCTTTTTCGTTATCAAGTTTACATATAAAAAATAAAGTTCTTGAATTTTTGATTGCACCTGTGTATACATCTCTTGCTTCTTTTTTGTAATCATCAATAACTCCGTCCCTTATATCTCCATCTGTTGTTATGTATGTTATTCTGAAGTTCTTCTTTTTTCCTCCACCTGACGTATGTACTTTAATATTTTTGTAATCTTCATAGGCATGTATCTCGTCAAAAAATACATGGCCGTGGTCTTCTACCATCTTTTGTCTTTGAATTACTTGTATTATAATTAATAGTTGATTTCGTAGTTTTATTTTTTATTTCTTCTAACGTAGTATTAAATGCATTTCTAAGTTTTGGATTATCTTCTATCATTTCGTGAACATCCATAAATGATGTTTTAGCTTGGCTTTCTGATGTTGCTATAATGTCTATATCATAATTCTTTATTCCGTGCTGTTTAGTTGTTTGATAAAATGCTTCTGTACTTATATATCCATTTTTTCCAAATCCCCTTCCAGCCATAATAAAAAACTCATTAAACACTAATGAGCCATCTTCATAATATAAACCATATTCACATGCATCCAAGAACTTTTCCCAATCCAATAATGGATATGGAAACCATTTTTCCTTAGTTATAATAGCTTTTTCAATTTCTTCTTCTTTAATTATGATTTTTTCTGTATCTAATTTATTCTTGAGCCATTTAACCATCATTTTTTGTTCTTCACAAACTGGTATTTCTTCATTTTCTACAATTTCGAACCATCTATCTATGTATTTATTATACTTCATAATCCTCATCACCTTCACCTTTCGATTCAGGTGCTTTAATTCCTAATTTATCAAGTATCTTCAGCTTTTGAGCATTAACTTTTATTGATTCTGTTATACTGTCATTTTTCTTTCTGCCTTTTTGTCCTCCGCCATTATCCCATTTAACATTTACGCCTCTTAAGTTAATATCTTTAATCAATTTATCTTCCATTTTTGTATAGTCAATGTATTTTTCAATTAATTCTTTTGTTACAGGATTATAATTTGCATTAGTTATAAGTTGTTGCTCTAAGTCCATTTTTAATGTATCATATTTTTCTGTTTTTTCTTCATTTTTTCTAGCCATTTTTAATTTTACCCTCCCCTCATGCGAAAATTTTTGAAAATTTTGTTTTTATGAAAAAGCTCCTCGTTCAATAGAGGTAAAAAAAATCAGCAAAAGTTTTTAATGGGGGTATATTATTTATTATATTTTTCTACATAAGCAATTACAGTATCAACTGTCACCTTATCGAACCTCATATTACCTCTGCTGCATCTTCTATCTATAATGTCATAGTCTATTCTAGCTTTTAATTCTTCTACTGTGTATGTTTTACCACAACAGTTCCTTAGTGTTGCATATTCTATTCCTCTATAGTAGTTAAGCATTAACTCTCTGAATCTGTTTACAATTTCTTTTTCTGCATAAGTCTTATCTTTCTTTTCTGTAAGCTCTAGGAGTTCTGAAACCTTATATACTTTCTTATATATTTCTAGTTCCATTTCTCTTATGTTTTCCGCTTCTTCATTCTTAGTATCTGTATCAACTTCCGCTTCTACTTCATTTACTTTGATTTCATTTTCTTTTAATTCTTCCTCAATTGGTTTTACTTTCTTTGCTCTTGGCATATCTTATCATTCCTTTCCTTAATTAACTTTAACATTTATATAAATTTCTGTTATAACATCATCTATCTTAGCAGGTCCTCTTCTTGATAACTGAAGTCCATCATCAAATCTTATTTTAGTTTCGTGAAATTCATCTCTTGTCTCCTGCAATTCCTTTAATGCTTCTTCGCATTCTTCTTTATTTGAATAATCATATTTCGTATAGTAATTATCATGATTACATTCCATATATTCTAAATCTAATATTGAGTATTCAAATGTCTTTTTAGGATTGTATGGTCTTACAATAATAATGAAATTATCATTTCTAGCAATAACTTTAAATGTTTTCTTTTGTCCTTTCCATCCTATT
>CAMPBS010000022.1 GCA_946639585.1 uncultured Clostridium sp. | reverse complement strand
TTATATAAAGAAATGAAAATAATAAAAAAATTGCGTGTATAATACGCAATTTTTTCATTTATTTTATTCAATTACAATACTATTTTCGTATAATTCATTTGGATCAACATCTTCTCCTTGTGGCCATTCTATTGTTGTTTCAACTGGTTTTGCAAGTTTAAAATAAGACATATTTTTTAAGTTTTTATAAAAATCAAATGTTAAATTTTTTTCCATATTATATAATCTTTTTTCACCATTCACATAGCTTATTTCTATGCAGTAGTTATTTTTAATTTCTATTTTCTTTATTCTTGGTGGTATCATCTTAAATCCTCCTTATTTCAAGGGATCTATTTTAAATATTTCGCCATCTTTTTGTGATACTTCCCATAATGCTTGTAATTCTTCTTTATGTATTTCCATCCATGCAATCACTAATTTATGTTGTTTCGGTGGCAATTTTCCTTCTAACAAGTTACAATCATTTATGGCGTAAGTAGCATCATATTCATTATATTGAACGTGTATATGAGCTAAATAATGTTGTTCTTTATCATTAAAATAAACCCTAATAATAATACCATAAAATTGTGAAATTATTGGCATCTATTCACCTCCTATTATAACATATTTAAAATAAAATTAAAGTATTTTTTGAAAATTTGGTTGAAGCACCAGAAATCCGATTAAATTAATTGAATAAAATTCAAATGATAGTTTAGATAATAACATGCTGCTGAGATATTGTCAACATAAATCGTTCGACTTTTTTCGACAAATATGGAAAGTTTTGGTAGTCTGGTAGTACTCTTGGTGTTATGCAAAATAGTATTAAGCGTTAAAAAAGCTGCCTGGGCATTAGCCTTGGCAACTTTGTTTTTTTATTAAATTATTGTTGAGTTTCTGTTGGGGTTTTGAATAGGGTTACACGGAAAGCTAAATAAGCATATTTAGAACCTTTTGCAGCGTTTTTACTACGATATACTGACGATGTCGTACCAGTTACATTAAAATATCCTCCTCTGTCAGTCGGCGCCTCTCTAGAAATCATCTTTTCCAATGTCCACTCATATGTATTTCCAGCAAAATCATATAAATTCAAAGCTGTATTAATATCACTTGCACCTGTTGTTAATAGTACATCTTCATTTTTGTTTGTTCCTTTTGTAATATTACTCCATGTACCATCTGATAGTTTTTTAGCATTGTCACTCGTTATTCCAAAAATAGTTTGTTTATAATTTCCCCATGAAGAACTATTTATTATTATTTGTTCTTTGGTCTTATTATTACTTTCTTCAATAAATTTGCATACTAAATCCCATTGTATTCCAAACAACAAACTTGTATTATACTGATTTGTTGTTACATAACTCAACATTCTAGATAAACCTTGTGCTTGACTTACTGTTACATAGCCATATGGATACTTATCTTTTTGACTTAAAGGATTCCCATAACCATTTGTAACACTTATTGTATATGCATCTTCATTTACATCCCCTGAATCTCTTGATGTATTTGTCCCAGCTTCATATCTTCCTATATAAAATCCTCCATTTTGTTTTATACTTTGCAACATTTTATTTTTCAATTCATTATAATCTTGTTTATATAGGATTCCACATCCATCATACCATTCATCATCATATCCTTCTTCTCTATAATCCTTCGTGTATTCCTTTAATGCATTTTCAATTTCTTCTAAGGTTCTTGCATTTTTCAAAACATCATCTGGTACATCAATCCAAACATATTCGTCTCCGGTGTCGCCTGCTGCGATTTGTTCAGCTTTTACATCTTTCTTTATAACCAATCCTTTATTTATGGTATTTAAGCTTGATAATTTGCTTATTTTGAATCCTGCTGGAATATATGCTGTATCTCCATTTTTATCTGTATATATTCCTTCTTTTTCATAAGTCAATCCCCAGTTGTCATCTTCTGTTACCGAAAAATAATATACATTTATTGTATTAGCAGCACTTCCATTCGTATAATAGAATCCACCAAATTCTTTTGCACTCGTAATTAAATCTTCGGCATTTTGTCCATTTGTTGTATCAAATATTATTTTTGAATTAAATGTCTCTCCTGTTTTTAAATAGTAGTTTTCAACATTTTCCTCTTCTGTTTTAGTCATTGTATAAATATTATCAGCCGTATTGGCCCATGTGTATTCTATATTTGTACCGCCTGCTACAACCTTTTCGATTTTTAGATTATTTCTTGTATCTCCACTTTTAAAAACGAATCCATCTGGTATTTTAATTTGATCAACATACCTAGTACTAACAGTTTCAACATCTTTTTCAAGATTTGTATAATACATTTTTACAGTGCCGTTGTTGTTGACTCTTATACCTTGAAGATAAAATATATTATGACTATTTTCATTTATAACATACACATCTTTATCTTCTGGAAGCGTTGTCCCCTTCATTTTTGCATAGCCACTACCATAATTCAAAGACAAGTTTTCCAATGCATTCATATCTATCACATAGAAATCACCTGTGTCATTTGCTCCGAGCGGGCCTTCATTATTTGAACTTTCTAGTTCTGAAACCCAACTGCTTATTGTTGAATCTGAACTAAGGTCTATATCTCTACGTACTGGCAAAGCTCCATATCTTGAATAATAGTTTGATATTCTATCACTTATTCCATCGATATCTATATACATATTCGAAACTCGTTCTATATCTTTTGTATCTTTAACATTATATAATAGTAATGTTGTAATAATTCCAAGTACAATTATCGCAACTGCCAGAGATATAAGGGTTACACCTCGTTCATTTTTTATTATATTTTTCATCTTTTGCTTCCTTTCCGTACATTTTCATCTAAATATAGTTTACTATTTTTTAATATTATTTGCAAGCATATTTATCAAAATCATATATTGTTTTTGTTTATGGCATTATATAAAATAAGTTCTTTTCTATAAATAGAATCAGCCTTTAAAACTATAATCCACAAATAGGCAATTATAGCTACTATTGCAAAGTTTTTATAATAAAAAACAGCAATGCTTGAAATAGCAGTTAAGACAACTGTAACCGCAAAAGATATGTCATTTACAAGCTTTTTGGCTTTCCATTTTCCATATATTATATGTAAAATTCCTTTTAATACCCTTCCTCCATCTAATGGAAAAACTGGTAAGAGATTAAACATTGCTATTAACAAATTCGCATAAAAAATTGTATTTACCATTATACTAGGACTAGCAAAAATTCCAACTAATGTTGCTATTGCAAGGTTTGAAATTGGTCCTGCTAATGCTACTATTATTTTCTTTATTTCAAAGGCATTTGCATTTCGAATCTTTAAATTGTAATCATCATAGTTTGGTTTGAAGGCAAGTGAAAGTCCAAGTGGATTTAGTTCTATTTTTTCTGGCTTAAAACCTAGCATTATTCCAACTAGCATATGAGAAAGTTCGTGGATTATAGCAAAAATCAGCATTACTGTATATATCTCTATTTGTCGTGTTATTATAAAAATTATAATGAATGCAAATATTTTTAAATCTATTCTAAATCTCATTATACCTCCCCTTTTATAATTCTAGAATTTTCTCCGGATCAACCGGTTTTTCGTTTAAACGAATTTCGAAATGTAAATGTGGACCTGTTGAATTTCCTGTTGAGCCTACTTCAGCAATTTCCTGTCCTTGTACAATTTTGTCTCCTTGTTTTACATACAATTTATTGCAATGAGCATATATAATACTAACCTGCCCTATTTGGATTTTTAAATGATTTCCAAAATCTCCTTCTGAAGATGCAAGCACGACTTCGCCATCTGTTGCAGCTTTTATTTTAGTTCCAGTATTTGCCTTAATATCTGTTCCTGTGTGATTTTTGGGGACTGTTGGAGTTGTTGGATTTCTTAACCCAAATTTTGAGCTTATAGGGCCTTCCACTGGTTTAATAAATGATGATGTATTTTTTATAGTTTGGATTTGTTGTTCTTCTTCTGAAAGCACAGGTTGCTGTTCTTGAACTTCTTCTGCTCCGCCAATCCCATCTTGTACTGAATTTGTATTTTCTGCGTCTTGATTTTCAGTTTTTGTTTCACCTTCGGCGGGATTTTTGTTTTCTTGTTCATCTGATTTTTCGGCAGCATTTTCTTGTGTGTTATCAGCTTGTTCGTCTTTATTAAAAAATCCTATTACTGCATTTTTGGCATTATTGTAAAGCTCTCCAAAATTTGTGTCGTGAGAAAGTACTTCTTTTGCCTTATTTACAAAATCTTCTGAAAATATGTAATTGCTGTTTTTCACTAGATAAAAAACTCCGTATATAACCAAGCATATTACAATTTGTATAATAAGTTTTTTAAATACTTTAATATCTTTTTTTTCTTTTCCGTTCACCCTTACCCTTGCAGTATTAGCATAATTTTCACTGTTTCGCCTTGCATATATTTCTTCTGCTCTTCTGATTTTTTCTTCTACCGACATTGTTCTTTCCATAATTTTCCTCCTGCGTTTCTTTTTCTTTACAATATATGCTTGGCATTTATTTTTATGCTTATATAAAAAAAGCAAATATATTAATTTTTAATTCCGTGTAAGCGACCAACCGTAGCGAAGCGCAGGGCGACTGGAGCAATTTACATACTAGTATTTTTAAATATGGAAATTGCGACACCAAGGAATTAAAAATTAATATATTTGCTTTTAAAATAGTAATAAAAATTCTAAAAAAGCCACAGCAGAAGAAATAAATGCAACTGCTTTAAGGCGCTTAACATTAACCTTTTTTACCGGTTTTTTATTTTCATCTATTTTAGCAATATAGTCAGAAACAAGCATTTCCGCTTCTTTTAAAACATATTGATTATCATTTTTATTATCATTATTTGAAACTGATGATTTACAATTCTCTATCTTTTCCAAGTTTTTAACTCTTTTATTACTCTTCAAAACAACAATAGCTTCATCTATAATATTAGATGGCAAGTTTTTTAGAACCACCATATTTTTCATATTACTAGCATTCATACCAATCACTCCCGAAAATTTTAAAATTATTATTTAAATTATTTCCAGAAAACCAAAACATATACAGTATAATTATTTATTTTTCTATAATTCATTATTATTTGAAGATGGAGTAATAATAATTTTTAAATTCTCATTATACTTATATTTGTTAATAATATCATTTGAAAAACTTGCTAAACTATTTGGAATAAAAATAGTTCTATAATCTTTTTTCTCAAGCTCTTGAATTTGTTTATCAATATCTTCTGGAGAATCCAGTTCAAAAACGTCCATACCAACCATTTTAGCTATTTTATACCTATCTTTATCATCTTTAAATTTAATAAAAGAAACCTTCATAATATCACCTAATGATATTATGAAGGTTTTAGATTTTTTTATTCACAAAAATAATTTATTATGCCACTGTAAATCCCCCAAGCTAGCCTATTTTGATAATCGTCATCCAGTAGTTGTTTTTCTTCTTCCGGATTTGATAAAAATCCGCATTCTACTATTGTTGTAGGTATTTCAATGTGTTTTATAATGTACACATTATCTATTGTTTTGGATACTCGGTTATTTTCTTTATCGATTGAATTGTTAAGACTGTTCTGAATTGCAACCGCAAGTTTTTTCCCATTCGCATTTCCCTCTTTGTAAAATGTCTGCCATCCATAATATTGACTCTGAGGGATTTTGTTTAAATGAATTGATACAAATGCATCTGCACTACTTTCGTTTCCAATTTTGACTCTATTATGAATATCTGATATTTTCTTTTGTTTTAGTGTTTTGCTGTCTATATCGTAAATCGCATTTTCATCTGAACGAGTTAGCAAAACAGTACAGCCACTTTGCTCTAGCAGATTTTGAACTTTTAATGCAATTTTTAAATTTGATTCAGCCTCTGTTGTTCCTCTGCTACTTTGAGCTCCCTCATCCGGTACTCCATGACCAGCATCTAATATTACAGTTTTCCCCGAAACTGGAAGTGACACAGTTTCTTTTACCGGTTCTTTTGCTGTTGTAAACATGAATGTAAAGATTGATAAACAAGCACACAATGTTGCAAGAATAATTTGTTTTTTTCTAATCACTAACATAATAAAAATCTCCTAATATAATTTTCATTTCTATAGAAATTATATTAAGAGATTTTTATATTAGAACTTTTTATTTTTAGGAACCGGGATTTTTCGGACCCGTCCCTGAAAATTCTTATTTAACACATTTTTCTAACAATTCTATTTTTACATTTTTTGTTGTATCTATTCTAGCTTTTGTGCCAATTGGTATTGCCGTTTTGGTTTCTGTATGTCCAAAGTTGTTTGATTTTATTATTGGGAATTTGTATTCATCACTTAAAACATCTTTTATTATTTGTTCTAGCGTTATTCCTGTGCTACTTTCATAGTTTCCAATCCACAAACCTTTAATTTTATCAAAAACTCCATTTTGTTTCATAAAATATAAACTGTTGCTTACAACTTCTGGTGGCGATTCAAAACCTAATTCTTCTAAAAATAAGATTTTATCTTCAAAAGTCACAGAATATTTTCCTGCAGAAACACCTTTTGTTAAAAAGATGTTTCCACCAACAAGCTCTCCTTCTGCTACACCTTCTTGTATTGTTTGATATTTGTCATTTTCTCCAATTCCAAATTCTAAGTTTCCATTTACAAATCTATTTAACGCCTCTTTATAGCTAAAATCTGTTTCATCTGTTGCTATTGTTTTAAAATTTGTAGCACTAAAAGTAATTAAACTAGTCTTTTCAGCTATTATATTTGTTAAAGATGTTATATCACTATAACCACATATAATCTTAGGATTTTGCTTTATCAATTCATAATCCAAATATTCAAAAACTGAGTTTGAATTGTTTCCACCTTTGGCACACCAAATCATTTTTACATCTTTGTCAGCAAACATTTTATTAATATCTTCTGCTTTTTCCTTTGCTGTAGCTGAATAGCCACATGTATTGCTAAATAGATGCTCACCAAATTTGACTTTGAATCCATCATTTTCAACTATTTCTTTTGCACGCATTACTTCTTCTACTTTTTCACCAATAATTGGGCCAGATGGAGCTATTACCCCAATTGTGTCACCTTTATTTAATCTTGATGGAATTATTCTATTCATTATTTACCTCCATAATTCAACTTTTTGGGATACTCCCTAAAAGTTTGCCTAAACCTGTTTTTTTGGGAGTGTCCCCAAAAGTTCGTTTTTCATTTTTCGTATTACATCATCTGAAGATTGGCTCGGAATGTAGTTGTAACTATTGTCACAATTCTTAGTATTGAAACCACAAATTGACTTATATGAGCAGTATTCACATGGTGTTTTACCTTTTTTATTATATGGTTTAATATCAATTTTTCCCTTGAATATTTCTTTTGATATGTCTTTTATTGTTTTGTAAATATATTCTTGTAAAATTTTAAATTCCTCTTTTCCAACTCCAGAAGTAAATCTTTTGTTTACCTCCCCCGTAGTTGTTAAGCCAGCTGGAACGATTTTAGATGTTCCTGTTTGCAATGTTTTATCATGTAATTTTATTATTTTTACGTCAGCTAAAATTAGACCTTTCATTTTGAAGTTTTTACGAATTTCATCTTCTATTTCTTCTTCAGTTATTTTTTTATCTGATTTAACCATCTGTTCTAATAGGCTAAAATACAATATTCCAGCAGGCATCAAATCTTCTTGTTTGCATACTGCATCTAAATATGTTAAAAGTTGAATTTGCATTCCCGCATATACTTGGTTTAAATCTATATTTTTTGCTGAAGATTTATAATCAATTATCCTTAGGTATTTGCCATTTTCATCTTGTGCTGTATCTATTCTGTCAATTTTACCCGTAATTTCAACTCTTTTGCCATCTCCTAAATTTAGAATTATTGGCTTATATTCACCTTTTTTTCCAAATTCAACTTCTGTTCCAGTTATATCAAATTCGCTATAAACTAGGCCTTCAATTATGAATTTCAATGCTTTTGTTACTATTTTTTTCAAACGTCTAACTAATATTCTGTACTTTGCTGTTGCTGTAAACACAATGTTTTTGCCTAATTCAAGTTCTTCTTCTATTATTTTAGAAACTATTTTTTCAATCAATTCTTCGTCTTCCAATAAATGCGGCAATTTTATATTTTCTTGTTTTACATATTGGAAAAATGTATCAATTGTTTCATGCATAAACGAACCAGTATTAAAACTTTGAATTTTTAGTTCTTCTTTTTCTTTCAAATTCAATCCATATTGTAAGTAATAAGAAAAAGGACAATTACTATATTTTTCAAGTCTTGATACACTTGTGTTTAATGTATTTCCATATAATTTTTCTACAACCTCTTTTGAAATGTCTTTAGGATTATTTGTATATAACAATCCTTGTAAATCGTTTTGTAACTTAGTTTTCCAGTCATTTTGCTGTTTGAAATATTTATAAACCATATACCAAATTGGTTCAATTTTCTCGTCATTTTGTAATTTATAAATGTTTTCTAAAAGTTCTTCATATGTAACTTTTGAATTTATAATTTCATAATTTTTGTTTATTACATCACTCTGTTCTTCAAGTTTTGGGAATATTTTCTTTATTTTCATTATCATTACTGATGGTCTTAGCGATTTCCCATCACTATCTGTTGAAGCATAAGAAAGAAATAACTTTTCTTCTGCCGTTGAAAACGCTTTATAAATATTGAAGTTTTCCTCATATAAATTTTCGATTGTTCCTTTTGCAATTTCTAAGCCATTTTCCTTAAGATTTTCTCTGTCACTGTCATTAAAAAATCCTTCATCTTTGTTATTGCTTGGGAAAATCCCATCGTTTATACCAATTATAAAAATTGCTTTAACCTTATTACTTCTTGACCTCTCAACATCTCCAACAATAACTTGGTCTTGAGTTCCTGGAATTTTTCCTAAACTACTATTTCTTAATCCAATTTTAAAACTTCCAATAAATTTTTCAATTGATATATTTTCATTTTCAAAAATTATTGCAATGTCATCTAAAAGATTTATTATTATCTCATAACTCTTTTTATATTCTTTTGATAAATCTATAAAGCCTTGTTCTTCAAGTTCTTCCTGTTTTTTCATTACTTTATTTTCTATGTTTTGATTCATTAAAAATGAATAAATTTCTTCACACATTTTTGAAGCTTGTTTTTGAGATTTTAGATTTTTTCTTAAATCTTCAAGTGGGTCAATTACTTGTTTTCTGATTTCATTTAAACGTTCTATTTCATCTGGATTAGTTTGCTTATCATAAATAAAGTCTTTTTTCCATTTGCCATATTTAATGCCCCATTTTGTGCAATAATTTTCTAGCTTAAAAATCTCCTCATCATCTAAATCAGAAAAACCTGATTTAATGTAGTTTATTACACTTTCATAAGAAAAGTTTTTGCTTAAAACCTCCAATAAAGCCAATATATATTTTATAATTACATTTTGGTTTAAATCTCTTTTTTCATCTATAAAAACTGGGATTTCATATTTGGCAAAAATAGCACGAATTAAGCTTGAATATCCAGCTAAATCTTTAGCTATAACTGCAATTTCGTTATATCTATAATTTTCGTTTTTTATAAGATTTGTTATTTTTGTTGCAACATTTTCAACTTCTGAATACTTATTTTTAGCCAAAAACAGCTCCATGTTTTCCACATTTTGCTCATATTTTGTGGGTTTATCACTAAAAATATTTTGCTCTAATGCTTTTAATTCATTATTTTTAAATCTGTAAGATTTACTCATTTCTACTGGTTCATCTAGTTTTAAGTCGTTTTCTTCTAATAAATTTAAAAGCTTAGATAATGTTTGTTTATTAGAATAAAAAATATCTGCAACTGGATTAGCATTTGGTTTTAATGTATCTATGCAAAGTGTTACTGTTACTTGCTTTGCAAGCTTTATGAGTTTTGTTAAAACTCCATATTCTTGCTTTGTAAATCCCATAAATTCATCTATATAAATTACGGCATCTTTTACAAGTTCAGATTTTTCAATGTTTTGTTCTAAATATGTTAATAAATCCGTGTCATCTAAGAACTTTCCAGCTATATGATTTTCAAAACTTTCGTATATGAGTTTCATATCATTTAGCTTTGTTTTTAAGTATTCATCTTGCATTGTTTCAAGCTTTTCTTCTATTAGCTCATTTGTAATTTTATGTTTTTTAAATTCTGTAATTGCTTGAATTGTTAAATCCACATTTTCTGTTGATTTTCCTAGAAATCTAAGTTTTTCTTTGTTCTTTTCTATAATCGACTGCACAAGCATTGCTTTTCCAGCTTTTGTAAGCCTTGCTGTTTCTTCATGATTTTCGGGCATATTAACTGAAAGGTTGGAAATATTGAAATTTCCAACCTCTTGCATTACCCTATACGCCATCCTACTAAGTGTTATAACCTCAGCATTTATTACCGCATTGTTAGGTGTCACTTGCATTAGCTTTTTCTCTGCTGTAAACGAAAATTGCTCTGGCGTTATTATCAATATATTTTCTTGTGTTTTTAATAATTCTGATATTTCTGAAAAGCAAAAAGAGCTTTTACCGCTTCCTGCTTTTCCATATATTATTCTAAGCATAATTAAGTCTTTCCCTTCTTTTAACTTACACTCTTAGAAAAATTACATCTTCTATAAATTTATGAGTGAATGGTAAAAACCACAAAAGCAAGCCAATTCCAATTATGATACAAGCAGTAATAATAGCGGCTTTTTTATCTTCTTTTGTTACCTCTCTTTTTTCAATTTTATAATCCTTGTTTTTAAATATACTTTTTGTTAAATTTACTACACCATCATACGAATGTGTTTTAGGCTTTTTCTCTTTATTCTTACCAAACATTTCCATCCCTCTTTCTTCTTGGGTTTTCTACATTTATTTTACATTAAAATATTACATTTATCAAGTATTTTTTTAGAGTAGTGAGAAGAAATATATTGTTTCTTTGCGAACGCTGTGGGGACCAACAAATTAGAAAGCATTATAAAAAAGTTTTGAAGAACTTTTTTATATAGGCTTTCTTATGCAGTTGGGTGAGAGCAAAAAACAAAATATTTCTTCTCATAACTCAAGCTAATTACTATTTATAAATGTAAAACACGAGCCTTTATTTCTTTAGTTTTTCCTGCATTCCAGAAATTTTCTCCCAAATAACCACAAGTACGTCTTACAACATTCATCTTTGCATGGTCTTTATTACCACATTGAGGACATTCCCATTCATTTTTATCATTAATAATAATTTCTCCATCAAATCCACAAACATGGCAATAGTCTGATTTAGTATTCATTTCAGCATATTGAATATTATCATAAATAAATTTAACAATTGTTTCTAATGCTTCTAGGTTCTTTTTCATGTTTGGAATTTCAATATATGAAATAGCTCCACCTGTAGATAATTTCTGGAATTCACTTTCAAATGAAAGCTTTTCAAATGCATCTATTTCCTCTCTAACATCTACATGGTATGAATTTGTATAATATCCTTTGTCTGTAACATCTTCTATGCTTCCAAACTTTTCTTTATCTATTCTTGCAAATTTGTAGCACAAGCTTTCTGCAGGAGTTCCATATAGTGCAAATCCTATATTGGTTTCTTGCTTCCACTCTGCAACTTTATCTTTTAAATATTTCATTACTTTTAAAGCAAATTCTTTTCCAACAGGATCAGTATGTGACACCCCTTTTACAAGTTTTGTCATTTCATATATTCCAATATATCCTAAAGATAATGTAGAATATCCACCATAAAGTAATTTATCTATTTTTTCGCCCTTTGGCAATCTTGCTATTGCTCCATATTGCCAGTGAATTGGACTTATATCTGATTTTGTTCCTAATAATGCATAATGACGACACATTAATGCTTCTTTGCAAATTTCTAGTCTTTCATCTAATAATTTCCAGAATTTTTCTTCATCTCCGTCTGCTATAATTCCAATTTGTGGTAAGTTTATACTTACTACCCCTTGATTAAATCTTCCCTCAAATTTGTAGTTCCCGTTTTCATCTTTCCATGGAGATAAGAAACTTCTGCATCCCATTGGGCTGAAAACATTCCCTTCATAATTTTCTCTCATTTTTTTAGCAGAAATGTAATCTGGATACATTCTCTTTGCTGAACACTTAACAGCAAGTTTTGTTAAATAATCATATTTTCCACCTTTTAAGCAATTGTGTTCATCTAGCACATAAACAAGTTTTGGGAAAGCTGGTGTAACATATACACCTTTTTCATTTTTAATTCCTTCTAGTCTTTGTGTTAAAATTTCTTCTATTATCATCGCATTTTCTTTTATGTATGGATCATCTTTTTCCAAGTTCAAGAATAATGTAACGAAAGGCGCTTGGCCATTTGTAGTCATAAGTGTATTTATTTGATATTGAATAGTTTGTACACCAGACTTTAATTCTGCTCTCACTCTGTCTTCTACAAGTTCTTCTATAGCCTCTTTTGTTAATCTTCCCTTATATTTTTCTTGCATTTCTTTTCTATATTTTTCATAACTTTTTCTTAAATATTTTCCTAAGTGCTTCATATCAACAGATTGTCCACCATATTGGTTACTTGCAACAGTTGCTATTATTTGTGTCATTACTATACATGCAACATGGAAACTTTTTGGGCTTTCTATTAGTTTTCCATTCATAACAGTTCCATTGTCTAGCATGTCTGAAATGTTGATTAAACAGCAGTTGAATATAGGTTGAACAAAGTAATCTGCATCATGGAAGTGTAAGATTCCGTCTTGATGAGCTTGAACTATTTTTTCTGGCAATAAAAGTCTATTTGTTAAATCTCTTGAAACTTCGCCTGCAATGTAATCTCTTTGAGTTGAAGCAAGCATTGTGTTTTTGTTAGAATTTTCTTCTGCAAGCTCTTTATTTTCATTTCTAATTAATCCTAAAATTGACTCATCAGTTGTATTTTGCTTCCTTACCAATGCTCTTGTATATCTATAAACCACATATTTTTTAGCTAATTCAAAATGCTTCATATCCATTAATTGTTCTTCAATTATGTCTTGAATATCTTCAACAAGCATTCTTTTTTTGTTTAATTCTTCTATATATTTTATTATTCCTTCAATCTCTTCTTCTGTGGCTCTTTCGCTTTTTCTAACATCTTGATTTGCTTTTTCAATTGCTATTTTTATCTTATCTTTGTTGTATTCTACAGCTCTTCCATCTCTTTTAATTACTTTCATATTCAACATTCCTTTCCCTATTCCGTATATTAATTTAAAGAGATTATATTGATAGGATTTATGCATTTCTAGTTGCAAATGCAACATTTTTGAATTAGTATTTAGGTTTTAAAGTCAACTCTAAGATTTCGACTTTTTATTACATTTTTATTACAAAATGTTCGGGTTTTATATCAAAAAAGAGAGCTATGTTATCATAGCTCCCTTCTGTTTAAGATATTTGGCAGGTGTGCCACTTCCTGCATCTCTTTTGGCCCATTAGGCGCGTGGATGGCACAATTGTCCACCTCAAATATCTCTTTCTTATTGTACTTTAATTATACTACTTTTATTCATTTTTGTCTAGTCTTTTCCATATAAAATCGCCACGATTATTTATTGTTTGTTTCCACGTTCTATCATTTAACCTCATTAATGTTATAATTGAATTTTTAGGATGTTCATTATCTTGACTTAAAGCCAATTTTATTACTACTCTGCCATATTTTCCAAGTTGTTTTATATTTTTTAAATAAATCATTGTATTTATATGTCTATTGTCTTCTATTATATAATCTGGATATTCTATAATTTCTTGCAAATAATCTTTTAATTCTTCATAATCTTTTTTGTGACATAGTAAAATATGGTTATATAATCTCTCATCTGTCAAAACAACTTCATCTGTTATTAATTTTTCTTTATAATTATATAATTTTTGGACATCTAAGTGTGCTACTATTTGCAATGTATTACCTTCCTCATAAATAGTTATTTTAAATACTTTAGCATAAAAAGTCGAATTTTGCAAGAACATTTCATCGACAAAATTCGACATATATGGAAAATATTGGAATTGCAGCCAATAAAAAATGAACCTGTAAACAATAATTACAAGTTCATTTTTGATATTATTTCTTAAATGCTCCTCTAATCCTATTAAATAATCTCTTAAAGATACTTTCCTTATAAAGAACAGGATGTATTGATTGTTGCTGTAATTCTGATCCATTTTCTAACTCAGATTTTTGTATAGTTTCTGTTTCTTTATTCGCAAATATATCCGA
>CAMPBS010000021.1 GCA_946639585.1 uncultured Clostridium sp. | reverse complement strand
TTTTTCATTTTTTCTATCATTTCCTCTTTATTCATTTGTCTTCCTCCTATTCTTTTTTATTCTATCATATATATTTAAAAAAATCCAGTAGAGTTTCTACTGGATCTTACAATATTATATATTGCTTTCTTCTATTCTTTTAATTGCTTTATTTATTTCTTCTAGTCTTTCTTTTTCTTCTTTTTCTTTCTTTTTAAATTCTTCTTGCCTTTCTTTTACTCTTTCTTCAATTGTTTTTTCATTTTGATTTTCGCTTTCACTTTCTTCTTCGAGCGCATCTTCACTTTGTTTTCTAATTTCTTCTATTTGCTTTTTTAATTCTTCTTCGTCAAATTTATCGTTATTAAAAGTATAATTATTATTCAATGTGTTGTTTGTAATTCTTCTATTATTTATTCCAAACATTGAAAGTGTATTTTCCAAATCGTTTGCTATTCCTTGGAAATATCTTCTGATTTCTCTTTCTGACATATTATTTAAGATATTTGAATTTGAACTATCTAGACTTTCAACTTCAACATTATCTGTAAATTCTGTTTTTGAATCTATTATTAATGCCATTGAAGTATCTTCAACTTCGAAGAAGATTTTTCCTGATGTTTCATTTTTTCCTTGACCAACTTTTCCTTTTGATGTCATATCTATTCCATATGTTGCAATCTTTACATCATTATTAAATAGTGTAAAGCTTACATAAGATGTTCTATCATCACCAATTATTGAATTTTTGTATTCTATTTCCATCATTTTTACTAATTCAAATGTGCTTTTTGGCATACTGTAGTAATCAGTATAATAATTTGGTGTGTAATATGATCTACTTGGTGCATATAAAATTATATGTTTTTTGTTGTCTTTATTGAAGAAATCTGCTGCTAATACAACTTCATTATTTGTTTTTATTTCCATTTTAGCTATATCATTATTTGCAGCATATAGGATTATTTCAGCTTTTGCTGAACTTGTATATTCACTTTCTGCTTTAAATTCATTTATTAATTTCCTAATACTTTGTTGTAATTGATTTTTTGATATTTTTTCAGTTAATGTTGTAGTATTTGTTTTTGTTGTACCTGGTAGTGAATATTTTGTTGATACATTCATATCATCTACCAAATTGCTATCTATTATTTTGTTTATTTTTTCTGTAATTAAATTTAATAATGTGTCATCTTGTTCAGCTGTTTCTAATAATTTTGTCATTACATTTATGAAATCTTTTTCTTTTAAAGTTAGTTTGTATGCTGTAGTGTTTACATCTTCACCATTAACTTTTTGTTTTACATTTTCTTCTTTTGAATAATTATCAGCTGATATGTTATCTTTAAAAATGTCTTTATATGTTTTTTCTAAATGTTCTTGATCTTCTTTGCTTATATATAATAAGTCATATAAATCAATATTTTCAATCTTGTCTGGTATATTTTTAGAATTTCCACCTAGTTTTTCAACTAATTGTTTAAGATTATTGTTTTCTACTGCAAGGAATCTATCTCCTAATAGTTCTGATTTAATTCCAAATTTATCTCCATCTCTAACAAATTTAAAATCTCCTGCACTGAATCCACCGAAATTTAATGTAAGATTACTTGTAGATTTCTTTTCACTTGGTTTAGCATTTGTGCTGATATTTAATTTTAAATTTTTCATCATGTTTAACATTTGTTGTGACTCTTTGTCTGATAGTTTCTTTGAGTTCATTTCTATTCCTAATGTCGTTTCTGTTTTATAAGATTTTTCTTGTGATGCTTTTATTTCTTCAAGCATTTCTTGGTAGCTACTACCATTATTACTGAAACTAGTTGCTTTGCTCATGTAATTATAAAAGGCTTGTTGTGGTGTTTTGAATATATCTGTAAAGAAATATACTGATGCAAATGCAACTGAACCAATTAATAATATTAATGCAAAAATTATTGCTATTCTCTTTGTTTTTTTCATTTAAAAACTCCTCCTTTAATTTACTCCGATTATTATATATTATTTTTTACATTTTTTCAATAATTTTTACAATTTTTTTACTTATATGAGCGTTTCAAATGAGAAAGCGCACTTTTTTCAAGGCGTGACACTTGTGCTTGTGAAATACCAATTTCTGAAGCAACTTCCATTTGAGTTCTGCCTTCAAAGAATCTTTTATTAACTATCATTTTTTCTTTATCATTCAATTTTTCCATAGCTTGCTTTATTGTCATATTTTCTGCCCAAAAATCGTCAGTATTTTTAGTGTCTTTTACTTGGTCCATTACAAAAACACTTTCTTGTCCATCATTAAAAACCGGTTCTTGTAATGAAACTGGGTCTTGTATCGCATCTAAACTTAAGGAAATTTCTTCTTCTTCCACGCCTAGCTCTTTTGCTATTTGAGAAATTGTTGGTTCTTCTCCCCTTTCTTTTGTATATTTTTCTTTGAATTGCATAGTTTTATAAGCTAAATCCCTTACTGATCTGCTCACTCTAATACTATTATTATCTCTTAAATACCTTTTTATTTCTCCAATAACCATAGGTACAGCATACGTAGAAAATTGTACCCCCTGTGTTATATCAAAATTATCTATTGCTTTTATCAAGCCTACACATCCAACTTGAAATAAGTCATCAGCGTTTTCCCCTCTACCCCTGAATCTTTTTATTACGCTTAGTATTAGTCTTAGATTTCCATTTATGAATTTTTGTCTTGCTTCTTCGTCTCCTTCTTTTATTTTTATGAATAATTCCTCTTTTTCTTTCTTAGTAAGTAGTGGTAATTTTGAAGTGTTAACTCCACATATCTCTACTTTGTTTATCAAAAAGAAAACCTCCTTTGAAATTTTTTATATTATTTCCAAATTGAGGTTTTTTATTCATTCATGTTTTTTAAAAGCGTCCCAAAAATCATTCTAAAATCGCCAGGACTGGTTAACTATAGTTTTTATCTAGCCAATTTTACTTGAGATATCTTTTTTCATTTTGTTGATTATTTTCTTTTCCAACCTTGATATATAGCTTTGGGAAATTCCGTAGTTCATCTGCTACTTCTTTTTGCGTTTTTTCTTTTCCTGTTAGAAAACCAAATCTCATTTCCATTATATTTTTTTCTCTTTGATTTAACTTTAATATTGAAGCTCTTAACAATGTTTTATCAACTTCATCTTCTAGATTTCTTGATGTTATATCTGGATCTGTTCCTAATATTTCTGAAAGAAGTAGTTCATTTCCATCTCCATCTTTATTTAATGGCTCATCTATTGAAATTTCCCCTTTTATTTTATTACTTTTTCTTAAAAACATAAGTATTTCATTTTCTATACATCGTGAAGCATATGTTGCAAGTTTTATGTTTTTGTCCGCTTTAAAGGTGTTTACCCCTTTCATAAGTCCTATTGTTCCAATTGATATTAAATCTTCTAACCCAATTCCTGTATTTTCAAATTTTTTTGCGATATACACCACTAACCTTAAATTATGTTCTACCAGGACTTGTCTTGCTTGTAAATTATCATCATTTGATAATTCATTTATGTATTTTTCTTCTTCATTAGGTTCTAATGGAGGGGGTAATGTTTGGCTCCCAGCTATATAAAAAATAGGCAGATATTCAATTTCATTATTTTCATTTAAATATTTTGCACATATTGTGTTTATACTTGTTTTTAATAATTCTTTTAATTTCATTTTATCAACTCCTTTAAACTTCAATTCCCATTAACGCTCTGTAACGACCATCCTTAGTTAATGATTTTTCATATATTCCAATTATAATATCATTTCTTTTTTGTGTTTTCTGTTCTTCTACTATTTCTACAAAATCAGGTTTTATACCAACCAGCATTCCATTTTGTCTTCCAAGAGAAGAGAATGGAATAAATTTCAATTTTTTTATGTATTTATCTTTTACCTTTTCAGATATGTTTTTCAAATCACCTCCCAATATTTTTTCTAAATTATCTAATAATTCTTTTGGTAATATTTCATACAAAATAATTTTTTCAACTACTATTACTGGATTTCCGGTTATAGGATCTTTTAGCATATTTCCTGTATCTAACATTGCATTTAAATGTATTTGTTTTCCATTCATTTCAATTTTTATTTCTTTATAAATATCTTTTTTAGTAATTTTATTTTTCACAATTTTAAAAGTAGTAGTTACACTTATAAAACCTACTATTCCGGCTAAAACGACGTTTTTTAATGGATATGTTCCAAGAAACAAACCATTTTTCATTAAAATATCTTGTGGTTTCACAATGTATATTAAAGCAAATGCTGCACCACCAAATACAAATGAAGTTAAGTAAAATACTAATAAATATTTCCACATTTTCTTTACATTAGGTGGATTGTATGCCACATATATTATCATCATAGATAATATAAATTTCAGAAAAAAGTTTGAATATATCTGAATTGTAATTACATATGTTAATATTGTATATATTGCACCAATTAAACTTGCTGTTATTAATCTTAAATGTTTTATTTTTATTTTCAGTATTATACCTGTTGCAAGTAATATGATATAATTCATAATTAAATTTTCTATTAAAACAACATCAATATAGATAGTCAATTTAATCACCTTAATTTCATGACAATTATAATATATTAATCTTGAAAATCCTGTCTTTTCATAGTGTAGAAAAAAAGAAATAATCGAACTTTTTCGATTATTTCTTCCTAAAAAAAATTTGAGGTCACATTTTGTGACCTCTTTTGATTACATATTTTTATTTTTATTTTTTCTTAAAAATGCAGGGATGTCTAAATCATTTTGTGAATTTCCTATTTCAGAGTTTGATGGAATTGAATTTATTTTCTTTTCCCATGTTTTTGATACTAGGTTATCTACACCAATGCTTGCTATGTTTTCATTTTTTTCAAAACCTGTTGCAATAACAGTAATTTGAATTTCGTCATCCATGCTTGGATCTGTAACTGTACCAAAGATAATATTTGCTTCTGGATCAACACTTCTTTGTACTAATTCTGCTGCTGTATTAACTTCATGTAATCCTAAGCTTTCTCCACCTGTAATGTTAATAATTACTCCTCTAGCTCCTTCGATTGAAGTTTCTAGTAATGGACTTTCGATTGCTTCTTTTGCTGCATCTTCTGCTCTATTTTCTCCAGATGCTCTACCAACACCCATATGTGCCATACCTGTATTTAACATTATTGTTTTAACATCCGCAAAGTCTAAGTTTACAAGACCTGGTACTGCAATTAGGTCTGATATACCTTGTACACCTTGTCTTAATACATCATCAGCCATTCTAAATGCTTCGATGATTGATGTTTTTCTATCAATTATTTGAAGTAGTTTATCGTTTGGTATAACAACTAATGTATCTACTTTTCCTTTTAAACTTTCGATTCCTCTTTCTGCTTGAGATAATCTTTTCTTTCCTTCAAATGTGAATGGTTTTGTTACAACACCTATTGTAAGTATTCCCATTTCTTTTGCTGTTGCTGCTACTATTGGAGCTGCTCCAGTACCTGTTCCACCGCCCATTCCGGCTGTAACGAATACCATATCTGCTCCTCTTAATACTTCTGCTATTTCAGATTTATTTTCTTCAGCTGATTGAGCTCCTACATCTGGGTTAGCTCCAGCGCCTAGTCCTCTTGTTACTTTTTCTCCTATTTGGATTTTTGTGTTTGCTCTTGATGTTTGTAAAGCTTGTCTATCTGTATTTACAGCTATAAAATCTACACCTTTAATTCCAGATTCAATCATTCTGTTTACAGCGTTGTTTCCTGCTCCTCCAACTCCAATTACTTTTATTGTGGCTGTTCCATCCATCATTGCAAAGTTGCTATTATCTTCATATTCCATCATTTGGTAATCCTCCCTTAATTTTTATTTATTTTTAAACTTAATAACTAAATTTTAGCTATAGAAAAAGTCTTTGACTCTTTCTAAAATATTTTTCAAAACACTATTGTTATTTTGAGTGTCTATGCTACTTGAAACTGTTTTTGCAAAAGGTTTTGCTGCTATGTATCTTACTAATGCATAACTTGCTCTAAAACTTGGTTTTACCGTACTTATTGCTCTTCCTGTTGCTATTTTTACAGGAATATTTAAATTTATTTTTCCTGCAACATCACTTTTATTTATGTTCACAATTCCTTGTCCTGTAAGAATTACATTGTTGATTTTTGGTTTTATTCCTTGTACCGTTATATCCTTATTTATTATTGCAAACATTTCTTCAATACGTGCTTCTATTATTTCTATTAGTTCAGAACTTTTAATTATTCTACTTTTATCAGTATCTTTGCATGTGTTTAATATGATATCGTTATCATTATCTATGAATGATTTTAAAGCTAAACCATATTGTTTCTTTAATTTATCTGCTTCTTCCTCTGATATATTTAGAACTAACGCTATGTCATTAGTAATGTTATCTCCACCTACTGGTATGGAATTTGTGTAGATAAATGTTTCTCCTTCAAATACTCCTATGTCGACATTTCCAGCTCCTATATCTAAAAGCATTATATTATCATGTAATTCATTTTTGTCTAATATTAGATTTCTTTCTGCTAGTGTTGTAGGCACTATTCCATCAATTTCTAATCCTGCTTTTTTAAATATTGAACTTAGTTTTCTTACATACTCTCTTTCAGCTAATATTATTTGTGCACTTATTGTAAAGTTTGAACTTAAACTTCCAACTGGGTCTGTTACTACTGTTCCATTATCAAGTGTTATTTTGTCTAACACTATATCAACTAAGACCTCGCCTTCTGGCACTTCTATATCTTTTATTTGAGCAATTGCTCCTTGCACATCTTTTGTTGTAATACCAGAGAACTTGTCCTTAGCTTCTTTGGAAATACTATTTTGAACTATTGTTATGTATTTACCTGGAATAGTTACATATGCTGAATTGATTTTTAAGTTTGTTTCATCTTCGGCATCTTTTATAGTTTTTGATATACTTAAACTAATTTCATCTTCGTTAATTATTTTGCCTTTTTTTAGGCCATTACATTTACATGATGTACTGCTTATAGTCTCTATTTGTCCAAAGTTGTTTACTTCGCCTACAACGGTGCAAACCTTGGTAGTTCCTATATCAATACCTACTATGATATCTCCTATAGCCAAGTTAATTCCTCCATTTTCCAAGTAATAAATTTTCTAGTGATATTTATATATTATTTTAAAAAATTTGTCAATAGAATTTGTTATTTTTTTGTAATATTTTCGTAATATTTTTGTAACAAACTTTGAACATATTGCTATTACAAAGTTTGCTGTTTTTTACATAAAAAGCAAAACCCGCAGTCATAATAAAAAAGACTGCGGGAACTCTCTAGTACCGAATTTTTATAGTCTTACCTTATTATTTTAGACAGGAAGGCCATGAAAACTCCACCCCCAAAGGGGCAGACAAACTTTGTTCGGTTTTGACTCGAGTTTTCTACATTACCTTACGGTAATCATAGTAAAATTATAATAGAATTATTCAGATATGTCAAGTTTTCCTTCATTATCGGTTACTTTTTCTTTTTCTACATCTTTTGTTTCATCTTTAGGTCCCTCTTTTTTTGAAAATTTATTGCTCCATTTTTCGACATAATATCTTCTAATTATTGCTAAGTTTATAAACATTCTCCATACAAATACTACAATTGCTGCTAAATAAATGTCGACGTTTAATTTTTCTCCAAGCATTGTTAAAAGAATTGCTAGTATTGCATTCCCAAAAAATCCAGTTATAAATATTTTTATATCGAATTTTTTATTTACTACTGATGCAATTCCACCAAATACTGTATCTAATGCTGCTATTACTGCAATTGCTAAATAGCTTGAATATGTGTATGAAATCATTGGTGCATTTATTCCTATTATTGCACCTAAAACGCATCCTAAGATTATTGCTAATAGTACCATTTTATTTTCCCCCATTTCTTTTTTTACAAAACATATAAACTAATCTGAAATATATTTATAATTAATATTTCCTTCATATTTCTTTATTAATACCTTATCATTCTGTGTTATTTGTACATCATGTCCCATTTTCTTTAACTGTTCAGCTGCTCCACCATTGCCTAAAAGTGAACTCTCCAAATAAGCCTTGTTTCCTATTGCTTTAATAACATATGGTGCCAAAATTCTTTGACCGTTTATTTTTATAAATGATGAACCAATATCTACTATGTCTGACATATTTAAAATTCTTTCTTCATTGATTGAAATTGCTTCTGCTCCTGCGTTTTTTAGCGCATTAACAATTACAATCAGATCAGAATCTTCTATTCTTGAATAATCATAATCTTGCATTTCTTTTATTGTAATTTCTATTCCTTGACCAGCTAGATCTGTTTTACCAAGTAACATATTTGCTTGTTCTAATTCATTATGAATTAATGTAGTTGTTTCTATATTGTTTTCTTTTTTATCTTTGTATTCATCTATTTTTTTCTGAACATCATCATATTGTTTTTGTGTTTCTTCATATTTTTGTTTCCAATTCGCAAGTTCTGTTCTTAATTCTTCTTCTCTCATAGTTTCTATAGAAGTAATATCTGTTTCATTAACAATTTTAAATTGCATAAACATTACAAGTGTAAGTGCAAAACAGGCAATTGAAACTGTAATAATCATTGTTATTTTACCTTTTTTCATAAAACCATTCCTTTTTATCTATCAAGATTTTTTGCATAATTAAACTCAATTTTTCCAGTATATTTGGGAATTGTAATATCATTAGATTTCTCTAAAGATATTTCTGCATATCTTCCTAAATATACTAAATATCCACCTGGTCTTTCTAAAGCTGCAAGACTTTCTGGTAACCCAATTGCTTTTATTACAAATGGGGCTCCAACTTTTTCATTGTTAATTCTTACAACATTTCCATCACATAATATTGCTGATGTTGAAACTACCCTTTGGTCATTTATAGATATAGCTTCTGCTCCTGCATTTTTAAGTTCATATATTACGCTTAATATATCTAAATCATGAACTATAGAATCCATAACATTTGCCATGTTCTTTTGACCATCATTTAATGTTACAATTACTCCTGGTCCTTTTACTTCAGATAGTCCAATCATTTTATTTGCTTTTTTTATTGATATTTCTGCATCTTCAAGTTCTGAATTATTTTTTGTTGCACTTTCTCTTTCTTTTTCTAATTCATTTTCAGCTTTTGCTAGTAATTTCTGTTCATTATCATATTTTTCCTTAAATTTTAGAACCTCTGCCCTTAAATTGTTTTCTTCATAATTTTGGCTAACCTTTACATTTGAATTTTCAACTGTTCTCATTTGAAGAAAAATACCGAATGTAAGTGCAAAACACATAATTCCTAGAACTAAGCTATTTTTTAATTTTGTCAATTTTTCATTCTCCCTTCATTTTAAACTTTTTCGCGAAAATAAGCCTTAAATTTATTATTAAAATCTCCATCTACAAAAATAGTTCCTTCTTTTCCAGCTTCATATTTTTCCATTATTTCTTTAACATATAGCAGTTTTGTATTAAGATTACTTCCGTCTCCCAAGTATGCAGTTTTCTTTTCTCCTTCAAAGTATAAAATATATTCATCTTTATTTGAAATGTCAAGTACTGAAATCTTTTCTGCTATTTCGTTTTCTTTTGCTACTTTCATAATTTTTATAACTGTTTCTAATTTTTTTAAATCATTTAAATCTAATCTATTACCTGGAGCAATATTCTCTTCAGTTGTTTCCGTACCTTGTATTACAGGTAATCCTCCATTTTCTTCCGATATTTCTAATATATATCCTTGGTTATTTATATAAGCATATCCATTTAAAAACTTAATGCTAAAGTTTCTTTGCCTTTCAGTTACATCTATTTCAACTGTATCTGGCAATTTTCTATTTACTCTAACACTTTCTACATATGGATTTTCTTTAAGATTTTTTTCTACATCTGACTTTAAAAATCTAAAAATATTTTGATCTGTTTTTAATCCAGAGAGGCTAATTAAAGTATCCTGTGACAATATATTATTGTTGACAGCTGTAATACTTTTTATATTAAAGATAGGAGAACACAGAGCAAATATAACTCCTCCTATTACTATAACAGCAATACTTGTCCATTTTATTATTCTTTTATTTCTCTTTTTTCTTTTTTGCACCTTTTTATTATATTGTTCTTGTTGCTTTTTATGCTGTGTTACAACTTTTTTATTGTTTCTATTTGTCATGTTTATTACTGTGTCAAAATCGTCATCTATTGTATTTTTTTCTTTGTTTTTTTGTTGAATTCTTTTTTCTCTTTCTCTCATCTGTTTTTTCTTTTCCGCTTCTTCACTATGTTTTTTATGAATAATTGCCATTTGTTCACCTTCTTTATTTTTTAACTTTTTATATTGTACCACATTTGTATTAGATTTTAAAAGAGTTTTTGGGAAATTTTTTGAAATCCCCAAAAGCTTTAATTATATAAATGAAATAAATATTTTTTACTCTCCCCCAACTGCATAAGAAAGCCTATATAAAAAAGTTCTCCAAAACTTTTTTTATAAGGCTTTCTAATTTGTCGGTCCCCACAGCGTTCGTAAAAAATATATTTATTTCATTTATTTACATATTGTATTTGGGCTCCAAGTTTTTGTAATTTGATTTCAAAATTTTCATAGCCACGAAGGATATACCCAATATTTTCAATAGTAGTAACTCCTTTTGCTGATAAACCTGCAAGAACTAATGCTGCCCCACCTCTTAAATCTGTTGCCTTTACATTTGCTCCATACAGTTTTCTAACTCCATTTATAATTGCATTTTTCCCTTCTATTGTTATTTTTGCTCCCATTCTAACTAATTCTGGAACAAATTTATATCTATTTTCAAATATGTTTTCTACCATTAAAGAAGTTCCTTTTGCAATTGTAAGAGTTGATACAAATATGGATTGTAAATCCGTTGGAAAACCAGGATATGGCATTGTTTTGATTTCTAATGATTTTAATTTTTTAGGTGCATTTATTTCTATCGAATTCTTCAATACTTTTATTTTACAATTTGCTTCTTCTAATTTTGCAATTACTGGTGTTATATGTTCTGGATTAACTTCGTTTAGTTTTATATTTCCTCCTGTAATTGCCGCAGCACTTAAAAAAGTTCCTGCTTCTATTCTATCAGGCATAATATTATAACTAACTTCTTTTAAATTCTTCACTCCTTGTATTGTTACTTGATTAGATCCTGCTCCCTTAATTTTTGCTCCCATTTTATTTAAGAAGGTTTGTAAATCTATTATTTCTGGTTCTCTTGCTGCATTATTTATAATAGTTTGGCCTTCTGCTAAAACACTTGCTAAAATTATATTTTCTGTTGCACCTACACTTGGAAAATCTAAATCTATTCTATCTCCAACAATTTTTTCTGCTTTACAATTTATATTTCCATATTCTTTTTGAATAGTTATTCCTAATTTTTCGAAGCCTTTTAAATGCAAGTCTATCGGTCTTGCGCCAATGTCACATCCGTCCTGGATATGAAAATGTTGCTTTTATATATTTTCCTATTAAACTTCCTGCTAATATCACAGATGAACGCATTTGACGCATTAAGTCTTCTGGTATTTCATATTTGTTTATTTTGCTTGTATCTATTATTACTTTGTTTTTTCTTTTTTCAACTTTTGCTCCCAATGATTTTAATATTTCAAACATCATTTTAGTATCATGTATATCTGGGACATTATATAATGTACTTTTGGAAGAATTCAGAATTGTTGCAGCAATTATTGGTAATGCTGCATTCTTAGATCCTGAAATTCGAACTTCTCCCTCTAATTTTTCGCCACCTTTTATTATGTATTTTTGCATTGTTATCATTCCTTTCACAATTTATACATCTTTTGAATTTCACTCTATAATATGTCTAGTTTGCATAAAATGTGAAAAAAGCTTGCCAAAAGCAAGCTTTTATTTATGTATCTCTTCAGGAGTAGCTTGTAAATAGTATTGAGCTATCAGTTCGTCCAGCTCAATACTTAGCTGATATATAATACTATAATCATCACCAGATATTATACTTTGATTTAATTTTTCTCTTAAATTACAAATTTCATCATTTAACATAGCCATCTCTCCTTTTTTTCTTTTATTTTTGTCTTACAAATATAAATTACCATATTTTTACAATAAAGTCAATGAATTTTGTCATATATTTCAATCTTTCGTATGTCCAATTTTTAGGTATTTCGACAGTATTTGACATTAAAAAACAGCATTACTTTTTTTACAAAAAATAATACTGTTTTTTTTATCAATTTTATTTTTTTACAATTGACAAAACCATCTTTTTTTCTTCAAATAATTCTTTGAAAACTTGTGTTGCATATTCATAACTAACGGCATCAATTTCTTCTAAATAATCAAAACTATTTATGCCTTTAAAATAATCTGCTAAGAACATTCTAGCGATATCTGCTACATCATCATATTCTCTAACATATAGTCCATAAATCTTTTTCTTTAATCTTTCAAAATCTTCTTTATTTAGACCATTTTTCTTTATATTTTCTATTTCTTGTTTAAACAATTCATATACTTTTTCTGGTGAATTTGATTGACCTGAAATAATTATGTGTGCATATTTATCTGTAAATTCATAGTCAATACTTGGAGTTGCATAAACAATTCCTTCATCGTATAGCTTTCTATATAAATTTGAACTTTTTCCTATTATCTCGTTAAATAGAATTTCAATTGCAATATGTCTTTTAACCTTTTCGCTTTGTTCCACTACTTTGTCTTTAATTCCTATTGAATACAGGCTTTGACTTACTTCCATATTTTGTACAACATTTTCTTTTACTATTGTATCTGGCTCATCTGGGTAAATTCTTTTAATTTCTCCATTTGATTTATTTGGAATTAGTCTTTTCTTAACTTCTTCCAGTATTTTTTCTGGATCAAAATCTCCGCATATTACCATTGCCATATTTCCTGGATTGTAAAATGTGTTATAACATTTATATAGTATATCTTTATCAATATGACTAATTGTTTCTATTGTCCCAGTAATATCTAACTTTACAGGATTATTATGGTACATTGCCTCTAAAGTATTTAAATATACACGCCATTCTGGATAATCGTCATACATCATTATTTCTTGGCCTATTATTCCTTTTTCCTTTTCTACGTTTTCATCTGTAAAATAAGGATGTTGAACATAATCCATTAGTTCATCCATTGCTGGATAGAAATTATCTGTACATTCAAAAAGATATGCTGTATGGTCATTAGTTGTGTATGCATTTGCATTAACTCCAAGTGCTGTTAAAGTATCTAAGCTATTCACTCCACTTTCTTGTTCAAACATTTTGTGTTCCAAAAAGTGTGCAACCCCATCTGGCACAGTTGTTACCTCTGTTTCTCCAGGCACAATGAATTTGCTTTCATTAGAACCATAGTGAGTTCCCCAAATAATGTACTTTTTTTGAATTCCTTTTTTGGGTACTATCATTACTGTTAAACCATTTTCTAATTTTTCTATATATAATTTTTCTTTAACTTTCAAATTTTCAATAACTTGCATTTTCCCCTCCTAATTACGTAAAAAGTATATTGTATTTACTCTAATTTTTTTTGCAACATTTATAATATCGTCTTTTTGAACTGCTTCTATTCTTGTTTTGTAATCTTCAACAGAAATTGGATTTGCTGTGAGTTCTTGTCCAAAATAATATGTTATTTGTGTATCTTGCTCGTCGGCTATTGTTTTTAATTGTGCAATTATACCTTTTTTTGCATTATCAATATCTTCATCTGTAAACGCTCCTCGTGCCATATCTTCAATTTGTTCTCTTATTAGATTTAAAGCTTTCTCATAATTATCAATTTCAATTCCACACTTTATAAATATATTTGATTTGTTTTTTAAATAGCTTGAACTTGCTACATAGCACAAATGAGCTTTTTCTCTTACATTTTGGAATAGTTTTGATGTAGCAGAACCACCTAAAATACTATTATATAAAACTGCATCATATCTTTCTTTTTCATTTTCTAAAACTAAATCAAGTCCAATATTTAATTTTCCTTGAGTTACATCCATTTTATCTTCTATAACTTTTTCTTCTACTTCTTCTTTGTTTTCAGGTTCAAGCACATTAAACTTTGGATTTCTATCTTCTAATTTTTTAATATTTTCATTTTTTTCAACAATATTTCTTACTTTGTCATCTACAATTCCTGAAACAAAAATATCAATTTTACATTTTTTTATTAACTCTTGATAATATTCATACAAATTTTTAGAATCTATTTTTTCTAAGTCTTCCACATAACCAAATTTATATAATCCATAAGGTTGGTCTTTATACATTTCTTCTACACATCTATCTATCGCATATGTTGACTTATTATCTATTTTTCCTTCTATTCTTTGTTTCAAATTGCTTTTTTCTTGATTTATATATTCTTCTTTAAAAGCTCCATTTTCCAATAGTGGATTAAATACTATTTCTAGCATGTTTTCTAATGATTCTTTCAACATTTTTTCACCTGATTGTGGTAAAAAATTATCATTTATTGTTTCCATATAAAATTTTATAACTTGGTTGTCTCCATTTTTCTCTATTCCACAATTAAAACTTGCCCCATACATTTCTTCCAATTTTTTGCTTATTTCCTCTTGTGTTTTTAATGTGCTGCTTCCTCTTTTTAAAATTGCTGGAATTAAAGCATTTTTTGTTACGTTTTCTCTATTTAATTCTGTTGTTAAAAAAACAGACATCATATTAACCTTGAATTTTTCTGTATTTATTTCATGTAAAGTAATTCCATTTTTTATATTTACTTTTTTATAATTCATCTATTTTTTGCTCCTTTCCATTTTTTCCTTCATTAGTATATTACATTTGTTTTGTAATATTCAAGATGTTTTATAAAATTAATAAAAAAATTGCTAAAAGCTTTTACACTCTTAGCAACTATGTATTTAAAATTTTCTTTTTCTAGCAGCCTCTGATTTCTTTTTTCTTTTTACGCTAGGCTTTTCATAATGCTCTCTTTTTCTTACTTCTTGAAGTACTTCATTTCTAGCACATTGTCTTTTAAATCTTTTTAGAGCATCTTCTATATTTCCATCTTTAACTTTTATTTCTGACATTTAATTCCCCTCCTTCCAGATATACCTTTTCTGTATACTTGGGATTTAATCATGTTGTTCACATATCTTTTAGTATCACTTTGATATTATAACTTAAACTACCATAGTTTGTCAATAGTTATTGAAATTTAATTATTTTTTTTGAAAAATATTTCTTTTTTCTTGACTTTATTTGACACTTTTAGTATACTTATGCAAAAGGAGGATGAATTATGGAGATTTTAAAAACTAAAAAATATTTAGGTATGGTTGGAAACATATTAACATTAGTTGGTACATTCTTACCATTTTGTCATTTCAAATTATTTTTATTTGGTGAAAAATCAGCATCTTTAATTTCAGATGCACCATTTTGGGGAATATTAGTTTTAGCTGCATCTATATTTGCATTATTAGTAATATTCTCAGATAAATTAGCTGATAAATTTCCAGTTTTCGCAAAACTACAAAACCAAAAATTTGCTTTAATTGCTGCAATAGTTTCTGCAGTAGCAGTAATAATAAATGCACTTTCACTACCTGGTTCAACAGGTGGACTAGGAACAGTTTCTTTAGAATTTGGTTTCTGGTTATTGATTATTGGTGTAGTAGCATCAGTTGCATATCCAATCATCTATAAAGGTGACAAATAAAATTTTTTAGAAAATCTCGCTAAAAGCGAGATTTTTTTTATTTAAAATAAGTTATTCCAACTCAATTTATTTTTTTCTCCTATGTGTTTGAGTATATATTCTGCTCTAGCAAGTTCGTTTAAAGCCTCACAATATTCTTCCTCTTCAATCGAAGCTCTTAACCCTGTTAATTCTGTTTCTACTTTTTCTAACTCATTATGCTCAATAAAAAATGACATTGTTCTATATTTTTCATCCCAGTATTCATGTATTTTATTTATCATATCTTTAGCCTCTTTGGGCTCAATATTTTCTTGTGATATCAAGTTTTTTAATTGTTCTAATTTATCTGTAGTTGTAGATATTGCCCAACTGCTATATTTTTCTAAAATAAAATTACCTATAAAAATTAATACTATTGTTATTATAACAATAACAGCTTCTTTTTTCATTCTATCCTCCGCCCATTTTGTTTTTCTTTCTTTTGTGCAAATATTGTACCGCTTCCATCAATTGTTGCAACTAAAGCTTCTTCTGGTTTCATGTTAAGATTATTTAATTCTTTTTTTAACCATTCATAATTTTTTCCAAGAATTTTTAAATTTTGGTACATTACTTGACCATCTATAACAAGATCATATGCCATTCCCTCATATTCTGGAGTTATTCCAAAATCCTCTGGAATTGTTCCTCTTTTTCCAGGCTTTAATACTACCGAAATCTCTCCACTCGTTTCCAATATCGCATATTCAACATCTCCCAAATTCATTACATCTTTTCCACGAAGTCTTTCTTCTAATTCATTTATTGTGAACTTTTCTCTTTCAAGTGCTTGTTCATCAATTTTACCTCTATTTATAAGGATTCTTGGTTTACCACAAAGAATCTCACGAGCCTTTATACTTTTCATATTTATTGCAGATATTATTAAATGCATTACTAATAACCCTAAAATTGGAATAATTCCATTTGTTATTGGAATTCCTATTTCTGACATTGGAGTTGACGCAAGATCTGCAATCATTATTGAAATAACAAGTTCAAATGGCTGTAGTTGCCCTATTTCACGTTTTCCCATAAATCTCACTACAATTAACACTATTATGTATAAAACTACTGCTCTAAAAAAAGTGATTAGCATTTTTACTCTCCTAAAAAACATTTTTCTTATTTTTAACAAACGAAGTTAAAAATATGCAATTTTTTTGAATAAATTAATTAAATTTGTAAATAATAAATTAAGAAAGTTACCTTAATTGACTTATTTTCGCTACATTTTTTGGGTAACAATTTTACTTAAGGAGGTTAAGACTTATGGCAAATTCACAATCAAGAAGTTCATCTGGAACTTCTACCGCATGGCAAATAATAGGTAGATTAATAGGTTCAGCAGTCGTTTTAGCTATCACAGCTTTCTTCACTCCAGGTTTTTCTATAAGTAATATCTGGTCTTTAATAATAGCTGCTGCTGTATTAAGTGTTATGGATTTTCTTATTATAAAATTCACTGGTTTAGATGCAAGTCCTTTTGGTAAAGGATTTGTAGGTTTTGCTCTCGCTGCCATAACATTGTATGTGACTCAATTCTTTGTAGCTGGTTACTCAATTTCTTGGATGGCTGCAATTATTGGTGCTTTAATCTACGGTGTTGTTGATTACTTTTTACCTGGAAATCAACAAATGTAATTTAACTAAAAAAATTCTGCCTTACTGGCAGAATTTTTAGGTTCTATAATAAATGTTGGGGTGATTAAATAAACCTTAACATTTTTTGTTAAAA
>CAMPBS010000020.1 GCA_946639585.1 uncultured Clostridium sp. | reverse complement strand
TATCATTTAGTTGTTTAATACAACAAGAGCCAATTGAAAGAGAAGGAATATTATTCTACGAGAAAGATTTTAAAAAGTTTGATTTACCAACCTATGAAAGAAATGAAGGATATGTAAGAACGATCGCTTCATGTGACGTAGCATGGGGTGGAGATGACTGGTTATCTATGCCGATAGTTGATGAATATGAAAATGGAGATTGTAAATTAATTGATTGGTATTTTATAAATAAAGCAGATAAAAGTGTAACAAAGCCAGAGGTAGTTAAATACTTAATGAGATATAATGTAAGTAGGATATGTTTTGAAGCGAATAATGGTGGAGATGAGTATGCAGATGACATAAAAAAGGAATTAAAAAAAGAAAGAATTGAATGTTATGTGGAAAGCAAAAAGGCGCCTACAACAATGTCAAAGACAGATAGGATATTAAATCATCAGGCTGAAATAAGAGGAAGCGGAGCAGTAAAATATAGACTTGTAATTCCTATAAGAGATGGCATTAAAGGAAGAAAAATGATAAATGATGCATTAAATCAAGTATTCAAGTTCAATCAAAGTACTGCAAAGAATGTAAGGAAAAAGCAGCATGATGATGCTCCAGATAGTTTGGCAGGGTTGTTTGCAAATGTGCTTGGAATAAATGGAAATTATGGCAAAGCAATAAGTAATATTAGCAGAGAATTTTTAGGAATTTAATTAGTTGACTTTTAAAAAAAGTTATGCTAAAATAAAAATAGGAGAAAATAATGATTGATTTAAGAAGAACAAAAGTTATTTGTCCTAAGTGCAAGAAATTTATATGCACAATGGAGAAAAATGCGAATGCAAAAGGGATATATTTTTGGTGTACAAGATGTAAAGAAGAGTTTGAAATAAAAGAAACAAAAATAAAAAGATAGCGCTCACGAAGCCAATGATTATAGTCATTGGCTTTATTTTTTTGAAAAAGTTGAGGTGAAAAAGTTGGTAGGCAAGGGAAGAAAATTAATAATAGTTGATAAGGAGATAAGTCCAAATACAATTATTGATGTAATGAATATAGCATGGACTGAACATTTAAGAAATGTTACTGACATTAACAAATTAATGGATTATTATTTTGGAAAGCAGAATCAAACTAATAAACAAAGCACTAATAATTTTTATGAAAATAATACAGAAAATCAAACAACAATAAATTATGCTAATTCGACAGTAAGAACAATAGTAGGCTATACTTATTCACAAGGAGCTCAAATAACACAAAGAAAAGGAAAACATCAAAAAGATATAGAAAAATTAATAGATATAATGAATTATGAAAATTCAGATACTGTTGATAATGAAGTAGGAACAATGGCAAGTATAACAGGTATAGGATATTTTGGAACATTTCCAACGAAGGAATTATATAGTGATTATATGCCAGACTATCCAATAGTTCCAATTGCGTTAGACCCAAGAACTACATTTACAGTATGTTCTCCTGAATTAGGAAATCCAGTAAAGTTATCTGTAACATATTATAGTTCAAAAGAAAAAAGAAAGACAGTATTTTATTGTTATACAGATAATGAAACATATTTAATTGAATGTGAAGGGGAAAACACATTTAATAATAGTGCAAAAATAATAGATGTAGATGTAAACCCAATTGGATTAAATCCAATATCATTAGTAAAAAATAATCAGTTTATGCAAGGCGATTTTGAAACAGCAATACAAATAAGTGATGCTTTAAATCAATTAGCAAGTGATAGTTTAAGTGATGTAGAAAATGTAATTAAGAGTTTATTAATAATTATGAATGCAGAGCTAACTGATGATGAAGCAGCAAAAGCAAGAAAGAATAGGATATTACAACTAATTGGACAACCTGGAATGACTGTTGATGCCAAATTCATATATCAACAATTAGATAGTTTAGGAATACAAAATTTACGAGAATATTTTGAAGAAGCATATAAGACAGTAGTTGGTATTCCAGATAGAAAAACTCGTTCTGGTGGCGGAGGAGATACAGGAGATGCTGTAAAACTTCGTGATGGATGGGCTGATATAGAAATAGTAGCAAGAATAAAAGAAGCATATTTTAAAATAGCGAAGAAAAAACAATTAGCAGTAGCTATTGAAATATTACACTTATTAAATATGGTATCAAAGAAATTTAGGCTTGAAGATATAGATATTAAACTACCAAGAAACAAGAATGATAATATCCAAACAAAAGCACAAAGCTTTAGTACATTAATGTCGACTGGAAATATAGCTCCAGAAGATGCTTTATCAATGGCAGATATGACAACAGATGTAACAGGAGTAGTTGAAAGAGGCAAAAAATTTAAAGAAGAAAATCAAAGCAATATTACTTCTACTACAAATTCAAATCCATCTAACAAAGGACAACAGACAAATGTCGTTGCAGATGGAGAAAAAAATGTAGAAGAAGAATAATATAAATTGCCAGTTCTACAATGGCTATATTTGTAGATAGGTATCGCACAGAGAAGTGCAATAAAACTCTACTGAAAGAAAGGAAAAAAATATGGACTTTTTAAAAGAGCTTATGGGAGACGAGTACAAAGAAGGTATGACAAAAGAAGATGTTCAAGCATTCTTTAAAAAACAAGTTCTAGCAACAGGCGAGTACACAAATAGTGGAAAGGCTAAGGCAGAGCAAAAGCAATTAAATGATAAAATTGCTGAATTACAATCACAATTAGAGGCAAAAATGACAGACGATGACAAGAAGAAAAAGGCAGATGCAGATACTCAAAAATTAATTGCAACATTACAACAACAATTAAAAGAGAGTAATATGTCTTTAAGTAAAAGAACAGCAATAGGAGCTTTGGCAGATGCTAAAATAAAAGCTGGAATAAAAGATGAAGATAAAGAATATGATGAATTTCTTTCTGGAATATCTTTTGAAGACAATGATAAGACAGAAAAAATAAGCAAGTATATTTCTAAAATAGTATCAAGTGCTTATGAAGCTGGAAAATCAGAAGCCATTAAAAATAAACTTGGAAAAATGGGTTCTTTTAAGGAGGGGCAAGACGGAGATGGCAACGGAGATGAGAAAGGCTCTTTTGGAAAAGAATTGGCACAGAGTACAAAAACTCAACAGCCAGAAGTAAAAAATTTTTTTGAAAGGAAGTAAAAGAATATGGCAAACAAAATAGTTAAAGAAACTTATGGTGCTCCAGAAAAACACATATTAATTGCTAATGATAGTTATATGGTAACATTACCAGCAATTATCAAAGCAACAGGTGTAAGTGCTGGAACAGACGGAAGAAAAGTTGTAAAGGCAGGAACTCCACTTTATGGAGATATTGAAAAAAGAGATACAGGATTTACTGTTTCAGCAGAATCAGGAAACCCAACATGTATCTTATTGCATGATGTTGATGTAACAGCAGGAGATGAAAACGGTACAATCGTTTTAGCTGGTTGCGTTGACTTGTTAAAATTGGATGCTAGTGTTAAAACAGCAGTTGCAAGTGCAAAAGCAAACTTACCTAGAATAATATTTGTAGAAGGGAGTGCTATATAATGAACTTTTTTGATTTAGTAACAAGCTCAAATTTAGTAGCTTATTGGTTAGAAAAAGACTTAAATGATGTAAGAGTTGGAGATCAATTATTCCCATTTAAAAAAGAAATTGGTGTAGAATTAGATTGGATTAAAGGAGCTAATAACCAAGTTGTTGGTTTAAGATTAAGCGCTTATGATTCAAAATCTATCAGAAGAGATAGACAAGGTATTGAAAAAGTTAAGACAGAAATGCCTTTCTTTAAAGAATCAATGGTTGTTGATGAAAAAATGAGACAACAATTAAATACAATGCTACAAACAAATAATGAAGCATTAATAAGAACAGTAATCGCAAGAATATTTGATGATGAAGTTAAATTAATAAAAGCTGCCTATGAAACAGTTGAAAGAGTAAGAATGCAATTACTTACTACAGGAACTATAGTATTAGGAAGCAATGGACAATCATATACTTATGATTATGGTATGCCAGCAGAAAATAAAAGAAATGCTGGTACAGCATGGACTGCTGCAAATGCAGACCCAGTAAAAGATGTTACTGATGCACAAACAGTAGCAAGAAGAAACGGATACAAATTAACAAGAGCTATGTGTAACTCTAACTGCTTAAATGCCTTATTAAATAACACAAACATTAAAAATACTTTATATGTACTTGCTAACGGAAACATATCACTTACAGTTGATGATGTAAGAAAATATATTGAAGAAAGAACAGGTATCGTAATTTATGTAAACGATAACGGATATGTAAATGAAAATGGAGTATTTACTGGATATTTTGCAGATGATACATTTGTATTAATGCCAGATGGACCTTTAGGTGAAACACACTATGGTACAACTCCAGAAGAAAGTGATTTAATGTCAGGAGCAACATCAGCAGAAGTTTCTCTAGTAAATAATTCTGTAGCTGTAACAACATCTAAGCAAATAGATCCTGTAAATGTTGAAACAAAAGTATCTATGGTAATGTTACCATCATTTGAACAAGCTGATGGAGTATTTATAATAGATACTGTAGCATAGGGAAAGGGAGGAGCCACTATGATAACAATAGTAAAAGGAAATAATAAAATTGTTTGTACAAAAAATACTTTTGAAGAACAATATAAAATACTTGGTTATCAAATAGCTTCCGAAGAAAAGGAGGCTACCGAAAAAGTAGCCTCTTTAAAAAAGGCTGAGGAAGAAGAAGTTGAAACCCAAAAAGAAAAAGCAGTTGATTATGAAAAAGAATTAACTGAAAAATATCAAATTGATAAACCTACAGGCAGAAAAAGAAAATAAAGGAGTGGAATAAGATATGTTATATTTATATAATGGTAAAATATATGTAAAACCATTTGTAAACAAAATGGTTGAAGTAGATATAAAAAAAGAACTTAATGGAGAGTATAATGTTATAGCAACTAAAAATGTTATTGTTGGAGATAATTTTGATAGTAAAATAACATCTATCTCTGTTGAAAATGCTTATAAGAAAATTCATAAATCTAGTAAAGAGGATTAAAATAAGGAGGGATTAAAATGCAAGTTGATATAGTGAATACAATTGAATTTCAAAAATTAGTTGAAAAAGTACGAGCAAGAGTTGAAAATCAAGACTTAGAAATAAACGAAGATGATTTAAAAGATGAAGTTTTATTTGCTTTATTGGAATATTACAACGACAGACATTTTAGTCCTGAAAATGGTGAAATTTATGAATCTATATATGAAGGAGTAATAATTCAACTTGCTATAAGTTCTATATTTAAAAGAGGAGCAGAAGGTGAAAAATCTCATAGTGAAGGTGGAGTAAATAGAAGTTATGATAATGCTTCAAATTATCCATTATCGTTAACAAGAAAAATCATTCCGCTTGCAAAAGGAGTTGGTTCAAATGCACAGATTAAATAGAAATAAAAGAATATTTTATGTGTGTAATAAAAAGATAGATGAAGATACAAATAGGGAAATATTTAGTCAACCTATTGCTTGCAGAATGAACTATCAGCCACTATCTACAACAGGAGAAATAATTGCTTCTGGTAATGAATTTATTAATAGATTAGTAGTTTATACTAATCCTGCAAAAGCAAAGAATATCCATAATTTTGATAGATGTTATGTTTTTGTAGAGCCACCTAAAGAATATGATAAATTTTGTACAGAGGCAGATTTTTATGTTGATGGAGAACCTATATCATTTTTAAATGAAGCTAGATTTTATTTACAAAGAATGATAGGTGATGTTGATGAATAGAAATATTGTAACAGGTCTTAGTAGTAAAGAATTAGATGAGTTAGCTAGAAACCTAGATAAATGGGCAGAAATGATGAAAAAAGCTAGTATAAATATTGTCAAAGATTTGTCTGAATACGGATTGCAAAGAATGCAAGAAATATATGCAGAAGCGCAATCACAATACGAAGATTCAACTTATATGGATTTTAGCATAACAGGGTCTGAAACTGAAAAGACAGTTTCTATGTCTGGACCACAGGCGTTATATGATGAGTTTGGAACTGGTACTATAGGAGAACAGAATCCACATCCAGCCAAAAAAGAATTTGGATTAAATCCTTATAATAGTGGACCAACCATTAGAGTTGCCACAGAAAATACGAAAGAAATTAAGCCAGGAGAATTATACTGGACTTATAAAGATGAGGCAGGCGTAGTTCATTATACACAAGGTATTCCAGCTCAAAAAGAAGGTTACGATTCATTAAAAGATACTATAAAGAAAGCACCAGAAATTGTTAAAAAAAGAATGGAGGAAACTTTAAAGTGATTAGCTTAACAGAACAATTAGTAAGTCAGTTGCAAGAAGAATTTAGTAATAGAGAAGATTCTTACAACAAAAATATAGTTAAAGAAATATATAAACCGTTACCTAAAGGAACATATCCAAAAACTACAATTCAAGAAATAGATAATAGTGAAAAAATAGATAGAAGTACCGCAGCAGGAGAAAGAACAACAGCATTAACTTATCAAATAGTTCAATATAGCAGAGATACAGAAGAGTTTGATTATGTTGATAGTGTAAAATTTATGGCAAGTATAACGGATGATTTTTTATCTGAAAATTATAAAATGCAAAGATTAGGAAGTCCTGTCATACAGCCATATATTTTAGATAAAACTGTAATGACATACACACAAAGATATTCTTGTGTATATGATAAAGAAACTAATTTAATATATATAAATTAAAAAGGAGGAATAAAAAATGGCAATTTATTTAAGTACAATAGGAGTACATTTAAAATATGCTGTAGAGGCTACTGCTGGAACAAGACCAACAAGTGGTTATACAGATTTAGTTGGAGTTAAATCTATACCAGCTCTAACATCTGCACCAGACAACCTTGAAACAACTACTTTAAATGAAACAGAGTATAAAACATATATACCTGGATTAAAAGATTTAGGAGGTTCTCTAGGATTTACATTTAACTTATCACAAGATTTAAAAGATGCTTGGGATGCTTTAATGACTGCATATCAAACTGGAGCAGCAACGAATAAAGAAACTTGGTTTGAAGTTGTAGTTCCAGGATTAACAGAGAGTTTATTCTTTAAAGGTGAACCATCAGCAATGGGATTACCAGAAATGGGTGTAAACTCTGTTGCAGAAGTTGAAAACTCAATAACACCAACAGCAGCACCAATTTGGGCAGCAAAATCTACAACTTAATCGCTAGCGTAGATAAAAAAAGGAAGGAGAATTATTATGAGTAAAAAAATTGAATTTGAATATGAAGGAACTAAATATTGTCTTGAATATAGTAGAGATGCAATAAAAGTTATGGAAAGACAAGGATTTGATTTAAACAAATTTATGTCTCAACCAATGACTTCTATTGATTTAGCTTTTGAAGGAGCCTTTTTAAAAAATCATAGAAATATAAAGGCAACAAAAGTAAAAGATATATATCAAGCATTAGGAAATAAAAATGAATTAGCTAATGAACTTTTAGATATGATAAGTGAAACTTACAATTCATTATTTGAAGACGAGGAAAATTCAGGAAAAAACATAGAATGGAAGACAGTTTAATCTTAGGAAAAGATAAACAAGTAGAGCGTGTCTTCCTTTATAAGCAATTTGAAAAATTATGTCCATACTACATTTCAATAGGAATGACTTATGAACAATTCTGGTTTGGAGATGTTTCAATGACAAAAGCTTATCAAGAAGCTTTTGATATAAAGCAAAAAAGAAAAGCTATAGAAACTAAATGGACTATATGGGAACAAGGGTTGTATATATATGAGGCATTTTGTGATGTATCTCCTATATTGCGACCCTTTTCTAAAGCAACAAAGCCTCTACAATATTCAAAAGAACCTTATGAAATTGATAAGTATTATGATGAATATTATAAAAAAGCAAAAGATGAAGAAAAAGAAGAAAAAGAAAAAGAATTTGAAATTATGAGAACGCAAATTTATTTTAAAAATTGGGCAAATGCAGCACAAAAGAAATTTGAAAGAAAGGAGGAATAAAATGGCTAATAATGTAGATATGGGGCAAATCAATTGGACAGTAAAAGCAACAGCAGATCAAGCATCTGATTCAGTAAAAAAATTATCAAATAATGTTAGTGGATTAAGTAAAGTATTAAAATTGGTTAATTTTACAGCTTTTATTGCAGCGTGTAGACAAATTGGACAAACTATTTATAAATCAATAAATGCAACAAGTCAATATATTCAAAAAATGAATCAGTTTAAGAGTATAATGGGAGAATCTGCAAAAGAAGCACAAAATTTCGTTGATAAGGCTGAAAGAATATTAGGATTAGACCCTGAACAAATGATGGGTTCATTATCTTCTTTTCAAACATTAACTAAAGGATTTGGAATAGCCTCAGATGAAGCATATAAAATGAGTAAAAATCTAACACAATTAGCAGCTGATATGAGTTCATTTACAGGGGAAAGCATGGATTTAGCTTTGCAAAGAATAAAATCAGGAATTTCAGGCGAAATAGAGCCTATGAGAAAATGGGGTATTGCCTTAGACCAAGCAACATTACAAGAAACTGCCTATGCTTTAGGAATAAATAAAAGAGTAGCTGAAATGACAAGAGCGCAAAAAACCGAATTAGCTTATTATCAAATTATGCACGCTACACAATATGCACAAGGAAATATGGCAAGAACAATGTTGACACCAGCAAACGCAATAAGAATTTTGCAAACAGAATTTAAACAATTAGGTAGAGCTATAGGTAGTGTATTTATTCCAATAGCATTAAAGATTATTCCTGTAATAAGAGCAATCGTTCAAATATTAACAGAATTAGCTAGAAAGTTAGCAGCTTTATTTGGATTTAAAATAGAAGATTATGATTTTAGTGCTAGTACAGTACAAGATATTGGAGCATCTTTTGGGGATTTAGAAGACAATGTAAATGGAACAACAAAAGCTTTAAAGAAAATGTTAATGCCTTTTGATGAACTTAATAATGTTAATTTTGATACAGGAAGCGGTTCTGGCGGTGGAATCGGAGGTGTCGGTGGCGGAAGTTTAGGATTAGACACTTATGATTATGACATGTTCGCTGGAGCTTCTGATGAAGTAAATAAAAAAGTACAACAGATAAAGGATACTTTTGAAAAGTTAAAACCTGTTATAATAGCTGTTGGAGGGCTACTTGCAGGATTATGGACTGTAAATAAAATAGTTACATTTGTTGGATGGATACAAAAGGTATCGAGTGCTTTTAAATTTTTATCTCCTGTATTGTCTGCTTTAAAACCGATAATAGGGATAGTAAGTACAATTGCTGGCGCATTTTTATATTTTAAAGGAATATTGGATATTTTTAATCCACAAGTTTCTTATGCGCAAGGATTACTTAAAGCATTGGCTGGAACATTGTTAGTAATAGGAGGGCTTCTTTTACTTGGTGTTTCTCCAGTAGCAGCTATAGTAGCAGCAGTAATAGCAGCAGTAGGAATAATTGGAGCTACAATTTATAGGTTTAGAGATGAGATAGGAAAATTTTTTACAGAAACAATTCCAAACTGGTTCAATTCTGTTATTAAATGGATTTCTGAATTACCTAGCAAACTAGCATATTGGAATGGATATATAATAGGGGCAATTTTAGCTTTTTTCACAGTTACTTTGCCAAATGCAATACAAAGTTTTTTTACTCAAACTTTACCAGAATGGGGAAGACAACTAGAACTTTTCTTTAAACAAACAATACCTCAAAAATTTCAAAATTTTGTAAATTGGTTAGGAACATTACCAACACAATTTCTTGAATTTGGACAAAATATAATAAACGGATTAGTAAATGGAGTTAAACATGAATGGGAAAGATTTATAAATATGATAAATTCATTCGTTAATGGATTTATACAGGGTGTTAAAAACGCTTTAGGAATACATAGTCCATCAACAGTATTTTCAGAAATTGGTATTAATATAATTCAAGGTTTAATTAACGGAATACAATCATTATTAAATAAAGTAAAAGAAATTTTTGAAAATTTAAAAAATGGAGTTACAGAAAAATTTGAAACTCTTAGAAACAATATTTCAACAAAAGTAGAAACAATAAAAGATACAGTAGTATCAACTTTTAATAATATGAAGGCTGGAATTACTGATAAAATATCTAATATTAAATATAATATACAAAATACTTTTACTGATATAAAAAACGGAATAGTTGGAAAAATCAATGATGCAAAAGAAGGAGTAAGGTCTGCAATAGATAGAATTAAAGGCTTAGTTAATTTTAATTGGTCTTTACCTCATTTAAAAACACCACATTTATCTTGGTCTACTAAACCAGCATCAGGATGGGTTGCAGATATTTTAAGTGCTTTAAGCTTACCAACATCCTTACCAAAATTAAATATTGAATGGTATGCAGAAGGAGGATTTCCAAACGCAGGAGAATTGTTCTTTGCTAATGAAGCAGGACCAGAGTTAGTAGGAAATATCGGAAGAAGAACAGCGGTAGCAAATCAACAGCAAATTACAGAAGGAATTTCAGAAGCTACTTATAATGCTTTCAGTAGAGCTTTAAATGAAAATAGAAATAGTGAAGGAAACACTCCTCACTTTGTAATAAATATTGGAGACGATAAAGTTTATGATGGAGTTGCAAAAAAAGAAAACCAATATTCAAATATGTATGGAGTAAGATTATAGGAGGTAAATAATGAGCAATTTTAGAGGTTATTATGTTAAAATTGGAAACTGCACATTTACTGATCCTGCAATAAAAAGAGAGGGGCTACTTATAATGCCCCATCTTGAACAAACGGCAGATAGTGGTGTTTTAGCAAGTGGAAGATTAAGTATTAAAGTTTTGCCTCATAAAAGAACTAAAATTCAAATGCAATTTCCTGTTATGACTAAGGCACAATATGAAAGATATTATGCAGTAATAATGTCAAGTATGTATTTAACTGTAGAATATTATAATGAAGGAATAGATGCTTATGAGACAGGTACTTTTTATCATAATGATATGCAATATAAGCCTGTAATTTGGGGCGGAAAAAATATGATAGATATGCAAGAAATACATTTAATTGAACATTAAAGAAGGGAGGAAATATGTATAGTTTAGAAAGTGGAGTTGCTTGGACCACTGAATTAAAAAATGCTTTTAAACAAGGAATAACAAGAGCTTCTTTGATATATAGAAATACAAATTATAATGAAGAAAATTTTTTAAAAGAAGCTGAATTAAAAGATATAAGATATGTTCCTAATGCAGGAATAATTGGACAAGCTGTTGCAAAAATGCTAACAATAAAAATGGTTAATAATGAAGATTCAAATTTGAATTTTGAAAATGGTGATATTCAATTCAAAATAGGAGCAGAATATAATGGTGTTACATATTATATTAATTATGGAAATTTTATAGTTAATGAACCTCCTGAAAATGATGATACAAATGGAATTGTTAAATTTGTTGCGTATGATTATATGATAAAATTTAATAAAGATTATATTAATAGAGTTGTTTATCCTTGTAGTTTAAAAGATTTACTTTTAGATATTTGTAGTCAAGCAGGAGTAACTTTAGGCTCAACTACTTTTGCCAATGAAAATTTTGTTGTAGAAGATAATCAATTTGAAGGAAAACAATTAAGAGATGTTTTACAACATATTGCAAAATGTGCTTTTTCTTGGGCAAGAATAGGACAAGATAATAAATTGTATCTTGATTTTGAAGTTAATAATAATATAAATGAAACAATAACTATAGATGATTATAAAATGGATGCTTTTAAGAAAGCTAATGAATACTATGGTCCTATAAATAAAGTAACTTTTGCAGATTCTGATATTAAAGGACAAGAAATAAGTGTTCAAGATGATGCTTCAATTGCAACTTATGGAGTAAAAGAAATTATAATTTATGATAATTATTTTGCTTATAATACTGAAAAAAGGCAACAATTAATTCAAGCAGGTAATGTTTTATTTGGATTAAGATATATGCCTATTCAAAAATTAGAAACAATAGGTTTAATTTATTTAGATTCAAACGATATATTAGGAATTGAAGATGGAAATGGAACAACATTTTTAACTAGAAATTTTTCACATACTATAAAATATAATGGAATGACAAGTGATGATTTTGAAACTATTGGAGAAAGCGAAAATCAAAGAACTTATGCAAATGCAAATAACTCAATAGCTCAAAATTCAAGAACGGAAATTATTGTTGATAGGGCAAAAAAAGAAATAACAGCTGTTGTTGAACAGGTTGAAGGACAAAATCAAAAAATATCGGAAGTAAAGCAGACAGTAGATGAATTAAATTCTAAAATAAGTGATATAGCTGATATAACAATATCGCTTGAAAGTAATTCAGCAAAATTAGAATTTGAAAATATAAATCAATCTGAACCAATAAGAGTAGTAATCCACTCAGTAGGAACTAATATTTCTAAATTATATCCAAATCCAAATTTAAAACCAAGTAATGGCTTAAAAATAAAAACAAGGATATTAAGATTTACAAACACGACAACACAAGAAGTGTGGAATTATGAATTGCCAGATGATTTACTTTATTATGATAACGAAAATTATGATGAATTTCAATTAGATTATGAAGCACAAACTTGTATAATAAATAAAAAATGTAAATGGAATAATGATGGAACAATAGGGCTATTAACAAATGAAAGAACAGATGAATATACATTCCCACATATAGAATTAACAGATGGAGATTATACAGTTCAATTAATACAATACAATAGTGGATATATATTTGCTAGAATGATGACAAAAAATTATTATACAGACCAATTTGCAACAAGAGCAGAATTAAATAGTGAAATATCACAAACAGTCGATAATATTAATTTATCAGTAAATGAAAGATTAAGCAATTATTCAACTACAACAGAAATGAATAGTGCCATAGACTTAACAGCAGGGAGTATAACAAGTACAGTAAGTCAAACTTATTCAACAAAAGGTGAAACTACAGCAGCAAAAAATGAAGCTATAGATAGTGCAAATGCTAGTACAGATGAAAAATTACAAAATTATTCAACAACAGACGAAATGAACTCAGCTATAAGCCAAACGGCAGAAAGTATAACAAGTACTGTAAGTAGTACTTATTCAACTAAAACTGAGACAACTAATGCAATTAATGGAATTGAAATTGGAGCAAGAAATTTATTAGCTGGTTCTTCTTTATATACAAAAACTAAGCCATATAAGTTAACTCCGACAGCTGCTGATACATATATTAGACTTCCTGATATAAAAGCTTATGTAACGAAAGGGAAAAAATATTTTTTACAATGTGAGACAGATGGATTGTGGTCTACTCATACTAGCAGCAGTAGTAGTAGAAATAAACATTGTACAATATGGATAGTAAGTACAACTGGAGAAAATGAACAAGCTATTGCTTTAAATCAAGTTTTTACGGGAAATTCAAATGAAACAGGAAGAAAAACTTGGCAATGGACATCAACTATAACAGGAACAATTGGAATAAGATTAAATGTTTATGGGGCAGGAAATCAAGCTGTAAACTTTTGGAATTTAAAAATAGAACAAGGTACTAAAGCCACAGGGTGGACACCACCAGACGAAGATTATTCAACAACAACTCAAATGAACTCAGCTATAAAACAAACAGCAGAAAGCATAACAAGTACTGTAAGTACTACTTATTCAAAAAAGACTGAATCAATTTCACAAGTTAAAGTTGAATACGCATTAGGAACAAGTACCACAACGGCACCAACATCAGGTTGGAGTATAACAGCACCAGCTTGGCAACAAGGAAAATATATGTGGCAAAGAACACGAAGTATAGCTTCTGATGGAACTGAAAGTCTTAGTAATCCTACTTGCATAGCAGGAGCTACAGGACAAACAGGAGCTACAGGGCAAACGGGAGCTACAGGAAAAGGTGTTAAAGCTGTAGTTTCGCAATATTATTTATCTTCTTCAAAAACAAGTCAAACTGGAGGAAGTTGGGCAGAAACTCAACCTGCTTACAAAAAAAATTATTATTATTGGACTAGGACAAAAATAACTTGGACAGATAATACAACAACATATACAACTCCAATATTAGTAGAAGAAATAAATTCTCTAAATGAGTCGGTTGCAAGTTTAGATATAAGAACCAGTTCAATAGAGTCTTCGGTAACTGAAAAAGTAGGAAAAACAGAATTTGGAACATATATAACCCAAAACAAAGACTCTGTAAAACTTGCTTGGAATCAAATTAGTGAATATATTCAAATGATGATAATAAACAATAATGCAAGTTTTGCAATATTAGATAGTAGCAAAAAACCTATAGCTTATTTTGATAAAACAGGAATACATTTTTCAAGTAACAATACAGCGTTTGGAGAAATGGGAGTTCAAACTGTAGATGGTAACAAATTTATAGCTTTTTCAGTAGATGGTCAATACGGACAATCAATAAATAATGGTATGGCTTGGGGAATAAAAACAACTACAGATAATAAATTTCATCCTATATTTTATATTAAGAACTTTGAAATGGGAAGTCAACAATCAGATGCAGTATTTGGAGAATTAGTATTAAGTGCTAGTAATTTACTTTTAGATGGAATAGGAACAGGATTGATAACTGGAGGAGTAAAGATATTTGGAGATCCAACAGCAGGAGGAATGTATTTTTATGATGTAAATGCTAGTAAATATTTAATGCAAATTTTCCCTAACGATGGCGCAAGCTATGGAGAAATACAGATATTAGATAACATTTCATTTTATGCTAATCAGGCTAACTCTAATAGTTTTAGAATTGGAAGTGGTGGAAACTATTGCTTATTTACAGATGATGGTTCTGGATATATTACTGGTGATTTTTCTTGTAATAATTTATTGGCTACACAAATAGGTAGATATGATTCAACTATTACAGCAGAAACTATTCAATGTTATGGGCATATTTATTGCAATAATGGAGTTCAACCATTTTCAATAGTAGAGAAGAAAAAAAATATAAAACAATATAATAATAGTGCGTTAAATGAAATAAAAAATACAGATATTTATTATTATAATTATAAAGAAGATGAAAAAGATTGCAAAAAAAGGATAGGAGCTATTATAGGTGAAAAATATAATTGTTCAAAAGAAATAATTGGAACAGAGGGGAAATCAATAGATTTATATTCAATGATTTCAATAGCTTATAAAGCAATTCAAGAGCAGCAAGCACAAATTGAAGAATTGCAAAAAGAAATAAAAGAATTAAAAGGAGGTATAGAATGAGCTACGTAAAGACACAATGGGTAAATAATACTACCCCAATAAACGATACAAACTTAAACAAAATAGAACAAGGAATTTATGATAATTCATTAGTAGTAGATGCAGTAACAAATACATTAAATCCAACAGACACAGAAACTTATAAAACAGCAGAATTAACAGAAGGACAAATTACTGATGTAATAGGAGTAAATGATATTGTAATTAAAGGACAAACATCACAAGATGGAACTCCAACACCATCTGCTCCAGTAGATGTAAATGTAGTTAGTGGAAGTAATGTAATTGAGACAAGTAATAAGAATTTATTTATACCAACATTAAAAGTTGATGGTACTTCTATATTTGTAAACAATGCTACTGTTTCATTAATAAAAGATGAATATACTTTTATAGCTTCTGGTTCTGATATGTATTTTGGACAAGTTGCTAATACAGGAACCACTTATTTAAATACTAATGGAATGAAAATATATAAAAATGAAAACACAAAACTATCATTTTTAGTAACAAATACTACATTTAATAGAGCACATATAACGGCATATAATTCACAAGGAGTTTCTTTAGGTTATACAGCCTTTACTGGTATTTCAGGCACATATACATTTCCTGAAAATTGCGAATTTGTAACTATAAGAATAGGAAAAAATACTGCTGTATCTGGGACAACATATAAGACAAAAGTAATGGTAGTATATGGAGATACAATACCAACAACCTACGAACCACATCAAGGCAAAGAACTTCCTTTAGATTTACCTGTGGAAAATTTATTAAATCTACTTGATGGAACATATTCTCATAATGGAGTAACAGCAATTATAACTAATGGAATAATAACTTTAAATGGAACAGCAAGCGGAACAAGTGCAATAGATATACCTATAAATTTAACAATAAAAGCAAATCAAGCTTATACATTAGAAGCAAATAATTCAAGTGTAATAGGACAAGGCGGAACTGGTGGAACTTATTCTTGTATCAGATTTAGAACATCAACTTCAGATGATAGTAATACTGATGTAAGATTTAATCCTATTAATAATTATACAACATTGCAAAAAACAGGAGAAACTACTTATGCTTATTTAAGAATAAGAACTGGAGACGGATTAACATATAATAATTTTATAATAAAACCACAACTTGAACAAGGCTCAAAAGCCAATGCTTATACTCATTATAGTACAACCTTAGTAGAACTATGCAAAATAGGAAATTATCAAGATTATTTTTATAAAAGCGGAAGTAAATGGTATTTGCATAAGGAAATAGGGAAAATCACATTAAACGGAAGTGAAAGTGGTGGATGGAATTTAAGAGAAACTAATACTAATACAATTAGATTAACAGCAGATGGATTAGTAAGTCCTGGAATATTAGCTTATAGCCAAGTTTATTCAAAAATATTTAAAGGTTATTCATCAAATGCTGATATAAGTAACATAGATATTCCATCAATTGCACCTAGAGATACAGGAAGCGGATTTACAGTAAGATTTCCTGTTAGTATAGCTACAACGGTTGATGGATTTAAAACTTGGCTATCAAGTAATTTGCCTTTTGTATATTATGCAACATCAAATGTAACAAATACCGAAATAACAGATACTACTTTAATATCTCAACTAGAAGCAATATACAATGCACCATTATACGAACAAACAAACATAACACAAGAAAACAATGATTTACCTATGGTATTAGACATTACAGCTTGTAAAGACAATATAAACGGAATAAAAGCTTTTATAAGAAAATAATTTGCACAAATTAAAAAATAGTGGTATAATAAAATTATCAAACGTAGGAGGAAATAAAATGCAAGGAAATCCTTATATTTTAAGCTTAATAGCACAAACAGGAGTAATAATTACTGCATTATTAACATTTATAAATCAAATGCGAACAAACAAAAAAGCTCAACAAAATGACAAAATATTATTAGAATTAAAGGAACAAATAGAAAAAGACATAAATGAAAAACTAAAAGAAAACGAAAAAAATAATAAGGCACAAAAAGAAGCAACAATAGCAATGCTTCGTTCACAAATTGTAAGTAAATGTGAAACTTATCAAAGAGAAAAATATTTACCAGAATATGCAAGATATTGTTTAACAGATTTATTTAAACAATATACTACACTAGGTGGAAATCACGGTGTAAATTTACTAGTAGATGAAGTTTTAAAATTACCAGCAATAAAAATTGAAAAATAACTTTACAA
>CAMPBS010000019.1 GCA_946639585.1 uncultured Clostridium sp. | reverse complement strand
AACTTTCCAGGTTGGTGTCTCTGCATCTCCTGTAGGAGTTGGCAATGTTGGTAATGTATCAACTTTTGTTCCCACTATTAATGATTTATCTTTTAATAATTCAAATTTAGTATATCTTTCTGTTATAGCATGTTGAACTTTTTCCAAATCTGACATTGCTCTATTGTCATCTGCTTTATCTATTCCTTCAATTCCACCTGAAATTGAAATACCCGCTATTATTAGTAGTACTACAATAGTTATTATCAATGCTATTAAAGTAATACCTTTATTTTCTCTAAAATTTTTCATAAAAATTTTCCTTTCTTTCGTGTGAAATAATCCAAACTAATTTTATAACATTTTTAGTTTTTTGTCTACATTTATAAGATTATTTTTATAGCAAATTTGACTATTTTGCAAACCGCTAGTATAATAGTTTAAAAGGAGTTTTGAAATGAATAACATTTATTTAGAAAAATTAGAATATAATAAAATTTTAGATAATTTGCAAAAACATTGTGTAACATTTTTAGGCAAAGATTTTGCTAAAAAATTGATGCCAGTTTATGATAAAGAAAAAGTTCAAGATATGCTAAATGAAACAAACGAAGCTGTTAGCATTTTGTTTAAAGCATCTACCCCGCCTATTACTGAAATTGCAGATATAACAGTATATCTAAAGATTTTGGAATCTTCTGGTGTATTAAGTTTAAAAGCTATTCTTGATTTAGCAAAAATTTTGAAAATATCTGATGAACTTAAAAAGTATTTCACACAAGATTTTATAAATATAGATGATTACCCTATTTTAAAATCTCAATATGAAATGCTGTATACTAACTATGATATTTACAGCAGGATTTTCAAAATTGTAATTGATGAAAACACAATTTCAGATGATGCTTCTACTAAGTTAAAAGATATTAGAAGAAATCAAAGAAAAATTGAGCAAAATATAAAAAATACACTTAATGGAATTATACATTCTCATTCTAAGGCTATTCAGGAAAACATTGTTACAATTAGAAATGATAGATATGTAATACCTGTTAAAGAAGAAAGTCGTTCTCAAATTAAAGGTTTGGTTCATGATATTTCCAGCACAGGCGCAACTGTTTTTATTGAACCACTTGCAATTTTTGAAATGAATAACGAGCTTAATAACCTAAAAATTGAAGAGAAACTTGAGATCGAAAAAATTATAACAGACCTTTCTAATATGTTTATACCTTATACTGAAAATTTAGATATCACATTTAAAGCAATAGGTCTTTTAGATTTTGTGTTTGCAAAAGCTAAGTATTCCAAGGCATTACATGCTATTCAGCCAACAATAAATGATAAGAAATTTATCAATTTAAAAAATGTAAAACACCCATTGTTAAATCAAGAAAGCGCTGTACCAATTAATCTTTCTATTGGAGAAGATTTTACAAGTTTGATTATAACAGGTCCAAACACTGGTGGTAAAACTGTAACTTTAAAAACTGCTGGTTTGATATGTCTTATGGCTTGTAGTGGTTTGAATATTCCAGCTGATGACGGATCCTCAATTTATGTTTTTGACAATATTTTTGCAGACATCGGAGATGACCAAAGTATTGCTGATTCGCTAAGTACCTTCTCATCTCACATTTTGAATATTGTTGATATTATTAAAAAAGCTACATCAAATTCTTTAATTTTAGTAGACGAACTTGGTTCTGGAACAGACCCAGTTGAAGGTGCAAACCTTGCTATTAGTATTTTGGAACATTTTAAAGTTCTAAATGCTTTAACTATTGCAACAACTCATTATCAAGAATTAAAGAAATATGCCCTAGCAAATGAAGGATTTGAAAATGCTTCTGTTGAATTTAATATTGAAACACTTTCACCAACTTACAAGCTTTTGATTGGTATTCCTGGTAAGAGTAATGCTTTTGAAATTAGCAAAAAGCTTGGTATTTCAGCAGATATAATTGATAGGGCTAAACAGCTACTAAATTCAGATGATGTTAAATTTGAGACTATTTTGAAAGAAATTTATGATGATAAAATTCAAATAGAAAAAGAAAAACTTGAAATTTCTTCTAAACTTGAAGAAGCTGAAAAGCTAAGAAATTCAATTAAAAATGATATTTCAGAAAAAGAGCAAAAAGCCAAGGAAATTGTTTCTAATGCCAAAATTGAAGCAAGAAAGATTTTACTTGATGCTAAAGATGATGTAAATGAATTGATAAGGCAAGCAAATTCTGCATCTTCTAAGGATTTGAATAATATTAGAAATACCTTAAATAATAAAATAAAAGAAACTTCTGTTACTGGCACATATAGCAATATTGTTGCAAATGCAACAAATGTTATAATACCTAAAGATATAAAACCAAATTTAAAAGTTTTTGTTACAACTCTTGGAAAAGAAGGAATTGTTGTTTCAAATGTTTCTAAGGACAACGAAGTTCAAGTTCAAATTGGTAGTATGAAAATGAGTATAAATATTTCTAATTTGCAAAAGGTAAATGACAATAAAGAAAAAACAAAATCAAATTATAGTTATAAAATTTCTAAAGCAAGAAGTTTAAATTCAGAAATAAATGTAATTGGTGAAAATGTTTTAGATGCAACTGCTTTAATAGATAAATATTTAGATGACTGCGCTATGGCTAAACTGCCTAGTGTACGCATTGTTCACGGAAAAGGAACAGGAAAATTAAAACAAGGAATTCACGAATTTTTAAGACATCATCCTCATGTTAAGTCTTTCAGAATGGGAACTTTTGGCGAAGGCGAAATGGGAGTAACAATAGTTGAGCTAAAATAAAACTAAAAAAGAGCATAACGCTCTTTTTTAGTCTAAATTTCTTAAGTCCATGCCTTTTAAAAATTCACGTAACTCAATGCGCGTTTCAAATTCCAGAAAGCAAGCAACTGCAAAAGGATAATCTTCATTAATTTCCGGTTCAATGAATTCATCTTGCGGAACGGGAAAGCCGTTGTAATATTCTGATATTTCAATGACTTTAAGAAGATTTTTTAATGCTTTGGCATAATCTGTTATTTTACTTGACGCAAATTCAACGAATATGCTATCTGTTTCGTCTAATACTGTAAATTTAAGCCGCATGTTTGGCATATGAACACCTCCAAAAGATTATTATGGCATTATAATATCATAATTTTACATAATTGTAAACTTTTTTTCTACAAATTCTGCCAAAAAAACAACATTCTTTTTAGTTGTTTTTTAGATATACTTTTCTACTAGTACCACCGTTCTGCCACTTCTAGTTGTGCCTGTAAATTCTTTTATCACAAATCTTCCTTTTCCTCTTATTGTAATTACATCCCCTTGCTTAATTTGTTTTGATTGTTTCGTTTCATTTTGCCCATTTACAAATACTCTTTCTTGATTTATTATTTCTGTTGCCTTGCTTCTAGAAGTTCTTGCTAAATCTGAAACTATGTTATCTAATCTTAATGATGGAACTATTATTTTGACTTCTTCTATTTTTATTTCTAAAGCCCTTATTTTGCTTAATTCTTCTACAAGGATTTTACTATTTTGAAAACGAGTTAATCCACCCAATTCTGTTTTTAAAATTTCTGCAAATTCCTGTAATGTTACAATATCTGCTCCATCTTCAAATACTAAAATATCGCCTACTTTTTCACGTTTTAATCCTAATTTCACAATTCCGCCTAAATAGTTTCTATGAGCATATTTTCCTTTTTCTTCTTCTCCAAGTTGCACTCTTACAATGTTTAAAAGTTTTCCATAGTTTTTTGAAAGCATTTCTTCATTGTATTTTTCAGGATATACTATCAAAATTTTTCTTTCCGCATCTTCGAAGCCGCCATATAACTTGTAATTCTCAAAGTTTATTTTCTTCAAAAATGTTCCTACAAGTGATACTTGATACATGTCTAAAAAATCAGTACTTTCTATTTTTTGAGTTTTTCCCATTTGTTCAATTTTGTCTAACACCTGTGCTAGAAGCATTTTATCTTCTTGCCTTTTATAATTATTTAGTAAATCTTTTTTCTCCATTTTTATTCCTTCCTTACTACTAAATATATATTCTTCCCGGGTCTCCCCATTTGACCACTCCCAGAATAAATATTTAACTTTTAAATAAACTTTCAAAAATGTTAGAAGCATCCATTCCATAAATTTCTTCTAGCTCAGGAACTGTGCCATGCTTGATGTACTCATCTGGATAAGCAAATGCTTTGAATTTCACATTTTGTAAGCCTTCGTCAACAATTAGTTCTTTTACCGCTGTGGCTAAACCATTTATGCAAGTTCCATCTTCTATTGTAATTACATTTCTAGTTCTTAAAATTGAATCTTTTATTGTTTCAGTATCTAATGGTTTTAAAAATCTAGCATTTATTACTTCTACTTGCACGTTTTTTTCTTGTAATTTTGTTGCAATCGCAACAGCTTTTGGTACTTGATTTCCTATTGCTATTATTGTTATTTTTTTGTTTTCTATAATTTCTGTATTTTTAAAATTCTTATCTGCTGCAACTTTATCAGAGTTTTCACTCGAATTACTTTCATCTTTTTTTATTATTTCTGCTTTTCCTAATTCGATTTTTTCATGATTATTTATTTTTGTTTTAGATTCTCCACCTCTTGGATATCTTATCACAACTGGTTTTTCAAGATTTATGGCAAATTCTAACATATCTTCTAATTCTTTAAAATCTGATGGAGCCATTATAGTTAAATTTGGAACAAGCCTAAAAAATGCCATGTCTAACATTCCTTGATGTGTTTCTCCATCTGCCCCAACCAGCCCTGCTCTGTCTACACACATCACTACCGGTAAATTTTGAATTGCTACATCATGTATTACCTGATCATATGCCCTTTGATAAAAGGATGAATATATTGGAACTACTGGTATTACTCCTTCTTTGGCCATTCCGGCTGCAAGTGTAATTGCATGCTGTTCTGCTATTCCAATATCGAAAAATCTTTTTGGAAATTCTTCTTTAAATTTTTTTAATCCTGTTCCGTCTTTCATAGATGCTGTTATTGCAACTATTTTATCGTTTTTCTTAGCTAGTTCTACAAGTTTTTCTCCAAATACAGCAGAATAGTCCCTTTGTTTCGCCTTTTTAGGTTCTCCTGTTTCTATGTTAAAAGGAGGCGTTGCATGAAATTTATCAGGATTTTTTTCTGCTATTTCATATCCTTTACCTTTTTTTGTTAAAACATGTACCAAAACTGGTCCAAGCACTCTTTTGCTTAGTGCCAAAACATCCTCTAGCTGTTCTATGTTATGCCCATCAACTGGTCCTAAATATGTAAAGCCAATGTCCTCAAAATACATTTTAGGAATAATCAACTGTTTTATACTTCTTTTAAATCTTCTAATCACCTTGACGGTTGGCTTTCCAACTAGTGGAATTTTCTCCAATATTTTTTTTATAGAATTATTTGATTTTGTATAACTTCTTTTGGTTCTAAGCTTTCCTAAAAATCTGCTCATTCCACCAATGTTTTTAGAAATACTCATTTCATTGTCATTTAAAATAACTTTAATATTGGTTTTACTTGTTCCGGCATCATTTAGAGCTTCTAGAGCCATACCACCTGTTAGTGCTCCATCTCCAATTACTGCTATAACAGAGTTGTCTTCTCCTTTAATATCTCTTGCCCTTGCCATTCCAAGCGCTGCTGAAATTGATGTACTGCTATGTCCAGTATTAAAGCAGTCAGCCTCAGATTCATTTGTTTTTGGAAAACCTGCAATTCCTCCTAATTTACGAATGTTTTTTAATTCTTCACGCCTACCATGTATTATTTTATGAACATAACTCTGGTGCCCAACATCCCAAACTAGCTTATCTGATGGTATGTCAAATACTGAATTTAGCGCTATTGTAAGTTCTACCACGCCCAAATTAGAGGCTAGATGTCCACCGTTTTTAGACACTACCTCTAATATATATTTTCTAATTTCTTTTGCTAATATTTCTTTTTCTTTTATATTTAATTTTTTTACATCCTGTGACGAGTTTATTTTCTCTAACATTTCTTTCACCTTTTCTCGTCCATTTTACCATAAAATATGCTATTTTACTAGAGTAAATTAAAATTTTGTATTTATTTATCATTATAAAATTAAGGAATAAAGATATATTATTTTTTGCGAACGCTGTGGGGACCGACAAATTAGAAAGCCTTATAAAAAAAGCTTTGGAGAGCTTTTTTATATAGGCTTTCTTATGCAGTTGGGGGAGAGCAAAAAACAATATATCTTTATTCCATTACACTACTATAATTAAATAAATACAAAATTTAAGAAACCTTTAATGCACGTAATTCAGTAGCATATTTAATGGTAACATCATTAATTTGACCAGAAGATATTCTTGCAATTTCATTTATTATTTCTTCTTCGTTAAGCAATCTTACACTTGTATTTGTTCTTTCTTGTACAACTTTTTTGCTTATAAAGTAGTTGTAGTCTGCCATTGCAGCAACTGATGGCATGTGAGATATGCAAAGTATTTGATGATTTTTTGATATTTCACTTAGTTTTTTTGCAACCATATTGGCAGCATTTCCACTTATTCCTGTATCAATTTCGTCAAATATCAATACAGGCATTTTGTCTGTTTCAGCTAGTACTTTTTTTATTGCAAGCATTATTCTTGAAATTTCCCCGCCTGATGCTATTTTTGCTAATTCTTTTTCGTCTTCTCCAACATTTGTTGATATATAGAATTCTACCTCATCTTTTCCTGTTTTATAAAATTCGTTTTCTTTGAAATTTACATGCACGTTTATTTTTGCATTTTTCATTTCTAAGTCTTTTAGTTCTTTATTGATGTTTTCGCTTAATACTTTTGCTTTTTCTTCTCTTGTTTTATGAATTTTTAATGCTAATTTGTTCATCTCATCTTTTAGTTTTGCTTGTTCTTGTTTTAGTTTATTGTTGTATTCATCTAAATTTTCTATATGAGCTACCTCTTGCTCAATTTCTTCTTTATATTGCAAAATTTCATCAATTGTGTTTCCATATTTTCTTTTTAGAGAATGTATTAAATCTAGTCTTTCTTCTGTTTCGTTTCTTTCTTCTTCATCAAAATAGATTTCTTCATTATAAGAACTTAAATCCCTTGATACTTCTTGTAATTCGTAATATAGGCTTTTTAAATTGCTTGAGATTTTTTCATATTTTTCATCTATGTTTTCAATTTTTTCTAAACTTTTTATTGCAATGCTAATAGCATCTATTCCTTGCTCACTAAGCACTTCATCTGCTTGGTTTAAGTTTTGAGTTATTTTCTCAGCATTTAACATTAAATTGCGCTTTTCTTCTAGTTCATGTTCTTCATCCTTTTTTAGATTTGCCTGTTCAATTTCTTCTATTTGATATTTTAATAAATCTAATTTGCGTTCTTTTTCTTTGTCATCCCCATAATTTTGTTTTAACTCTTGTTTTATTTCATTATATCTTGTATATTTGGTTTTATATTCTTCTTTTAAAGGTCTAATTTCCTCGCCAATGAAGCCATCCAAGCATGATAAATGTGTTTTATTATTTAATAATTCTTGGTTTTTATTTTGACCATGTATTTCTATAAAGTTTGACATGAAGTCTTTTAGCTCTGCAACTGTTGCCATTCTGCCATTTATTTTGCACATATTTTTTCCATTTGTGCTAATTTCACGAGATATTATGATATTTCCGTCCATTGAGTTTTCGTTTTCTGGCTCAAACATGCATAATTCAATATAAGAATTTGTTTCACCTTTTCTTATCATTTCTTTAGAAAATCTTCCCCCACAAATTATTTCTATTGCATCTATTATTAAAGTTTTTCCAGCTCCTGTTTCTCCTGTAAGAACGTTCAACCCTTCGTTTAAATCTACAACTAAATCATCTATAATTCCTATATTTTTTATGTGTAATGTTGAAATCATAATTATACCTCCAAAAAAGTTTTTCGTTGAATTCTTGTTCGTGTTTTATTATATTTCTAGAACACATTTTTGTCAATAGCTTTCAGAATAAAATTTCATTTTTTGTAAATAATATGCAAAAGAGAAGTGTCCTAAAAAAGGGAACGATTTAAAGGAGTGCTATGAGAAAGATTTTGATTGGGTTGTTATTTGTTTTTATTTTGATTATTGTGTATGTTTATGCACTTGTGATTGAAAAGATTCCAGATAGTGTGATTGTTTTTGAGGGTGAAACGATTAAGGTTAATAATTTTTTGGGTTTTAGAATTAACAGTTCTGATAAGACTGTTGAAACTTCTTCTAGTAGTAGTAAGACTATAAATAATGCTGGCAAAACTACTATGGAGGTTAGCCTTTTTGATAATTTTTTTATTAAAAATATGGAGGTGAACGTTTTGCCAAGAACGAAAGTTATTCCTTCTCGGTAATATTGCAGGCGTTAAATTGTATACTAGCGGAATTTTAGTTGTCGGTATGTCTGAAATTGAAGGAATGGATAATATGAAACATAAGCCTTATGAGAATTCTGGAATTGAAGAAGGAGATTCTATTATTTCTATTGATAATACTAAAATTTCCACTACACAGGATTTAATAGATACGGTAAATGCCTCTTCTGGCAAGGATTTGGCTATTGAATATGTTCACAATAATGCAACTGCGACTTGTAGTATTACTCCTGTTAAAACAAGCAATAATGAGTATAAACTAGGTTTGTGGGTTAGAGATAGTGCAGCTGGTGTTGGAACTGTAACTTTTTACGATTCTTCCACTAAAAGTTTCGGTGCTTTAGGCCATGGCATTACTGATATTGACACTGAAGAATTGATCAAAATTGAATCTGGCGAGTTTATTACAACTCAAATTTTGAATATTAAAAAAGGCGAAAATGGAAATCCAGGCAGAATCCAAGGAACTATTGATAATCAAACTAATATTGGGTCTATTTATAAAAATACAAAATTCGGAATTTATGGAAAAGTAAGCAATCCCTCTGCCCTTCGTTTAGATAGTTCTAAGGAAATGGATGTTGCTTTAAGAGAAGAAATTAAAGAAGGTCCTGCAACTATTTTGTGTAATTTAGATGGAACTTTTCCAAAGGAATATAGCATTAAAATCGAAAGGATTTATAGAGAAAATAATTATGATAATAAAAGCATGAAAATTAAGGTTACTGACGAAGCTTTACTTAGTAAGACTGGCGGCATTATTCAAGGTATGAGTGGCTCTCCTATTATTCAAAATGGTAAGTTTGTTGGCGCTGTTACTCATGTTTTAGTTAATAATCCCAAAGAAGGCTATGCTGTTTTTGGAGATATTATGCTTAAACAGATTAGAGAAGTGAATTAAGTATAACTACAAAAACTTCAGCAAAGCTGAAGTTTTTGTATCGAGACTTTATTGAGGTTTAGTTTTTTCTGGAGGAACTGCTACATATATTCCTTTTACTCTTCCATTATAATAGTAACATTGTACATCATATTTTGTTGTATCACTTTCACCTATATTCAATGCCCTTCCTCCATTATAACTCTCTGGATTTTCTGGATCACCTTGTGCATCAGTCACAACAAATGACCCTGATTTATAATTAGGTGTATTATTTAACATATTTCTTCCGGCAGCATTTAAATTTGGACTACCTAGTGTTCCATTTTCATAGTACGCAGTACTATTAGGATATCCTCCTCTTTTAACATTAACACGCATGTCTTCATCTTCATTTGCATATTTTGCATTATTATTTTTTGCCTCTTGTATTAATTGTTTTATTTCTGATACTGTTCTCATGCCTTTATATTTAGTAAATTGTGAATTGAACCATGCTAATTCTTGTTCTTCATCTGTCATTTTGGTTAATAGTTTTTCGTAGTTATTTCTTTGGTTGTATCTACTTTCTCTTTCTCTTCCAAGTGCTGTGTAGAAAGCTTTGGCAATTTTGTAGCCTTTAGTTGAATCATCAGGACTTGCTCCCACTAATTTATCTATATATTTATATATATTGCCATTATACGCATATTGATTTTTTGTTGCATCATTTTTTTCTGCATCTATATTAACCAAATCTGTATTTCTTTCAAAGTATAGTTTTGGATAGTAGTAATATTTTTGTTTATTATATTCTACTTCTTTTCTTTTTAAATCAACATTGTAAATTCCAACAAGCTCATCCTCATGCTCAAATTCATCTGGTTTCGTTAAAATAGAATAATAATAGTTTCCAGTATCACCCGGTTCTGTTGTATTTCCACCATCTCCTATATAAATTGATTGTTCTGAAACTACTTCTTCGTTTACATTGTTTGGTATAACAGAAACACCGTTATATATTTTTGTTCCAATTGGTAAACCTTGTAAATATGAGATTACAGTCATGTTTTGTTGGATTAAGTCCCATTCTAACTCGCTAAATTTTGGCATTCTGAAATCGAATCCACGTGTTGATTCGTATGTGTTGTAATTTGCTATTGCAATTGAAAGGTTTTTTTCTATTGTGTATCTTATTACTTCACGTCTATGTTGATTAAAGTTTGAATCTTGTTCTTCTATACCATTAATCCTAAAGATATTAATGCCTGTTTTTTGTAATCCTGGATTTGTTGTTTCTGCTCCATTTTCATCATATACATAATATTCTACTTGAGCATCATTATCCGTTATTCCTGACAAATTATCATTTACCCACTTTGAAAATTCAATTGCTTTTTTATAATGATTATATGCCGAATCGTCATAATCTTTGTCAAATTTATAAGTTGATTTTTCTTTTATACCATTTAACATAGCAAACCAATAATCATCGTTTTGATCTCTAGTATCACCTTCATCCAAGTAATATTTTACTCCATTTACTTTATGGTATTTATAGGATTTTGTTTGTGCTTGAGTTCCATCTTCTGTATTTAAGATTAGGTTTTCACTTAAAATAGGCTCTTTTTCTTTTTCTATTTTTACTCCCCTATATGTTAACTCACCTGAAGTACTATTATAGTTTGTTTTAGTGATATCAATCAAATATCCAGATTTATCTACTGGTTCCCCCTTCACAATCCCTTGTATTGTTACATAATTATCTAATGTGTATGAAACAACAAAATCATATGCATCACCAGCAATATTATTCTTATATCTACAACTATAGTGTACAAATGGTTTTAACCCATATAATTGTTGAGAAACTTCTTTACCACCTTCCTCGTGTACTCCAAAATAATAAGATGGTAATAAATAACCTGGCTCACCTGGATGTAGATTCATTTTTGTATTATAATTATCAACTTCTTCCTGTGTAGCATAATCTTCGTCTCCAATTGTATTTGTATACTTTGAATAAATGTAATAACCATCATACATTGTAAATACTAATGCTGGAACATATTCTTGTAAAAACTGTCTACTATATCCTGACATATTTAGGTTTGATGAAAGTGAAGTGAAAAATACATTTATTGCTGCATTTATATTTCCTATACGAACATCTCCCAAATTTGACGCATCCTCATTTAACGAATTGGTTTGATATGTTCTTACAGCATCTGCAGTACATGCATTTAATTTCGAATCATATTCTAATTGCATTTTTAAAGTATCTACCTGTGTGTTTGTATATGTGTTTAATATAAGCGCTATAGGTAAAACTATTACTATAAAAAGAATTCCTAATCTATCTAATCCCATACTATTCTTTCCTTTGTTTTATTATTTGTGAAGCTTTTAGGCTGCTCCTATGTAATAATAATCTTCACATTCTAAAAATAACCTGTAACATTTATATTACAAGCTATTTTTAAAACATAAATATTTGCAAAGTATTTTACATTGCTAATTTTTAAATTGATTTAATTTGTTCCAGTTGTATGTACAGTTTCAACTGCTTGTGGTTTCATTGTAGAATAATCTTTTCCTGTATTTCCAGAATGCGCATCTTCATTTGTTGGACTAATGTTTTCTGCACTTGCACCTAATATGTCATTTTCTCTTAGTATTAATCCACCATTTTTAAAGATTTCATCATCTGGAGAATATTCTTCTGTAACAAATGGTGTTGCTTCTGTCATTTGATTATTTAATTGTGTTGTTTTCTTTGTTGGTGTATTGCTTTGTCTTTCAACCCAAATTTTTAAATCAAATAGAATTCCATGGCTATTTACACTTGTTTGTAGTTTATTAACTTTCTCTAAAGTAACACGACCTTCATTTGCACATTCTTTTACAAATGTTGAAATGTCTTGTTGTACACTTGCTTCTAATGCTTTATCCACATCATTTGCAGTTGAGAGCATTATGAAAAAAGCCATCCCACCTATTATTACAAATACTAAAATTATTGTTAACCAACTATTTTCCATAGTTTCTCCTTTCTTATATTGTTTAGCTTGGATCAGCCAAACGATATGTTATAACTTTTTTTTCAGTTTTGTTTCCTTTAAAATCATCCGATCTACCATTTTCCTCGCCTTTGAAGTATACTCCTAAGCTTTCTTCATAAGTGTTACCTGCAGTAAGTCTATTATATAAGCCATTACTATTAAATGTCCATGAGATTTGCTTTTCTTTATCATCCTCTATATTTCTTCCATGCTCACCATCGCCAAACAAAATTCTTTTAAGAATATATTCCTTCATTGTTTCATCTGCTATGTTTTCTCTTTCCAGGTCAATATAATTAATGTATTCTGTACCGGCAGTTGTTACTTTGTAATATAAACAATCATCTGCATCATTATTAAGAAAATCAAATTTTATTTTTATGCTTTCTTTATAAGCTCGGTAGATTGTAGGCACTATTGATTCAGCACCTACAATTCTTTTTGTACCTTTGTTTTGTTCAACATATGTTGTTAAAAATTCTCTATCGCTATATAAAACAATATTGTCGATTCCTTGCCTTGTATTTGTAAAGGCATTTATACATATGGACAATGCCAACACAAATATTAATACTCCTCCAGCCATTTTTAAGGCTTCTGCAGCATTTTCCATAGTATTTCACCTCTTCTTATCCTTTTACTTTAACAATATTTATTTCACTAATATATCCTTTATCTCCATAAGTTACAGTAACATTATATTTAGCACTTTGATTAACTTTATCACAACTTTTAGTGTATATAGGGGCAGATGTAGTATTATTTGGTGTTACTCCAGGTGCTTCTTCCTTAGAAGTATTCTTAATTGTTGTAGTAATTTTTATTAACTTATCTGTATCTCCGGCGTTTTTATTTGTTGCATTGCTTGATAAAACAGCATTTATTAATATATTAACATCTGTCCCTCTAACAGAATCACCTGCATAACTTGTAAATTTTTGATTCCATGTTGAAACCACTTGATCATCTATATTTGCTTTATCTACTGCTTCTTGTCCCCTTCCTATAATTACAACTCCAAGTGTAATTAATACTATTGATAATAATATTGCTCCCGCTATAATTAGAGCTTTTGATGCATTTTCCATATTTTTTTCCTCCTATATAATTATTTATTTTGATGCAACATATATCTGACATACATATCCAAATTTATTATATCTCACATTTATAGTATATTTAGCATTGTTTCTTGCATATTTATTGCAAGTTTTTGTTCCAGCATTGTCTGTAGCATTAGAATCAGGCTTATATCTAAGATATGAACCAGTTGTCAATGTTTCTATACGATTATCCTCATTAGGATCTGGATTTCCATCCGTTTTATATCCCACAATTGCTATAACTTTTTCTGTCTCTCCATTACTAGTTGCAATGCTATTACTTGTAATAACCTCATTTATCAAACCATTAACCACTGTTCCAGAAGCATCTTTTCCTTCATATTTTGTCCATTTCTGGTTCCATGTTGATAATACTTGATCATCTATATTAGTTTGGTCTATAGCCTCTTGTCCCCTTCCTATAATCAAAACTCCAAGTGTAATTAGAACTATTGATAATAGGATTGCTCCTGCGATGATTAAAGCTTTTGATGCATTTTCCATGTGTTTCTTTCCTCCTTTACTTTTGTATTTTTTATTATTATTTATCAATTGTATGTTGATAAAACATTAATAACTAATTAATCATTTTATTTTGTGATTTGTTCTATAAATATGTATTTTATTAAGCCTGTTTCTTTATGATATTCTATGTTCATGACTTTAAATTTTATATCTCTATAATATTCTACAAATTCCATTGTTCCATTTTTATAGAATCTTTCCATATTATAGGTTTTGCCGTCATCTAGCATTTTTATATCTATGTTTATTGAGTTATTGCTATTATCTATGTATTTTCCTTTTTTATCTTGTTCGACATTATTTTTTTTATTTTTATATGTTGCTTTGTTTATTATTGTTGCAACATCTACGCCATATATTTCTTTGCCTAAATATGTCTCAAATTCGCTGTTTTTTTCGTCTATTTTGTCTTTTTTTACTTTGTAGTCAAAATACATAAAAAAAGCAATAGCAACAATTATTATTATCATTATTAAAAATACCACAATTTTCTTCATATGTCTACCCTTATTATAACATTTTACGATTTTTTTTTCAAGTACCCGATGAAGCACTATTTATTCTAAAGAACTTTACTATATCTACTCTTCCTGTAGTATCATTAGTTAGAACTACGCATCTATACTTCACCAAAACTCTCGCATTTTTTGTTTCCCCTGTCACTGTATCATGAACGGGAAGAGTTTCCATTATTAGGGATCCTGCACTTCCAAAATTTTGCATAGAATTAATTTCATCTACAAAATCGTTGTAATAATACTCGGGAGGAGCAGTAGTTAACCAATGACTTGGCAATGTGTTTGGCGTATTCCCACCAGGATTCACAAGACCATTCATTATTTGTACAGATATTGGTGGGTACTCATCATCTTCATTATCTTTAATCGCCATATTAGCAATATTTAGAATATCATAACATGTTAAATCTTCTCTTCCGTCATATGCTAGGTATTTACTATTAAATGCAACTGTTTCATTTAGTTTCATTTGTTCCATGTTTTTTTGTGTAGAGTCGCTAAAGGTAGCATATATATATACTATTAGTGATAGTACTAATATTCCCATTAGTACACCTGCTGCCATTAACAATGCTTTTGATGCATTTTCCATAATCTACTCCTAACTTATATAAATTCTCCTGTAAATTCAAATTTTAAGTATTTTATTCTTCCTGAACCAGAGCTATATGTTTCTTCACTTGATGTTGGCGGAACATATTTGAATTTTGCTCTTTGGAATTGAGCATATTCATAATAATATGCTAAAACCTCTTTTATTGTTTTTCCACCAGATACTCCATTAATATTAGATGTTACGCTAGCACCATCCCTGAAATACGTTCTCCACCAGTTATCATATTGGCCTTCTTTTATTGGTTTTTCATTGCTATAAACCAAAGGAAAATACGCTGTTCCAACAATTCTGTTAAATTCTGCAAATCTTTTATATTTTTCCTTTATGCTCTTATTAGGATCAGTAGAATCAGTAGCCACTTCTTCAAAAATAGAATTTGAAGAACCATAGTTGTCCATTAATCCTTTTAAAATTCCTTCCGTGTAATAAATAGGCTTTCTACTTCTGTATCGTGCTGGCATATCCCCTCCTGCATCCATTGATGATGGCGGAGTTGGCATTTCTGTTCTATTTAACAGATTATTTATTATTTCAAAATCTTCATCCATATTCTTCTTTTGGTCAAATATAAACTCACTCTTGGTCCATAATTTAATATGTGTTCCATCCATTGTTAACAATTTTCTTTTAGTGGTGTCCCCAAGCTCTACAATCAATGTTATTGGTTCGTAAACATATTCATCTCCAGATCCCGCATTATCTACTGCATCAGATGCTTTAGTTCTATTGTAGTATGTTACCTTGTTTACTACTGATAATACATCTGTTCCAGCGACTTCATCTCTCATATAACCTTGAAACTGGTTATTAAAAGAGATAACATCTTGTGTTTGTTCAATTTGTGTTTGTGCTTGTTGATAGTCGGTTAAACTATTTACCATTAGCATAAATATACTTAAGACTATTATTGAAAGTAGTACACTACCTGCTATAATCAAAGCCTTTGTTGCGTTTTCCATAATAGTTTAACCTCCTTTTCTCATATTGTTAATTTGTTATTTTCCTGCAGATAAGCTTGACATAGAGTTTGACATACTTGTAAATCCTATGAATACCAATGGTACAATTAGGTAACCTACAAATAAGCATATCATTGGTGCAAATCCTATTGCTTTTCCTATCATTGCTTTTCTTGCTATTAATCTATTGTTTGATTCTTTACGTTTTTCTTGGTAGTAATCTCTTTCTGAGTCTAGTTCATCAAACGCGTCTCTAATTGGTATTTTTTCTACTGCTGCTTGTAAGCTTTCAACAATTCTTATAAATTGCTGATATGTTACTTCATTTTTCATTTCTTCAAGTGCTTCCCATGCTCCTGCTTCGTAGTTGTTAACGCACTTTGAGATTACTGGCTTGAATATGTTTGCATATCTTTCTAGCCATTCTAGTATTATTTCTACGTTTACTCTTTCTATTCTCATTAGCATTAGTATTATTGTTTGGAATTGCATTACTTCATCTTCCATTTCAAGTTGACGCATTTTAACTTGGAAGAATAGTAACCATATTGGTGACATGTAACCTGCAATTGAGAATACCATTGCTAATAATATTTCATACCACTGCATGAATTCTTGTTTTACTATTTGTAATTTTTCATATATTTTTTTTGCATTTTTATCTATTTCTTCTTCTTTTGATGAGTTAAAGTCTTCTGATTTTAACAGATCTTCTTTAATTTGTTCTTGTTTTATATTTGGATTTGAATATCTATATTTATCCAAGAACTTATTATGAATTTCTGTTACTTCCATTGCCGCTTTTTTATCTTTTTCCGACAATCCACTTATTAAATCATAATCTGATGTTGGATTAGTGTATATGTAGTTTATCGCTATTGTATGTAAATTAGCAAATAGAATTACTGATGCGAAAAATGTTACTATTGCTATTGCTATTCTATTTGTATATAACCACTCTATTTTTAGTGGTGATGCAGAGTCTTTTAGCATTTTACTTACTTTTCTATGTTCTTTTGTTCCTTGTTTAGGCATAAACATATCAACTATTCTTTTGCCTAATTTTTTATCGTATACTTTCTTTTGCCATGGATTTTGTGTATTTTTTGTATTTATATTTGTTGAACCATTATCTTTTAATTTTCTGGTTAGTATATATGATACAAATGCTATTATTAATATGAATATTTGAACTATCATTCCTGATTTTCCATTATACCATGGTTCTGTGAATGCAAAGTTTGAGATTGACCATGATTTTAATGGTTCTAGGAATAATACTGGTGCAATTGCGATAAATGATAAACTTTGAAATACATAGTTTAATTTATCTCTTTTTAAGATTTCTAATTGCATTTCTTGTGTAATGTTGTTGACATTTTTTAAATATAGTGATCCGCCATCTACTTTTCTATCTCCAAATTCTTTTGTTAAATATGATACACCGGCAAATTCTTTTAAGAAGCTGTTTGGTGCAACATCGTAGTATTTTTCTAGTTCCATTTCTGGATCATCTGAGATTAGTATTTCGTATATTTTTTCACCTTGTGCAGATACGCTTCTTTCGTCATCTTGTGATACTTGATATATTGCTTCTTCTACCATGTTGAATTCATGGTATGCATGTCTTATTTCTGAGAAAAAGTCTATTTGTTCTTTTAGAATTTTGTTGTCTAATTTATCTACTGAACCATCTATTAATGTGTCTACCATGAATAGTTCAAATAGTAATAGTATTACCATTAATAAAGTATTTGCGTTTGTTATTGCAATTGTAGCAAATAAAACTGGAAGAAGTATTAATAATGTTCTTGTTAATATCTTTGAGGCTGCTTTTCTTGTGTTATATTCGTCCTCAAGATTTATTATTTCTAGTCTTCTTCTCAATTTTAGTATATATCTTTTTAAACCTGGTACTCTTACATAGGTTACATATAATTTTTGTAGCAATATTTCTACTGAAAACTTGCTTTCTTTTGTTCCTTGTTGTAATTTTTGTATTCTTTTATATTCTGATTTATTTGTTTTTTTAGATATAACCACATATGCAATAACTATTGCAATAAAGAATACCACTGATATACCTATGATCAGATATAGCATTTGATTAGACACTTTGTATCCGCACCTCCTTTTGTGACATTTTTTGCAAATTACATGTCCAAAGAGAGAATTATTTATATTCCCTCTTTGTTATATTTAGCTTAATTTTTTTGAAGGTCTTCCTCTTCTTTTTACCGCTGTTGTTTCTTCTGCATTTGCGTTTGTTGAAGCGTTTACGCTTATTGTTTCATATGCTGATTTTAAGTTGTTTCCCCAATGTTTTTCTACGAAGTTATCGAAACTTTCTAGGTCTGTTTCGTCCATATTCATTCTCATTTCTCTTAGGTTGTCTTGTGTTATTGGGTTTGTTATTATATATTCTCCATCAACATATTCTAGTATGTTTCTGTAAATGTATAATTGTCTATCTGTTGTTTTTGTAAAGAAATGTGTTGCATTATCGAAAAATTTATCAAATTTTCCTTCTAATGTTGTTTCTTTTCTATGGTCAAATGTGTATTCATTTCTTTCCTCTACTGGAATACATTCTGTAATTCTTTCTACATAACGTTTTCCTCTAAAGTCCTTTGTTAAGTGTATATCAAAGTTTAATACTGATACAACCTGTTCTTCTGCTGTTTTTTCGTTTTTGAATACACCAGTTCTAAGCATTGAGTTTCTTAGTGCTGTTACTAAGTTTGGAAATGTTTTTGCGTGGTGAGTGAATAATGTGAATTTTGATGCAACTTGGGCTGCTTGTATCATCCAAGATGCTACGGGGTCTGTTGCAACCT
>CAMPBS010000018.1 GCA_946639585.1 uncultured Clostridium sp. | reverse complement strand
TAAGAACTAAAACTTAAAGAAAGACTGTTTTCATCTATGTATTTTTCAGTGTACCAAAAAACTGAATATAAATTAGTTATTAATTTTCTAGTGACGATGACATTTAGGGTAATACCTGTTCCCATTCCGAACACAGAAGTCAAGCCTAAATGTGCCAAAAATACTTGCGGGTTACCCTGCTGGAAAGATAGGTTGTTGCTAGATTTTTTTTATTATAATTTTTTCTAAATTTTATAATTTAAATAGAAAATTTATATATATGCTTAAATAAAAATAAACATATATATAAGTTTTTTTAATAAAATTAGTATATAATATAAAGTGTTAAAATATTAAATGATTATAAGGAGTTGATTTTATTGGCAAAAGTGATGTGGAAGCCAGGTACATTTGAATATCCCATACCAGCTGTTATGGTCTCATGTGGTAACATGGAAAAATCAAATATTATAACTGTAGCATGGACTGGAATTATTAATACAAATCCTGCAATGGTATATATTTCGGTAAGACCAACGAGATATTCATATAATTTAATAAAAGAATCAGGAGAATTTGTTATTAATTTAACAACTGAAAATTTAGCTCGACAAACTGATTGGTGTGGAGTAAGAAGTGGTGAAAATTTTGATAAATTTAAAGAAATGAATTTGCATAAGGAAAAAGCTAATTTTGTTAACTGCCCATTAATTAAAGAAAGCCCTGTTTCAATAGAATGTAAAGTCAAAGAAATACAGGAATTAGGTTCACATCATATGTTTGTAGCTGAAGTATTATCAATAGATGCAGATGAAAAATACATTGATGAAAAAGGTGCATTTGATATTTCAAAATGTGACTTAATTGCTTATGCAAATGGAGGATATTATCCATTAGGAAATAAAATTGGAAAGTTTGGATTTTCAGTTCAAAAAAAGAAAAAATAATATTAAAATTTAATATACAAATAGTAAGTAAAAAATGCAAATTTTTTTATAAAATGTTTGCATTTTTTATTGACATATAGGGCAAAAAGTGGTAAAATAGGAAAGCATATGTATTACGGCATATGTTCACATCGTTTCAAAAAAATAAATAAAAAGTAAAAAAGTAATGAAAAAAATACGGAGGTGTATTTAGATGGCAGCAAAAGGTCCAAGAGAAAATATTACATTAGAATGTACAGAATGTAAAAGAAGAAATTATATGACATCAAAAAATAAAAGAAATAATACAGATAGACTAGAAATAGTTAAATACTGTAAATATTGTAAAAAACGTACAACACACAAAGAAACAAAATAGAAAAAATACAAGCTATTTTAAGGAGGATATAAAATGGCTAAGAAAGAAGTAAAAACATTAAGTAAAAAAGAAAAAAATAGTAAAGATAAGACAAGCTTTTTTAAAGGCTTTAAAGCTGAACTAAAAAAAGTTAGTTGGCCAACACCAAAACAATTGGTAAACAATACTGTAGCTGTTGTAGTAATAGTATTAATACTAGCTGCAATTGTATTTGTATTAGATTTTACATTTGAAGCAGTTAACAAATATGGTATAGACAAAATAAAAGAAGGTGTTATATCTTCAAGACAAGTAACAGATGATAATTCAAATGGAGAAAGTAATGCAGAAGGAACAGAAAATGGTAATACAGAAAATGTAGAACCAACAACTGATGCTAATACAGAAAACACGCAAGAAACTCCAGCTGAGTAAATTGAATATAAGGAGGCCGAATAATGTCTCAAAAAGATTATGACATGGAACCAAGATGGTATGTAGTTCATACTTATTCTGGATATGAAAATAAAGTTAAAACAGATTTAGAAAAAACTGTCAAAAATAGAGAACTTGAAGAATATTTCTTTGATATTATAGTTCCTATGGAAGAACAAATAGAAATCAAAGATGGTAAAAGAAAAGCTAATCTAAAAAAAGTTTTCCCTGGATATGTTTTAATAAAAATGATTGTAACAGAAGAAACTTGGTATATAGTAAGAAATACAAGAGGAGTTACTGGGTTTGTAGGTTCAGGAACAGATCCAATACCTCTTACAGATGAAGAAATAAGAAATATGGGATTTGATGATGTACCAGTAAATGTTGATTATGAAGTAAATGAACAAGTTCAAGTAATGAATGGTCCATTTGAAGGATTTGTTGGTACAGTTCAAGAAATAAATACAGAAAAACACAAAGTAAAAGTTTTAGTTTCTATGTTTGGAAGAGAAACTCCTGTAGAACTAGAATTTTCACAAGTACAAAAAATGAAATAGCAAATATTATAAGGAGGTGCCATAGAAATGGCAGAGAAAGAAATTTCAAATATTATTAAATTACAAATAGAAGCAGGTAAAGCAACACCAGCTCCACCAGTAGGACCAGCTTTAGGATCAAGTGGTGTAAATATTATGCAATTCGTTAAAGAATTCAATGATAGAACTGCAAATCAACCTGGAATGATAATACCAGTTGTTATCACAGTTTATAAAGATAAATCATTTGAATTCATAACAAAAGTTCCACCAGTTGCTGTTCTTATAAAAAAATCAATTAAAATAGAAAAAGGTTCAGGAAAACCAAATAAAGAAAAAGTTGCTAAAATAACTAAAGAACAAGTTAAAGCAATTGCAGAACAAAAAATGCCAGACTTAAATGCAGCTTCATTAGAAACAGCAATGAGTATGGTTGAAGGAACTGCTAGATCAATGGGTATAGTAGTTGTTGAATAATTTTAGATAAATAGAAATATTTATAAATTTTAATTAATTGGGAGAGTTTGATACTCGTTAGAACCAAAGGAGGTAAAAAATGAAAACAGGAAAAAGATATGCAGAAAGTGCAAAACTTGTTGATAAAAACAAGGAATACGAAATCAAAGAAGCTTTAGATTTAATCGAAAAAATGCCAAAAGCTAAATTTGATGAAACAGTTGAATTACACGTAAAATTAGGTGTAGATTCAAAACATGCTGACCAACAAGTAAGAGGTACAGTAGTACTTCCAAATGGTACAGGTAAAACACAAAAAGTATTAGTATTTGCAAAAGGACCAAAAGCTGAAGAAGCTACAAAAGCTGGAGCAGACTATGTTGGTGCTGATGAATTAATACCAAAAATACAAAATGAAAACTGGTTTGACTATGATGTAGTAGTTGCAACTCCAGATATGATGGGTGTTGTTGGTAGATTAGGTAAAGTATTAGGACCAAAAGGTTTAATGCCAAACCCAAAATCAGGAACAGTTACAATGGATGTAACAAAAGCAATATCAGAAATTAAATCTGGTAAAGTTGAATACAGATTAGACAAAACAAATATTATACATATATCATTTGGTAAAGTTTCATTTGGAGCTGATAAATTAGCAGAAAACTATGAAACAATTATCAATGCTATAATAAAAGCAAAACCAGCAGCAGCAAAAGGACAATACATTAAGAGTGTTGCTATAACAACAACAATGGGACCTGGTATATATATTAACCAAAAATAATAATTTTAAATTGAATATTAGCCAAAGACAGTAGGCGTTTAAGTCCTACCTAGGTATATAATAAGAGAGTATAAAATAAATAACACTCATTATATGCCTATGGCTATAATAAGTGTTATTTATTTTATAGTAATTAAATTGACTATAAAACCAAAATATAAAACTATTAGATAAACCAGGAGGTGAAAATAAAATGGCAAGTGAAAAAATATTAAATCAAAAGAAAGAAGAAGTATCTGCATTAGCTTCAAAAATAAAAGAAGCAAAATTAGTACTTTTAACAGATTACAGAGGAATTAATGTTGAAGACGTTACAAATCTTAGAGCTGAATTAAGAAATGCAAAAGCAGAATATAAAGTTATAAAAAACAATATAACAAGAAGAGCTTTAGCTGAAAGTGGAATTGAAGGTTTAGAAGATCAATTAGTAGGTCCAACAGCTGTAATAATGTGTGATGAAGATTATTTAGAACCAACAAAAGCAATTTACAAATTCAGTAAAGAAAATGATTTCTATAAAATCAAAGGTGGTGTTATAGAAGGTAAAGTAATGACAGCAGAAGAAATAATTACTTTAGCCAAATTACCATCAAGAGAAACATTATTATCTATGCTTGCTGGAGCTTTACTTGGAAATATCTCAAAACTTGCAGTTGCACTTGATCAAGTAAAAGTTCAAAAAGAAGAAACAGCTAACGCTTAATTAAAAGTGTAGCTAATTAGAGTTGTGAACTTAAATCACAAAAAATAAAAATTAGATTTAAATAATATTTAAATGAAAATTAGGAGGATTTTAAAATGAATAAAGAAGAAATGATTGAAGAAATCAAAAAAATGACAGTAGTTGAATTAGCTGATTTAGTAAAAGCTATAGAAGAAGAATTTGGAGTATCTGCAGTAGCAGCAGCAGCACCAGTTGCTGGTGGAGCAGCAGCAGGAGCAGCAGCTGAAGAAAAATCATCATATAATGTTGTATTATCAGATGCTGGAGATCAAAAAATAAAAGTAATCAAAGTAGTTAGAGATGCTACAGGATTAGGATTAAAAGAAGCTAAAGACTTAGTTGATGGAGCACCAAAAACAGTTAAAGAAAACGTTTCTAAAGAAGAAGCTGAAGACTTAAAAGCTAAATTCGCTGAAGTTGGAGCTGTTATTGAATTACAATAATTTTGAATAAAAGAAGACATCGTTTGATGTCTTTTTTTTTGGCATTTAATGTAGACAAAAAAATAAACTATATATATAATAAAATTATTCATAAAGTAAAAATATTTGTATATTTTTCTTTGACAAGTAAATAATTAAAAAGAGAAGGAGAGATATATATTATGAGTAATAAGATTAAAGTTGTACAATATGGTACAGGAAAAATGAGTATATACACAATGAGATATGTCTATGAAAAAGGTGGAGAGATTGTAGGCGCAGTTGATGTAAATCCAAATGTGATTGGAAAAGATATTGGAGAAATAATAGGAACAAATAATAAAGGGGTAAAGGTAGTATCAAATACTGATGCTGAAGAAATGTTAAAACAAACAAAGCCTGATATTGTTGTAATTGAAACAATGAGTTTAATTTCAGATGTAGAAGATGCATTAATACTTTGTGCAAAACTTGGTATAAATGCTATTACAACATGTGAAGAAGCATTTTTTCCAATGAATTCTAATCCTACAATTACTAAAAAAATAGATGAATTAGCAAAACAAACAGGATGTACAATTACAGGTAGTGGGTATCAAGATATATATTGGGGACAGTTAATTTCAAGTATAGCAGGCTCAACTCAAAGAATAACTAAAATAAAAGGTAGTTCAAGTTACAATGTAGAAGATTATGGAATAGCATTAGCTAAAGCACATGGAGCAGGATTGACATTAGACGCATTTGATAAAGAAATTGCAGCTGTTGATAAAATTTCTAATGAAGAACGACAAAAGCTAATAGAAAATGGAGAGTATTTACCTTCATATATGTGGAATGTAAATGGATGGCTTTGCGAAAAATTAGGATTAACAGTAAAATCTCAAACACAAAAAACAGTACCCCAAACTTATAAAGAAGATATATATTCAGAAACTTTGCAGATGACAGTTAAAGCGGGAGATGCAACAGGAATGAGTGCAATAGTTACAACTGAAACAGAAGAAGGAATACTAATTGAAAGTGAATGTATAGGAAAAGTTTATTCTAAGGAAGATATTGATAAAAATGAATGGACTATAGAAGGAGAACCAAGTACAACAATAGTAGTAAATAGGCCAAATACAGTTGAACTTACTTGTGCAACAATAGTAAATAGAATACCTGATGTTATAAATGCTAAAGCAGGATATGTTCCAACAGAAGAAATAGGGGAATTAAATTATAAATCAAAAGAGTTAGATAAATATGTAAAATAACATAAAAACAAGTAAAAAGTAGACATAAATTACAAAAAAACTTGATTTTAAATATATTATGTGTTATAATATATCTAATATTTTATTATTTAATAAGAGAGGTGGAAAACTTAAAGCAAAAGCTTTAAGGAAAAAATGAGTATATTAAAAGATATAATGGAGGCCATAAAAGATTTTTTCGGTGGAATAATGGAATTTCTTAGTACTATAGGAAGTAAAAATGAGTTAGTTGAGACTCCTGAAAAAATATTACAAAAAAACAGTGAAGTTGATAATTATAAATTATTAATGGATGCTTGGAGAAATGTTGATGCAAAAGCTGAAGAATATGGTGTAAATAAAGTTGAAGAAGAAAAAGTAAAAGGTGTAAAAAGAAAAAGAAATAATCCAATTGCTACAGAATACAGATTTGATAATAATGTAAAATTACCTAGAGCACAATCAAAATCAAGAAGCTATGATGATAATGAAAGAGCTGGATAAAATACAAGAAAATTTGATTTTCTTGTATTTTATTCTTGACAAAAATGCAAATAACGGTTATAATAAATATCGTTGTAATATATGGCGAAGTAGCTCAGCTGGCTAGAGCGTTCGGTTCATACCCGAAAGGTCGTGAGTTCGATCCTCTCCTTCGCTACCAACAAAAAAGATGTTTCAGTTAAGAAACATCTTTTTTATATTATTTATTTATCATTTAATAATAGATTTAATATTTCAGGGTAAATTTCTTGTGCATTTTTATTCCAATTATCGACTATTCTTTTTGCTCTTTCTCGTGAACCTGCATATGTTTTAACTTCGAAAATTGTTTCATTATTTTCAACAATTTTACATTTAATTGTGTAATCGTTTTCACTTTTTGGAGTATATTCTGCAATAACAGAAGATTCTTCTTCAATGCTTAATAATTCTTGCTTAAAAACGTTATCTGCTTTTAATTTTAAAATTCCTGGTAAAACTTCTTTTGTAAGAGATAATGCATTTTTACCTTCAGACGTAATTCTAATTAATGGTTCTTCATCTTTTGTATATGTACCTACTAGCTTTGAATCGATTAAATCTGTTAAAACTTGTTTAAAATAAAAGTAATTAACATTATTAATTGAAGAAATTATTTTAAATAAACCATCTTCTATTATTTCTCCATTAATTTGTTCTAATATATATAGTATTAGAACTTTATTTTCGGCCAAAGCAGTATTATCTGAATTTGATTTCATAAATAGCACTCCTTACCTTTTGTTTTCTCGATTATATCATATAATTTTGCAAAAGTAAAATAAAATATTTTATTTTTGTAAAAAATATGATATAATATATGCGTTCAAAATTATATTAAAATTAATAGTAAGTAGGAGGAATGTTAAAATGAAAAAGGGAAAAGTTGTATTAGTAGGAACAGGTTTTGTTGGTATGAGTATGGCTTATACAATGTTAAATAGGGGCGGTGTAAATGAACTTGTTCTAATAGATATAGATAAAGATAAAACAGTGGGAGAACAAATGGATTTATCACATGGCTTACCATTTGCACCACAAAAAATGGTTATAAAAGCTGGAGACTATGATGATTGTAAAGATGCACAAGTTGTAGTAATAACAGCAGGAATAGCGCAAAAACCAGGGCAAACAAGACTAGAACTTGCTGAAACTAACACAAAGATAATGAAAAATATTACCAAAAGCATAATGGCAAGCGGTTTTAATGGAATAATTATAGTTGCAAGTAATCCTGTAGATTTAATGACATATGTAGTAAGTAAAGTATCAGGACTTCCAAAAAATCAAGTATTTGGGTCAGGAACAGTTTTAGATACAGCAAGATTAAGATATATATTATCTGATTATATAAAAGTATCAAGCAAAAATATACATGCATATATTATGGGAGAACATGGAGATTCTTCTTTTGTTCCATGGAATCATGCATATGTTGGGTGTAAAAAAATAAGTGATGTTATGAGAGATAATAATTTACCTATGGAAGATTTAGTAAAGATGCATGAAGATGTTGTAAACGCAGCATATGAAATAATCCAAAAAAAGAAAGCTACTTATTATGGGATAGGAATAGCTTTAAGTAAAATTGTAAAATCTGTAATAGATAATGATAATTCTATTTTAACAGTTTCTACTTATTTAAAAGAAGGACAATATGACCAGGATGATATTTATATAGGCGTTCCAGCTGTTATAAATGAAAAAGGGGTAAGAGAATTATTAACATTAGACTTAAATGAAGAAGAACAAGAAAAATTAAATAATAGTTGTAGAATAATAAAAGAAATGAGAAAAGAATCAATCGATAAAATTATAGAAGAAGATTAATTATTTTAAATATTAACTGAAAAGAAGAAAGTATGTTACATATACTTTCTTTTTTAAGTAAAAAATCAAGAAAAATTTTCAAAATTCCGTAAAAATTATATGAAATCTATTGACATACGGAATAAAGCATTATATAATATATAAGCATGAGTTTAGCGTTGAAACCAAATGTGGCTACATCCTTACGGAATAAAGGATGGAGGGAACTTTGGTGGAGTATGTCATGGCAAAGACCAGGCGGTAAGTTAAGTTGTTTACGTTAATCCGTAAGACGTAGATGATGTTGCATATACATTTTTATGCATTCAAAAAGATGCACACTTATCCCAAAATTATCATGCATGTTTTGGGTTTTTATATAGGTGATATTCAAAACACCAGAGTGCGTTTTAACTTGCCAACTAGTAATTTTTAAGAAAGCCTTATAAAAAGGCAAAAACAATATTTTAAAAGGAGGGAAAATTACAATGGCAAAAAGTACAGTAGTAAGTAGTGAAAAAATAAGAATAAGACTAAAAGCTTATGACCATGTAGTTTTAGATCAGTCTGCTGAGAAGATAGTAGATACTGCTAAGAAAACAGGAGCAAAGGTTTCAGGACCTATTCCACTACCAACACAAAAAGAAATCGTAACAATCTTACGTTCTCCACACAAATACAAAGATTCAAGAGAACAATTTGAAATGAGAACACACAAAAGAGTTATAGATATTCTTTATCCAACACAAAAAACAGTTGACAGTCTAATGAAATTAGAATTACCAGCTGGTGTTGATATAGAAATCAAATTATAATTTTAAATTTTATAAACTTACATATATAATATGAAGTTAAAATCAAAAACCAATGCTGGTATAACATTTAATAAATGCAATTTAATATATCAGCCAATAGGAGGAGAAAATTAAAATGAAAAAAGGAATTATAGGAAGAAAAGTTGGAATGACTCAAATCTTTGATGAAAAAGGTAATGTTATTCCAGTAACAGTTATAGAAGCTGGACCATGTGTAGTTGCACAAGTAAAAACAACAGAAACAGATGGTTATGAAGCTGTACAATTAGGATTTGGTGATGTAAAAGATAAACACATCAACAAACCAGAAAAAGGACATTTTGCAAAAGCAAAATTAGATAGCAAAAAACATTTAAGAGAATTCAAATTAGATTCAATAGAAGGAATCAAAGTTGGAGATGAAGTTAAAGCTGATGTTTTTGCAGCTGGAGATAAAATAGATGTTCAAGGAACATCAAAGGGAAAAGGATTCCAAGGTGTTATTAAACGTCATGGACAACACAGAGGACCAATGGGACATGGATCTATGTATCATAGAAGACCAGGTTCAATGGGACCAACTTCAACACCAGGTAGAGTATTTAAAGGTAAAAAATTACCAGGACATATGGGAAAAGTTACAGTTACAATACAAAATTTAGATGTTGTAAGAGTAGATTTAGATAAAAATGTAATCTTAGTTAAAGGAAGCGTTCCAGGAGCTAAAGGAGCAATTTTAAAAGTAAAATCAGCTGTAAAGGCTAGTAAATAAGAGAGAGGAAGGAGGAAAATAAATCATGCCAAAAATAGATGTATATGATATAAAAGGTAAAAAAGTTAGTGATGTTGAATTAGCAGATAGCGTATTTGGTATAGAACCAAATGAAGCAATAGTTCACAGTGTATTAGTTAACTATTTAGCAAATCAAAGACAAGGTACACAAAGTACAAAAACAAGAGCTGAAGTTAGTGGTGGTGGAAGAAAACCATGGAGACAAAAAGGAACAGGTAGAGCAAGACAAGGAAGTATCAGAGCTCCACAATGGATTAAAGGTGGTATTGCTTTAGGTCCAAAACCTCGTTCATATAAATATTCAGTAAATAAAAAAGAAAAGAGACTTGCAATCAAGTCAATATTAAGTTCAAAAGTTTTAGAAAAAGAATTAACAGTAGTAGATAAATTAGAATTATCTGAAATTAAAACACAAACTATGGTTAAAGCATTAAAAGATTTAAAAGTAGAAGGAAAAACATTAATAGTTCTTCCAGAACAAAATAAAAATGTTTTAATGTCTTCAAGAAACATAGAAGGTGTAAAAACAATTTTAATAAACAATATAAATGTATTTGATTTATTAAAATACAATAAATTAGTTCTACCTCTAGACACTGTTAAAAAATTAGAGGAGGTGTATGCTTAAATGTTAGCAGAAGAAGTAATAGTAAGACCAGTAGTTACTGAAAAAAGTAACGATGAATTACAACAAGGAAAATACACTTTTGAAGTAAATAGAAAAGCAACAAAAGTTGATATTGCAAAAGCAGTAGAAAAACTTTTTGAAGTTAAAGTATTAAAAGTAAATACAATGACTGTAAAAGGAAAAAAGAAAAGAGTAGGATATCATGTAGGTAAAACATCAGATTGGAAAAAAGCTGTTGTTACAATAGATACAGAATTATCTGAAAAATCATATTTAGGCAAAGGCGGAAAAGCTGTTAAAATGTCTAAAAAATATAAAGATTCAATAGACGAATTTATGGGAGCTTAGATCCTATATAAAATATCGAGAAAGAACTCGGATAATAAAAAATATCTGTTATATGGAGCAGGAAAAACATCCATAAATAAAAAATATTAAGGAGAGAAAATAAAATGGCAATGAAATCATTCAAACCATACACACCATCTAGAAGAAATATGACTGTTTCAACATTTGAAGAAGTAACAAAGAAAACTCCTGAAAAATCTTTATTAGCAAAGAAAAAGAAAAATGCAGGAAGAAACTCATATGGTAGAATAACAGTTAGACATCAAGGTGGCGGAAATAGACAAAAATATAGAATAATAGATTTTAAAAGAAATAAGGATAATATGGAAGCTACAGTATTAGGAATTGAATATGATCCAAACCGTAGCGCAAATATAGCTTTAATTCAATATAAAGATGGAGAAAAAGCATATATATTAGCACCACAAGGAATTACAGACGGAAGCATAGTAGTATCTGGTGAAAGTGCAGACATTAAACCAGGAAATACAATGCCAATATCAAGTATTCCAGTTGGTACATTAATTCATAATATAGAATTAAATCCAGGTCAAGGTGGAAAATTAGTTAAAGCTGCTGGACAAAGTGCTCAATTAATGGCTAAAGAAGGAAAATACGCACACGTAAGATTACCTTCAGGAGAAATGAGATTAATCTTAGCTAGATGTAGAGCAACAATAGGAGTTTTAGGAAATTCTGATCATGAAAATGTTAAACTTGGTAAAGCAGGTAGAACAAGACATATGGGAATTAGACCAACAGTTAGAGGTTCTGTTATGAACCCAGTAGATCACCCTCATGGTGGTGGTGAAGGTAGAGCTCCAGTAGGACACGCAGGTCCATTAACACCTTGGGGTAAACCAGCTCTAGGATACAAGACAAGAAATAAGAAAAAATTATCTAACAAATTTATAGTTAAGAGAAGAAAATAGAAAAAGGAGGAAATATAGGATATGTCAAGATCAAGTAAGAAAAAACCATTCATAGCTGAATCTTTATTAAAGAAAGTAGAAGCAATGAATGAATCTGGAAACAAAGAAGTTATAAAGACATGGTCAAGAGCTTCAACAATATATCCACAAATGGTTGGTCATACAATAGCTGTTCATGATGGAAGAAAACATGTTCCAATCTATATAACAGAAGAAATGATTGGTCATAAATTAGGTGAATTTGCTCCTACAAGAACATTTAAAGGACATGCAGGAGAAAAAACAACTAAATAATAAAGCGTAAAGTAAATTATTAAATAAATAAAAACTCGAAGTTAGAATTAAGAGAATAAATTTCTAATAAAATAAGGAGGGAAAAATAGTGGAAGAAACAACACAAGTTAAAGAAGCAAGAGCAACTCTAAAATATGCAAGAATTTCATCAAGAAAAGTTAAAATAGTTGCAGATTTAATTAGAGGAAAAGATGTAAATGAAGCGTTATCAATTGTTAAATTTACACCAAAAGCTTCTTCAGAAGTAATAGAAAAAATATTAAAATCAGCAATCGCTAATGCTGAAAATAACCACGAAATGAAAGCTGAAAACCTATATGTTGCTGAAATATATGCTAACCAAGGTCCAACATTAAAAAGAATTAGACCAGCAGCTAAGGGTAGTGCAGTTAGAATTAGAAAAAGAACAAGTCATATAACAATAGTTGTAAAGGAAAGAAATTAATAAGAAAAGGAGGCTTAATTAAGAAATGGGACAAAAAGTACATCCAACTGGTGTTAGAGTTGGAATCATAAAAGATTGGAACTCTAAATGGTATGCAGATTCTAAAAATTTTGCAGATTATTTAGTAGAAGATCAAAAAATTCGTAATTTTTTAAAGAAAAAATTATTTGCTGCTGGAATTTCAAAAATTGAAATCGAAAGAACAGCAAAAATGGTTAAAGTAAATGTTTATACAGCAAAACCAGGAATTGTTATAGGAAAAGGTGGAGCTGGAGCAGAAACAGTTAAACAAGATGTTGAAAAATTAATTAATAAAGAAGTTAACTTAAATATAGTAGAGGTTAAAAATGCAGATACAGATGCACAATTAGTTGCAGAAAATATCGCAGGACAATTAGAAAGAAGAATTTCATTCAGAAGAGCTATGAAACAATGCATGCAAAAATCTTTAAAATCAGGTGCTTTAGGTATTAAAACTGCAGTATCTGGAAGATTAGGTGGAGCTGATATGGCTAGAACTGAATTCTATAAAGAAGGAAATATTCCATTACAAACTTTAAGAGCTGATATTGATTATGGATTTGCAGAAGCAGATACAACATATGGAAAAATCGGTGTTAAAGTTTGGATATATAAAGGTGAAGTTCTTCCAACTAAGAAAGTGGAAGGAGGAGAGCAATAATGCCATTAATGCCAAAAAGATCAAAATTTAGAAAAATGCAAAAAGGTAGAATGAGAGGTAAAGCAACAAGAGGTAATAAAGTAACAGATGGAGAATTCGGAATTCAAGCAGTTACTGCTGGATTAATTACAGGAAACCAAATTGAAGCAGCTCGTATTGCTATGACTCGTTATGTAAAAAGAGGAGGTCAAGTTTGGATTAAAATATTCCCAGACAAACCTATAACTTCAAAACCAATTGGTACTCGTATGGGTAAAGGTAAAGGTGCTCCAGAATACTGGGTAGCAGTAGTAAAACCAGGAAGAGTTATGTTTGAAATAGCTGGTGTACCAGAAGAAGTTGCTAGAGAAGCTTTAAGACTTGCAATGAATAAACTACCTAATAAAACAAAAATAGTTGCAAGAGAAACTGAAAAGGTAGGTGATAGTGATGAAGATAAATAAAATAAGAGAAATGTCTTCACCAGAACTAGAAAAAGAATTAGGTGAACTAAAAACAGAATTATTCAAATTAAAATTTAGTTTAGCTACAAACGGATTAGATAATCCTATGAAAATAAAAGAAGTTAAAAAAGATATAGCTAAAATAAACACAGTATTAACAGAAAGAAAGATTGAAGAATCTAAAAAAGCTTAATTGTTAATGTTAGAAAGAGGAAAGGAGAAATCTAAATGGAAGAAAGAAATCTTCGTAAAGTTATGATTGGTACAGTAGTATCTGATAAAATGGATAAAACTGTAGTTGTAGCTGTAGAAACAAGTGTTAGACATGATGTTTATAAAAAGACAGTTAAAAGAACATATAAATTAAAAGCTCATGACGAAGAAAATACTTGCAAAGTTGGAGACAAAGTTAAAGTCATGGAAACAAGACCACTTTCTAAAGATAAAAGATGGAGAGTAGTTGAAATTGTTGAGAAAGCAGTAATTAAATAAAAATTAAATAGAAGTTGAAAGGAGGAACCATAAATGATACAACAACAGACAATATTAAAAGTAGCTGACAACACAGGTGCAAAAGAATTAATGTGCATTAGATGTTTAGGCGGATCTTACAGAAAAACATCTAATATTGGAGATGTTATAGTTGCTTCTGTTAAAAGTGCAACACCAGGTGGAGTTGTAAAAAAAGGAGAAGTTGTAAAAGCTGTTATAGTAAGATCAAAAAGAGGATTAAGAAGATCAGATGGTTCATATATAAAATTTGATGAAAATGCAGCTGTAATAATAAGAGAAGACGGTACTCCAAAAGGAACACGTATCTTTGGACCAGTTGCAAGAGAATTAAGAGAAAAAGATTATATGAAAATATTATCTTTAGCTCCAGAAGTTTTATAATAATAGTTTTAATAAATATAAAAAAGTTGTAATATTAAATTCATTTATATTTAATATTTAAAGATATATTATTATAGTAACTATAAGTGTAGTATTAAAGAAAAGGAGGAAAACCTTAAAATGAGAATTAAAAAAGGTGATACAGTACAAGTTTTATCTGGAAATGATAAAGGAAAAACTGGAGAAGTATTAGAAGTAATACCAAAAACTGGAAAAGTTGTTGTTAAAGGTGCTAATGTTAGAAAAAAACATGTTAAACCAAGAAAACAAGGCGAAGAAGGTGGAATTATACCAGTTGAATGCAGTATGCCAGCATCAAAAGTAAACGTTGTTTGCCCAAAATGTGGAAAAGCTACAAAAATTGGTTATAAAGAAGAAAAAGATCAAAAAGTACGTGTTTGTAAAAAATGCGGTGCTACATTAAAATAGAATAAGAAAGGAGGATTAATATATAATGGAAAAATTAAGAGAACAATATGAAAAAGAAGTAATCCCAGCATTAATGAAAAAATTCGAATATAAATCAGTTATGCAAGTTCCAAAACTTGATAAAATAGTTATAAATATAGGATTAGGAGATGTAAAAGAAAATCCTAAATCATTAGAAAATGCTATGAATGATTTAATGTTAATTACAGGTCAAAAACCAGTAGTAACAAAGGCAAAAAAATCAATCGCTGCATTTAAATTAAGAGAAGGTGTAAACGTTGGTTGCAAAGTTACATTAAGAGCAGATAAAATGTATGATTTTGCATATAAATTATTCAATGTTGCACTTCCAAGAGTAAGAGATTTTAGAGGTGTTTCTGGAAATTCTTTTGATGGTAGAGGAAATTACTCTATGGGTATAAAAGAACAATTAATATTCCCAGAAATCGAATATGATAAAATTGATAAATTAAGAGGTATGGACATTATATTTGTAACAACAGCTGAAACTGATGAAGAAGCTAAAGAATTATTAACTCTTTTAGGAATGCCTTTTAATAACTAATTAGTCAAAGAGAAAGGAGAACACTATGGCTAAAAAATCAATGAAAGTAAAGCAAGCAAAGCCACAAAAATATTCAACAAGAGAATATAATAGATGTAAATTATGTGGTAGACCACATGCTTATATAAGAAAATATGGAATTTGCCGTGTATGCTTTAGAGAACTAGCTCATAAAGGAGAAATCCCTGGAGTAAAGAAAGCATCATGGTAATAAATAGAATAAAATTAAAGAAGGAGGTAAGTAATTAAATGAACATTACAGATCCAATAGCAGATATGTTAACAAGAATTAGAAATGCAAATAGTTCAAAACATAAAACAGTTGATATTCCTTCATCTACAATGAAATTAGGTATAGCTCAAATTTTATTTGACGAAGGATATATAAAATCTTTTGAGGAAATCAAAGATGATACTCAAGGAATAATTAGAATTACTCTTAAATATGATGAAAAAGGTACAAGAGTAATTGATGGATTAAAAAGAATTAGTAAACCAGGACTTAGAGTATATGCGTCAAAAGACGAATTACCACAAGTTCTAAACGGTTTAGGAATAGCTATAATTTCAACATCAAAAGGATTAAAAACAGATAAACAAGCAAGAGAATTAGGTGTTGGTGGAGAAGTATTAGCTTATATTTGGTAGAAGGAGGAAGATGTTAAAATGTCAAGAATAGGAAACAAACCTATTACAGTTCCAGCTGGTGTAGAAGTTAAATTAGATGGAAACCACCTTACTGTAAAAGGTCCAAAAGGAACATTAGAAAGAGACATTAATAAAAACATATCTTTAGAAATAGATGGAAATGTTATAAATGTAAAAAGAGTAAACGACCAAGCAGAAAATCGTGCTTTACATGGTTTAACAAGAACATTAATTAACAATATGTTAACAGGTGTTGTAAATGAATTTACAAAGGACTTAGAAGTAAATGGTGTTGGTTATAAAGTTCAAAAACAAGGAAATAACTTAAACCTATCATTAGGATATTCTCATCCAGTTGTATTTACTGCACCAGAAGGAATCTCTTTTGATGTTAATCAAAATGTAATAACTGTAAGAGGAATTGATAAAGAATTAGTTGGTCAAACAGCAGCAGAAATAAGAACAAAAAGACCACCAGAACCATATGGAGGAAAAGGTATTAAATATGCTACTGAGACTATTAGACGTAAAGAAGGTAAAACAGGTAAATAATTCGTGATTTAAATTAAAAATCAAGAAAGGAGTATTAATAATGGTTAAGAAAACTGATAGAAAGTTTGAAAGAACAAGAAGACATTTAAGAGTAAGAAGAAAAATATCTGGAACACAAGATAGACCAAGATTATGTGTATATAGAAGTAATACAAATTTATATGTACAAATAATTGATGATGTAGCTGGAAATACTCTAGTTCAAGCTTCTACATTAGATAAAAATGTTAAAACAAAACATGCTAATAAAGAAGCTGCAAAAGAATTAGGATTATTAATTGCTAAAAAGGCAGCAGAAAAAAATATAACAACTGTAGTTTTTGATCGTGGTGGATATGTTTACCATGGTGTTGTAAAAGAACTAGCAGAAGCTGCAAGAGAAGGCGGTTTAAAATTTTAATTAGTAGAAGCCTACATATTTCATACAAAATTCATAAAATGGATTTTGTAATAAATTAATTAATTATTAATAAAAATAAACAAAATTTATTTTATAAATTTTGTATTCATAAAAAGAGGAGGGAAAACAAAACCAATGGAAGAAAATAACGAATTAAAAGAAAAAGTTGTTGCTATAAACAGAGTTGCTAAAGTTGTTAAAGGTGGTAGAACTTTTAGATTTAGTGCTGTTGTAGTTGTTGGTGATGAAAACGGACATATTGGTGTTGGTAATGGTAAAGCAGCAGAAGTTCCAGATGCTATTAAAAAAGCTATTCAAGAAGCAAAGAAAAATTTAATAGAAGTACCAATAGTTGGAACAACTGTACCACATGAATATATTGGTAAATTTGGTAGCGCAAACGTAATGTTAAAACCAGCTGCAGTTGGTACTGGAGTTATAGCTGGAGGAAGCGTTAGACCAGTATTAGAACTTGCAGGTTATAAAGATATAAGAACAAAAGTTATCGGAACAAACAATGCAAGAAACGTTGTTTATGCTACAATTGAAGGTTTAAAAGCTATGCAAACAGTAGAACAAGTAGCTAAAAAAAGAGGTAAAAAAGTAGAAGATATTTTATAATTAAAAATGCAAAAAATTAAAGGAGGTGCTAACCAAAATGAAACTTGGAGAATTAAAACCAGCTGTAGAAAAAACAAAAAGAACAAGAGTTGGACGTGGTATGGGTTCAGGATTAGGTAAAACATCAGGTAAAGGTCATAAAGGACAAAAAGCAAGATCTGGTGGTGGAGTAAGAAGAGGATTTGAAGGTGGACAAACACCATTATATAGAAGATTACCTAAAAGAGGATTTACAAACATTCACGCAAAAACATATACAGAAGTAACATTAACTATGTTAAATAAATCAAAAGCAACAGACGTAACAGCTGAAACTTTACTTGAAGAAGGAATAATAGGTAAAGTTAATGACGGAATCGTAGTTTTAGCAACAGGAAAATTAGAGAAAAAATTAAGTGTTAAAGCTAATAGATTTACAGCTAAAGCAAAAGAAGAAATTGAAGCTTTAGGCGGAAAGGTTGAGGTGATTTAATTGTTTAAAACAATCAAAAACGCATTGTCAACACCTGAGGTAAGAAAGAAATTATTATATACATTACTATTAATAGTAATATTTAGATTAGGATGCTATATTACAGTTCCAGGAGTAAATAGTGTAGCATTAAATAATGCAATAAGTGGAGGAGCAGATGGAATAGCTGGATTAATAGATATGATATCTGGAGGTGCATTCTCTAGATTCTCAATATTTGCTATGTCAATTACTCCATACATCACTGCATCAATTGTAATCCAATTATTAGGAATGATCATACCTTCATTAGAGAGATTAACAAAAGAAGGTGGAGAAGAAGGAAAGAAAAAAATCAACAAATATACAAAAATATTAACAATTGTTTTAGCAAGTATTGAAGCTATAGGAGTTTATTTCTCATATAGAGCTTCTGGTATATTTGTAAATGATAGTTTTGAAGTAGCTGCATTAATTGTAGCTGGATTGATAGCTGGAACATCAATTCTTATGTGGCTTGGAGAACAAATTACAAGCAAAGGAATTGGAAATGGTATTTCAATAATAATTCTTATTGGTATTATTTCTAGACTTCCATATGGGGCTGTTAATTTATGGAACATAGTAATGACAGCTGATGGATTTAGTACAACTGGATTACTAACAGTATTAGGAGTTTTAATTGGTGCAATAATTTTAGTTGCTGGAGTTGTATTTGTGCAACAAGCTGAAAGAAAAGTACCAGTTCAATATTCTAAAAAAGTAGTTGGAAGAAAAATGGTAGGAGCACAAAACACACATATTCCATTAAAACTTGCTATGGCAGGTGTAATGCCAATAATTTTTGCTTCATCATTTATGACATTCCCAGCTATGATTATAC
>CAMPBS010000017.1 GCA_946639585.1 uncultured Clostridium sp. | reverse complement strand
TTTTATCTATTTTAAATTGATATTCTTTATTTCTGTTTTTTCTTATTGCATCAACAACTTCTGGAGGAATTTTATCATAATCTTCATCATCTAACTCATTTAATACTACATATACTTGTGTAAATGCATCTGTATATTTACTCATCTTTATTTTTTCCTCCTTCTTTTTCCTTTTCTATAAGATTTTCTAAGACTTTTTCTGCTTCATCAAATTTGTCTATATCGCCTATTCCTACTTCGAAGCCGGCTTCTCCAATTTCCTGTGAAGTTGTATTTTTCTTTTCTATTTGAATTTTACTTTCGTATAATTCATCTATTTGTTCTTTTGGTAATTCTCCTTTTATAATTTTCATTATAGTAATTTGCATTGTTTTAGAACATAAATAATTCTCTGTTGCATAAATATATTTTTTAGCACTTTCTACTATTTCATCTGTAATTTCCACCATTTTAACTTCATTGTTTTTAGGATCTACAAAACCCATTTTTGAAACTTCGTTTCTGTCGAATGGTTTCTTATAACTTTGTATAACTTTTTTTTGTTTCTTTAGTCCATTTATATATTTTCTTAATTCAGGAATATTCTTGCATAAACTATCCAATGTTTCTAATTGTCTTTCAATTTCTTTAATTGAATCACTTTTATATTTTCCTTTTGCAAACATATTAAAATAATCTGTTATTTCAACATTATCAGAATTAATATAATCTAATATTAAAGACGTTAATCTTGTTTTTTCTTCTTTACTTTTTAATAATCTGACCATTAAATCAAATTCACAATTCAGGTATCTGTCTTTAGCAAAAACTTCTACATCTAACATCCCGTTTAATAAATTATATGCAATCCCTTTGTTTTTAAATAAAACTACTTCTTTAGTTCTATTATTTTTTTGTTCAATACTTTCACTAAGTTTAGGGTATATTTTCTTTACAGTTTCAACAATTTCGAAAAAATTCTCTTCTGATATATTATTTTTCTTTGCAAATAATCCAATACTATATTTCGTTCCAAGCCATTCTTCAACTAAAATAATTCTATCATCTTTTGTTCCTGTTTCTTTATTTATTCCTTCTCTATCAAATCCTATTCTATTATAGCCCTCTTTATCATAGCCTTCCTTATTATACCCATCTTTATCATAACCTTCTTTATCATAGCCTTCCTTATTATACCCATCTTTATCATAACCTCTTCTATCATATCCATCTTGATTATATCCATCTCTACCATAACCATATTTATCATATCCAGATTGATTATATCCTTCTCTATCATAACCATATCTATCATATATGGTATTTGTATATTGGTTTATACCTTTTTCATTAAAGCCATATATATCATAACCATTTCTATTATATCCTTCTTTATTAAATCCACCTGAACTATATCCAGCTTTATTATATCCTTCTTTATCATATCCTTCTTTATTATATCCTTCTTTATCATAGCCATTTTCATCAAGGCCATATTTATTATAACCATTTACATCCCTTCCATTTGCATTATAGCCTTCTTTATCACGGTAAGTTCCTGTCTCCTTATGAACCCTATGTTTATCAAATCCATTTATATCATAGCCATCTTTATCATATCCCTTTATATCATAGCCGAATCTATTATAACCATCCATATCATAGCCATATTCATCATAGCCTTCTTTATCATATTTAGTTCCTGTATCTTTATGGATTCCTTTTCTATCAAATCCTCTTTTACGACTACCTTCTCTTCTATGATTTATATCATACCCTTTTTTATCATATTCAGTCCCTGTTTCTTTATTTATTCCTTTTCTATCAAATCCTCTTATATTATAGCCTTCTTTATCATATTCATTTCCTGTCTCTTTATGGATTCCCTTTTTATTAAAACCTTTTCTATCATAACCTTCTCTATCATAACGTTCTCTATCATAACCTTCTCTATCATAACCTTCTCTATCATAACCAAATTTATCATATCCATTTTTATCATATTTACTGCGTGTTTCTTTATGCCTCCAATATTTATCAAAACCTTTTCTATCATAGCCATCTTTATCAAAACCATTTCTATTATAACCATATATATCATACATAGTTCCTGTTTCTTTATTTAGTCCTTTTCTATCAAATCCACTTGTATTATAGCCTTCTTTATCATAGTAATTATTGTCAAGCCCTTTTCTATTATAACCTTCTATATCATATCCAGATTGATTATATCCTTCTCTATCATAACCATATTCATCATAACCTTCTGAATTATATCCTTCTTTATCATATTTAGTTCCTGTTTCTTTATTTAGTCCTCTTCTATTAAACCCACCTTGATCATAACCTTCTCTATCATAACCATCCACATCATAGCCATATTTATCATACATAGTTCCTGTTTCTCTGTTTATTCCATTTGGTGTAAATCCATTTTGGTCATATTGTTCATCATCATACCAACGCATATAATATATTCTCCTAATATTTCCTTCTTTATCATATTTTCTTACATCTTTTTCCATAATATTTCTCCCATTTTAAATATTTGTTTTATACAATATTTCAACATAATTCTATCATAAATAGTATTTTTAATGTTAAAAGTAACCAAAATTTAATGAATTTGTTATATTTTTGTAATAGTTTTATCCAATATAGACCACTTATGTCCCATTTTTTACCGAATACTAAAAAAATAATGCAACCTTAAAAAAAATATGTTATTATATTTTTAAAAGAATGGAGAGACTAAATAATGGATATAGAAATTAAAATAGACGAACAGATATCTGAACCCAAAATAGTTATTTATGCAAAACAAATAGACAAAGATTTATCTGAAATAATAGACAATATCTCAATTATAGATAAAAAAACTTTAAAGGCCTTTAAAGATGAAAAAATGTATATTTTAAATCAAAAAGATATTGAAACTATATACTCAGAAAACAGCAAAATTTATGTAAGATGCAATAACGAACTTTATACTATTAAAAATAGACTATATGAATTAGAAAATATGCTGAATAAAAAATCTTTTATTCGTATATCAAATTCTGAAATAATTAACTTTGATAAAGTTGAAAATATAGATTTTAAAATTCTTGGAACTTTAATAATTAATTTCAAGAGTGGAAATAAAGCATATGCATCAAGAAGGTATATACCAAAATTAAAAGAATTTTTAGGAATGTAGGAGTGTGAGAAAAATGAAAAAAGAAAGTTTTGAAAAGAATATTTTTGTATCTTCTTTAATTGGATTTCCAATAGGAATAGCATTGCTAGTAATGGCATATATAGGTGTATTTTTGATAGCTGGAGAAAATGTTGCAAATAACGAATTAACTCAATTGCATAATATTAAAACTCTAATTTTTCAAGCAATGTCTTTAGGATTAGCATATTATATATTATTTATAACTTTTAGTGGATTTATATATATGAAAAACAAAGTTATTACATATAAATTTATGACTAAGCATCCATATAAATATGTTTTATCATTTTTGATATCTATATTAGGATTTGTGCTTTCTATTATGCTAGTATGTAATAAAATTTATTTCACTGAAAATGTCGTTATAATGAATGGTATAATTATGGCAATTCTATTGGTAGTTATATTGTTAATTCTTATGTTAAAGGATACTAAAGAAAGTTTGCTTATAAAAAAGATTAATATAAAAATTAAAGAAAAAAATGAAAATGATAATTAGATTACATTAAAGAAGAGGGCTCTACAATGTAGACTCCTCTTCTTTTTGTGTATTTTTAATTACTTAACTTATATAAAGCATATTGGTTTAAAGAAACCCCTTCTTGTTCCGCTTCTAACGAAAGTTTATAATGTAAAGATTTTGGTATTCTAACAACAAATTTACCACTAAAATTCTCATATCCAACTGGCAAAGGCACCTTAAAGCCACCTTCTAATTTTGCTTCAATCCAACCTTCCATAGCATCTTTTAAATTACTATATGCTTCTTCAAAAGTTTCTCCTGTGCTTTGACATCCATCAAACTCCAATACACGCGCATAATAATAAAATCCACTTTCATCATTTACTGGTTGAATAATATAATTATATGGCAATTTCATATAGTCTTCTACTTTTTTCATGTTACGCTCCTCCTTTAATAATTCTACTCAATTAATTTTTTTCTATTCTCCTATTCTTTTTAGTACATCTTTAACATATACGGCTTTTAATGGATTTTCTTGTTTAATTGTTATAACATCTCCGACTTCATTTATAAATTGTCTATGTGAAGTTCCGTGTTTTTGTCTTCATAACATATCCATTATATTCCAATACTCTAGCTAACTCTTGAAATCTAATACCATTAGGTTGTCTTTTCATTTTTTCAATTAGCTTATCAATTGTAGACATATTTATATCACTCCTTATTATGCAAATTTGAAATATAAATACATCTATTTTTTATAATACTATATTTAGTACTATTTGTCAATATATTTATATTCCTTTTGTTTTTTAATTTTATTGGAAATTCTAAGATTTTTAAAATTAAGATTTTAAATAAATTGATTTTTAATTTATAGTAATATAACATAAAAAGCCGAATTTTGTCAACATAAATCGTTCGACAAAATTCGACTTTGTAATTTCTTATAGATTTTTTTCTCCTTTTTTTTCCTTTTCTACAAGATTTTCTAGCACTTTTTCTGCTTCATCAAATTTATCTATATCGCCTATCCCGACTTCGAAACCGGCTTGGCCGATCTGTTGGGATTTTGTTTTTCTAAAATTGTATTCTCTATCAAGCATATCAATTATTTCAGAAATTATGCGGTCATCTTCATTTTCTATTTTTTCTATTGGTATTCCTTCATATTGTTTTAGTCTTTTTCTTAACCTCTTTAAAGCATACCCTATTCTTTTCTCTTCTTCATCTATTGCTATTGTTGATGGCAACTTTCTTTCCCCTAATTCCTTATCTCTATATTTTTCTATGCACCAATTTTCTATTTCTAGTGCATTTCCTAATAAGAAATGAGTCTGTTTTTCTCCAAATGCATATTCTCTATCAAGCCTTTGGGTTATTTCAACAATTTTTCTATCATCCTCATCTTTTATTTCATCAATTGATATTCCTTCATATTGTTTTAATTTTCCATTTATCCTTTGCCAAGATTGTGCTAGTCTTTTCTCTTCTTCATACTTGCCATTTTTCGATGGCAGTCTTCTTTCCCATAGTTTCTTATTTTCAAAATTTTCTTTGCACCAATTTTCTATCTCTAATACCTGACCTAAACTATGATGCGTCTGTGCTTGTCCAAATGCATATTCTCTATCAAGTCTTTCAATTATTTCAGCAATTTTTCTATCATCTTTATCTTCTATTTGCTCTATTGGTATTCCTTCATATTGGTTTATATTTGTTCTTAATCTCACTAATAGATTTCCTAATCTTTTCTCTTCTTCATCTTCATTTTTTTTACTTGGTAACCTTCTCTCCCATGGCTCCTTATCTCCAAATTTTTCTTTACACCAATTTTCTATTTCTAACACATTTCCTAACAAATTATGTTTTTGTAATTGACCAAATGCATATTCATTTTCTATTCTCCTTACTATTTCCACAATTGTGCGATCATCTTCATTTTCTATTGACTCTATTGATATTCCTTCATATTGTTTTAGTTTTTGCATTATTGCATTCTTAGCAATTCCTAATCTTTTCTCTTCTTCATCTTCTGCAATTGTTGATGGCAATCTTCTTTCCCATAGTTTCTTATCTCCAAATTTTTCTTTACACCAATTTTCTATCTCCAATGCATTTCCTAATAAACAATGAGTCTGTTGAGATCCAAATGCATATTCTCTATCAAGCCTTTCAATTATTTCAGCAATTTTGCGATCATCTTCATCTTCTATTTGCTCTATTGGTATTCCTTCATATTGTTTTAGTTTTCTCTTTATAACTCCCATAGCAGTTCCTGATTTTTTCTCATCTTCATCTTCTGCTTCTTTTAATGGCAATCTTCTTTCCCATAGTTTCTTATTTTCAAAATTTTCTTTGCACCAATTTTCTATCTCTAATACCTGACCTAAACTATGATGAGTCTGCGCTTGTCCAAATGCATATTCTCTATCAAGTCTTTTAATTATTTCAGCGATTTTGTGGTCATCTTCATCTTTTATTTCATCTATTGGTATTCCGTCATATTGCTTTAGTTTATTCTTTATATATATTAATGTTATTCCCATTCTTTTTTCTTCTTCATCTTTTGATTTACTATTTGGCAACCTTCTTTCCCATACAGGCTTATCTCGAAATTTTTCTTTGCACCATTTTTCTATTTTTAGTGCATTTTTAAGGGGAATTCCACTACCAGCAATTTCGTCTACTTCATTTTCTAATTCTACAAAATCCTTCATCAAACCTCTTACTTCAAATGTATCAACATTAATTATTTTATCAATGTCTTCTGCTGATTTGGGTGGAAGTTCAGTATCCCAAAGGTCAATTTCTAAGCCTTTTTCAATTATTGCTTGGATTTGAGTTTTCTTTTTATTATCTAGGTCTGGATAATTTTCAAATCCATTTAAATACTCTTTGTATTTATTTTGAATCCTATATAATGTTGCTGCATAGCGTTGTTCTGTTTTGTTTGTGCTATCTATATCTGGTAAACCATTATGCATTTTTACCCAATCTACTACAACTGATAATAATTGTAGGTCATCTAATCTGTTATTATTTTTAATTTCTTTATCTATATCTACATTTAAAGTATTGTTTACCAAATCCATAACAATTGGTCTTTTTTCATCTGGTGTTGGATTGTTTGGATCTTCTGAATATATTGCTCTTCCTAATTGTTGTAAATATAATATTTTAGAGTTTTCATCTAATGCTCTAAACCAAATAATTCCATCTATTCCTTTTACATGAAGTCCCTCATTTGCTTTGTTCATTACCATCATGAATTTTGTTTCTTCTGATTCATCTGTTTCAAATGACTTTAATTGTGCCTCGTTTTTCTTATCTGAATATACTCCAAGCATTGAATAGCATTTAGGGCTTATCCCTGAATTTTTAAGGTATTCCTTGATTTTTTGCTCATATTCTTTTATTTTATCTGCACCAGATTTCTTTCCAATCTTATTTCCATCTTCATCTTCTAATTCTGTATCTTTGTCTGTAACTGGAATAAATACTATATATTTTCCACCTTGTTTTACATTAGATTGTAAAATTTCTGGTATTCCTTCTGCATCATCTAGACTTCTTCTTAATTGTTCATATTTTGCAAGTTTTTCTTTTCTTACGTTTTCATCTTCAATAGAATTTATAGTTTCTAGCAATTCTTCCATTCTGCCATCTTCTTTTAGAGCGTATTCACAAGATACTATCTTAGGATTCACTACTAAGCCAAGTTTTATTGCTTCTACTAAGTCCATATCCATAGCAATATGTTCTCTTTTTTGAACTTCTTCTGGTGTGTAGCTTAATTTTAGAGCTGTTTCATTTGCCATGTTTCTATCATCTGCATCTCTTGTTGGAGTTGCTGTTATTCCTAGTACTCTAACATTTTCTTGTTGATTTTCTAATAAATTGTCTAATCTATCTTCCCACTCACTTGCACCTGTTCTATGTAATTCATCTAAAACTATAAAACCATATTCCTGATTTATTACGTCTTTTCCTTTTTTAGCAAGTAAGCCTGGATAAGTTTCAAATGTAATATTAGGAAATACTTCTGCAATTATTTCTTCTTTTGATTTTTTACCTAAAGTCCCTTGTAATCCATGAACATATTCTATAACATAGTCTTTCATTTGCTCTAAGATTTCATTTGAAGGAGCTAAATAAAGCATTTTATCATCTTTATGTTCCATAAGCTCTGTTAATGCGACAAAGCTTTTTCCTCCACCTGTTGGTAATACAACAGATGCAAACTTTTTATTTTCAAATATATCATCTGTTTTAACAACAGCATTTCTTTGGTAATCTCTTAAAACTAGTTCTGTTCCATCTACTGCATAATATCCTAAATATGTTTCTATTTGAGGGATTGAAAGTTCTTGTTTTAGCTCTTGTTCATTTTGTTTAATCAATTCAACATAGTTTTCTTCGCTTAAAATATTCTTCAAGTGTTCTTTTGAAGCCAAATTTATTAAGTATTTAGGAATGTCTTTTTCTGGTATTTCCGCTTCTTTTAGTTTTTTATAAATTGAAACACAATCACTTTCCTTTAATTTTTGAATCAAATCTTTTCTTTGCTCAATTGTAAACTCTTCTATTCCAAGCTTTTGCCAGTCGTATAAGTCAAATATAGCTTCTGCATAATAATCATCTATTACAATTTTTTCATCTTCCTGTACTTCTGAAAAAGTATTTGTAATAATTCCTCTTGTATCTGAAACTCCACCTTTTTGCATAATTTCAAGTAATTCTTCATCATTTAATTGTTTTATTTCTTCTACAAGATTTCTTTCATTTTTCTTTAAATTAAGGCTTACAGCTTCACTAATTTGATAACCTCTATTGCTATGTCTTGTTATAGCTTCTGGCTCAATTTCAAAACCATTTTTTTCAATATGTTCTATTATTTCAGCATACTTTGGATTATTCCCAGTAATTTGATTTAGTGCATTTGCCAACTCTCTTGCTCTTGCTTGAGATTTTGCTAAATAAAATACATTCTTTATAATTGAATTTGCATTTCCGAATGATACTCTACCATTTGTTAGATTATACATTTCTTCTATTGTTATATTATCTTTTACTTTATCTTCTCTGTTTAATATGCTGTTTTCTGGAATTGAAAATCTCATTCCAGAATTTACATATTTAACCAATTCTCTTTTTAACTCATCAACATTTGGAATATCTTCTTTTATTTGTTGAATTAAAGAAAACATGTCCATTATTTTACTTGGTACCTCGTGAATTACCTCTCCTGGTATATCTCCATAATGTATTAATTCCATTGAAGAAAATGCACTACCAATAGTTGCTAATACATTTGTATTGCTTGCATAAGGTAATAATCTAGAAAATTCATCTTTTCTTTCTAAAAGTGTTAATTTCCCAACTAGCTTGTTTTTAGCCAAGTTTTGCTCTTCATTTAAAGTTTGATATTTACTAAATCTTGAAACAGGCGCTCTATACTGAATTCCTTGCTTCATCCCACTTTTAGAAATATCAATTTCTCCTTTATATGTTGTTTTAACTATTTCCTTTATTTCTTCTGTTGATTGTGAGTTTTCAACTCTCTCTAGTTCTTGAAGAATTTTGTTATCTCTTTCATCATCAGGATTTAGTGAAGAAATATACTCATCTACCTTATTTTCTATTTCTTCTAACATATACTCTCCAGCGAACTTAACACTTTCGCCAATCTCTTTTTTAGGCACTTTAACCATTACATATCTATCTTTGTAATTACCTCTACCATAGTCAATTACTACATTTGCGTCACTTGCTAAAGATATAAAATTTGTATCTTTTCTATAATGCACTTTTATATGGTCATGAGCTTGCTCTAGGCTTATCTCATCTTCTGGTTTATATTTAGGGGTTCCATTTTCTGGATTTTCTATATATCTTTCTCTATCTGTACGAATTCTTGCAATTTTTCCTTCTTCATCAAGTGTTATTTCATCTTCTACATCTCTATTATCTGCCATATTTAAGGCACGGAAAAAGTAATAATTTTCTTCATCTTGTATTATATTAAAATTTTCTATTCCAAATAATTCTTCCATTTTTTCTCTCCTAGAATCTAATATCTCCACTTATACAACATAATTCTATCATAAATATATCTTTTTAGCTGGAAAGTAATGAAAACTTAATATATTTGTTATATTTATGTAATAAAATCATTAAATACAAAACTTTAAAAAAAGAGAGCTCTACAATGTAGAGCCCTCTTCCAGACTAAGATGTGTATGGCTCACAGAGCTTCCACAACAACCTCAATCTTAACCACGCGTTCCCAACCAGCGTGCTCGAAACGATACTCCGTTTCTTCCTTGCCTGTTGCAGGGTTAACGATGGTATTCCCTGTGGGAACCCTATTTGCCTTTGCCCTGATTACAGGCTTCTGATTGTTGCGTGGGTTTGTGAGATCCGCCAATATTGCAGGCGGAAGTACTACTGCGAGTACATCGCAGTCTTCGCCAGCCGTCACTACATCTCTCCAGCCATTTACGGACTGGTCAAAAGTTTTCACTTCAACATCTCCATAAATCCGTTTCAGGTCAGAAAGCTGCTCAGCGGTCATTGTGTGCCTTGATAACCAAAGAATCTTTGTCATAGTAATTCCTCCTTAAAATTTTAAAACATTTGGTGCGAATGGTCCTCTTGAAAAAGTGAGGATTTTTAATCCAACAATTTTGTTGTTATATTTATGTTAACATTTTCTTCCTATAATTGCAAATTATTTTTTGTTATACTTTATATAAGTATAAGTTATAGCTTTTTTTATTTTATATATTCAATTAATTTTTTAGTTGCAAATCCTAACAAATCGTTTTTTAATGTTATAACACAAAATGAAATATCACAATTTAAATCTTTTAATTTTATTTCAATTGCTTCTCCATTTTCTAATTCTTCTTTTATTTCATCTTTTATTAAAAAACCTATTCCCATATTTTTCATAATAAGTTCTTTTTTTATTTGTTCTGATGTTATTTCATAATGATAATTTGTAATTTTATCTTTGAATTTTTTTTCAAAAATATTTCCCATTGCAGAATTTATTTTAGGTACTATTAAAGAATACTTATTAAAATCTTCTAACTTCTTTATATTTACTTTATTATCTTCTGCGTACTTTTTGCTCATTACAAATATATACTCTTTTTTTCCACATTCTACAACTTGTAAATTATTATACTCTATGTCTATAGGATAATGTGTTACCACCATATCTATTTCGCCTGTTTCAAGCAATTTAATGGATTCCTTTACTGCTCCTGTTTCAATTTTAACTTTTAAATTTGGATAATCTGTTCCAAATTTTTCTAATGCATTGTATAAAATACGCTTTGTAGCATTTCCTCCTGACCTTATTCTTATTGTTCCTTCTTCTAAGTTTTTATATTTTGAAAACATATACTCCGCATTATCTAATACTTCTACACTCTCATTAATAAGCTCGTAAAGCATTTTTCCCGTTTCAGATAGCTCTACCCCTTTTGGAATTCTAACTAATAAATTGCCTCCCATTTGTTCTTCCAATTTTTTTATTGTTTGAGTTACTGCTGGCTGAGAAATATATAATTTTTCTGCTGCTGTTGATATTTTTTTATATTTTGCTACATAATAAAAAACTTTATAATATTCAAAATTTATTGCCATTTTTTGACCTTCTTTCTAATAATTTATATTTAATAAAATTATATATTAATAGAATTCTTTTGTCTATAAAATATTTTTTAAAAAATGTTTTTATGACCTATGTGTATAAACACTTGACATCCCCTAATTTTAAGAATATACTATGCTTGTACAATTATAAATAAGGAATCTAAAACCGATTTCTTTAGAAAGGAAGAAATATGAGCAACTTAATCGAAATTAGATGGCATGGTAGAGGTGGACAAGGTGCTAAAACAGCTTCACTTTTGCTAGCAGATGCCGCATTTAACACAGGAAAATATATTCAAGGTTTTCCTGAGTATGGACCAGAAAGAATGGGTGCACCAATTACAGCTTACAACAGAATAAGTGATACACCAATTACAATACACTCAAACATTTACGAACCAGACTATGTAGTTGTTGTAGATGACACTTTATTGGAATCTGTTGATGTAACAGCTGGACTAAAACAAGATGGTGCGATAGTAATTAATACTACAAAAGATGGAGAATACTTAAAATCAGTATTAAAAGGATATAAAGGAAATGTGTACACAATTGACGCAAGAAAAGTATCTATGGAAGCACTTGGAAAATACTTTCCAAATACTCCAATGCTTGCAGCAATAGTAAAAGTTTCTGGAATAATGAGTGATGAAGCATTACTTGCAGATATGGAAGGTTCATTCAAGCACAAATTTGCTAAAAAACCTGAAGTAATTGCACCAAACATGAAAGCATTAGAACTTGCTTTAAAAGAAGTTAAAAAAGTAAATTAATTATAAGTCATTAAACGTGGGAGATATTAATTTTGAAACCCGCGTAAGCGACCAACCAGAGCGTAAGCGGCGGGCGACTGGAGCAATTTACAGACTAGTAATTTTAAAATCTGGAAATTGCGACACCAAGGGTTTAAAAATAAATATATCCCACGTTACAAAACTTACTGCAAAAGAAAGGAGAAATTTATGTCAGAAATAAACACAAATACACCTATGGAAAAACTTACAATAGGTGGAAATATTTACAAAGCTGGAAATGCAAAAGAATTTAAAACTGGCGATTGGAGAAGTGTTTGTCCAGTATTTATCGAAGAAAAATGCAAACAATGTGGAATGTGTTTCCCTGTTTGCCCTGAAAATGCAATACCAGTTGGAGAAGATTTTAAAAGAAAAGATTTCAATTTTGACTATTGCAAAGGATGTGGAGTATGCGCTAAAGTATGCCCATTTGGAGCAATAGAAATGAAGGAAGAAGGTGTTGAAAAATGAGTATAAGAGAAAGATTAAGTGGTAACGAAGCAGCAGCAACAGCTATGAAACAAATTAATCCAGATGTTGTAGCAGCCTTCCCTATTACACCTTCAACAGAAATCCCTCAATACTTTTCAACATTTGTAGCAAATGGAACAGTTGATACAGAATTTGTTGCAGTTGAAAGTGAACACAGTGCAATGAGTGCATGTATAGGATCTCAAGCAGCAGGTGCTAGAACTATGACAGCAACATCTGCAAATGGTTTATCTTTAATGTGGGAAATGATTTATATAGCTTCAAGCTTAAGACTTCCAATAGTTATGTCTTTAGTAAACAGAGCTGTATCAGGACCTTTAAACATTCACAATGACCATTCAGATGCTATGGGAGTTAGAGATGCTGGTTGGGTTATGTTATTTTCAGAAAATAACCAAGAAGCTTATGATAACTTACTTATGGCACACAGGATTGCAGAACACAAAGATGTTCAATTACCATTAATGGTTTGCCAAGATGGATTTATAACATCTCACTCAATTGAAAATATTGAGCTTGAAGAAGATGATAAAGTAAAAGCCTTTGTTGGAAAATATCAACCAGATCATTACTTATTAAATAAAAAAGAGCCTATCGCAGTAGGACCTTTAGATTTACAAGGGTACCTATTCGAGCACAAAGCTCAACAAGCTGAAGCTATGAAAAATGCAAAAAATATTATTTTAGAAGTTTCAAAGGACTTTGAAAAAACTTTCGGAAGAAAATATGGTTTATTTGAAGAATACAAATTAGATGACGCAGAAATCGCAATAGTTTGTATGAACTCAACTGCTGGAACTACAAAATTTGTTGTAGATGAATTAAGAAATAAAGGAATTAAAGCAGGTCTATTAAAAATAAGAGTTTATAGACCATTCCCTGGAGAAGAAGTTGCAAAAGCATTAGCTCATGTAAAAGCAGTTGCAGTTTTAGATAAATCTGATTCTCTAAACGCTATTGGTGGAGCATTATTTAGTGATGTAACATCAAGCATGTTTGTAGCAGGTGTTCAAGTTCCAACTGTAAACTATGTTTATGGAATTGGTGGTAGAGATACAACTTCTACTCAAATTGAATCAGTTTATACTGATTTACAAGAAATTGTTAAAACTGGAAAAGTTGAAAATCCTTATAGATATTTAGGATTAAGAAAGGAGGAAAAATAATGGCTTATAACGTTAGAAAAATAATGGCTGAAACTCCTTCAAGATTCACAGAAGGTCATAGAATGTGTGCTGGTTGTGGTGCTCCAGTTGTTGCAAGACATATAATGAGAGCTGTAAAACCAGAAGACCATGCAGTAGTTTGCGCTGCTACAGGATGTATGGAAGTTTCTACTTTCATCTACCCATACTCTGCTTGGACAGACTCTTTTATACACACAGCTTTTGAATGTGCTGGTGCTACTTTATCTGGTGCAGAAGCTGCTTATAAATCACTTAAAAAACAAGGAAAATTACCAGAAGATGAACATACAAAATTCATCGCATTTGGTGGAGATGGTGGAACTTATGATATAGGTTTACAATCACTTTCTGGAGCTATGGAAAGAGGACATGATATGGTTTATGTATGCTATGATAATGGTGCATATATGAACACAGGTATTCAAAGATCTTCCGCTACTCCAAGATTTGCAGATACTACAACTTCTCCTGCTGGAAAAGTTGTACCAGGTAAAATGCAATCAAGAAAAGATTTAACAGAAATAATGGTAAGCCATCACTTACCATATGTTGCTCAAACAATTGCAGTAGATAATTTAAAAGACTTATATGAAAAAGCTGAAAAAGCAATATATACAGAAGGTCCATGTTTCTTAAACGTAATGTCTCCTTGCCCAAGAGGATGGGGATATGCAACAGAAGACTTAATGTTGATTAACAAATTAGCTGTTGAAACATGCTACTGGCCTTTATATGAAGTTGTAGATGGTGTTTATAAAATCACTTATAAACCAAAAAATAAACTTCCAATTGAAGAATTCTTAAAACCACAAAAAAGATTTAAACACTTATTCAAACCTGGCAATGAGTGGATGATTGAAGCATTCCAACAAGAGGTTGATAAGAGATGGCAAGAATTATTAGACTTAGAAGCTATGACAAATAAAGCGGAATAAAATTAATAAAAAACTGAAATCTTTGATTTCAGTTTTTTTGATCTATAATATATTATCCAATTTTCTTTTACAATATATTAAATGTGCTATTTCCATTACATTATCTTTAACAGTATAAAATATTGTAAAATTATTTATATATATTCTATACCAGTCATATTTTGTTTTCTTTTTTCCCTTATATATCTCATAACTTTTAGGATTTTTGCTTCTTTTTTCAATTTCTATTTTAATATTATTAAGTAATCTCTTTGCTGCACTTTTATTTTCTAAAACAAAAGTAATATAATACAAAATTTCAGTTAATTCTCTATCAAAAGAAGGTAAATATTTAATGGAATAGTTACTTTTTGGCATCAATTAACCTCCTTGCTTTTGCAAATATTTCTTCATGAGTCAAGTATTTTGTAGTAGGATTATCTATTGCCTCTTCCGCTTCTTCTAATTCTTTTTCAATATCCACATTTCCAAACATCTTCTCAATTGATTTATTTAATTCTTTTTCTTCGGTCATTTTAAAATATTTTTCCAAACTCATAACAACTTTAGGATTATAGCCGTTTTGAGTAAGATAAATAACATCTTCATCATTTACTGATAACTGACCTACTTCTGAATTTTCTTTTTTAATATCTGAAATTGATACATCAAAAGGTATTCTTTTTTCTCTTGTCATCTTTTTTGCAAACATATTAAATGCTGCACTCATTGTTATTCCTAATTCTTTACATATTTCATCCATGTTCTTTTTTAATTCTTCGTCCATACGAATATTTACTAATGTTTGGGCCATAAAAACCACCTTCCCTGTAGAAATAATTTTACTACGTTTTATATATTTTGTCAATATGTTGTCTTTACTTTTTATTATTGATTAAAAAGATTTGATTTTTCGAGTTTTATATGCTAATATATTTTTATATTAAATTTAAGAGGTTAATTATGGATGAAAATAATTTTGAAAATTTAGAAGGACAAAAAAATCTTGACTCTTCTGAATTAATTAAAGAAAATACTATTGAGGGCGAAGTTGTAGAAAATCCTAACAAAAAGCCCAAAAACAAGAAAATGAACATTATTAGCATAATTCTTATTTTAGCTATTTTTGTTGGATTGACCATTTACATGATAACCGTTGATGGTCTTGATAATATAATTCAGCTTTTAAAATCTGTTGATTATAGATGGGTTTTTGGTGGAATTGGAATTTTGATTTTATGGTTTATATGTGATGCTCTAACCCTCCATCTCCCACTTAAAACTATGTATAAAAAGCAAAAGTTCAAAGACTCTTTTAGAATTGCAATGATAGGTCAATTATTTAACAACATCACTCCTTTTGCTTCAGGCGGACAACCTATGCAAGCATATGAGTTATCAAAAGAAGGCAAAAGAGTTAGTGATTCACTATCTGCCATGACAATGAAATTCATCATAACCCAGACTGCTCTTGCAATATTTACAACAGTAATCATTTTAGCTCAGTTTGACTTTCTAAAAGATTTGATGAAAGATTACATGTGGATTGTTATTTTAAGTTTTGTTGTTAATCTTTTAGCTATTATTTTAGTGCTTTTAGCAGGAATTAAAAAGGGAATAATTGTTAGTATTTGTAAACCATTTATAAAGCTTGGTGCTAAATTACACATTGTAAAAGATAAAGAAAAAACAATTGAAAAATTTGACGAAAGTGTTTCAAATTTTAGTACACAATTTAAGAATATGAAGCATTACCCAAAAACCATTGTTGGTATTTTTATTAGCGCTATAATTCAAAGTATGCTTTATTATTCAATTACATACTTTGTTTATAGAGCTTTCGGAAACGAAGGAGTAAGCTATTTCCAAATTGTACCAGCACAAGCAATATTACTTCTAATAATGACATTTATACCAACACCTGGTTCTGGCGGTGGTGCTGAAGGTGGATTCTTGCTAATATTTAGCAGCATCTTCAAAAAAGGTACAATAAATTTATCAATACTATTCTGGAGATTATATACATTTTATTTACCAATAATAATAGGAGCATTTTTCCTACTTCCATCAAGAAGAAAGGCAAAAGATTACAAATAAAAAGATAGTATATTTATTAAAATCTGGAAGTTGCGACACCAAGGATTTTAAATAAATATACTATTTTTTATTTGTAAAGCCTTATTATTTGCCCAGGATATATTAAGTTCCTATTTGGTATTCCATTTAATCCTACAAGCCTATTTACTGTTGTTCCATACCTCATAGCAATTCCCCATAATGTATCTCCCCTTTTTACAACATAAATTTTTTGTGAGGGTTGTTGTGCAACTGAATCATTTGCATATATTACTAATGTGTTTCCTGCATATATTAGATTTGGATTTCTTATGTTATTCCAGCTTGCTAACTGTTGAACTGAAACTCCATATCTATAAGCAATTCCACTCAAAGTGTCTCCCCATTTTATTTTATAGTAAATAGGTCGGCTATTATTTTCTGGCGGGCCACCTGAGCCTCCTGAACTGACAAATATCTCTTGAGAAAATCTATCCATATCAACATTTCCTTCTATTCCCGGCACTCTGCCAGTACTTGTATATTGAATCCCAATATACGTATCCCAGCCCGATTTTGTATTTATCAGATTATTAGGATTACTATAATATGCAAGCCACAAATCGCCTTCTAAAGCGACATCATCTCCAAAAATATTTTTTATATTGTTTAAATTACTATAAACAATTACATCTTTACCAGTTATTTGAGATACCCTTTGCATAAACGCAAGTGCAATTTCATTTATTTCAGTTTTTCCTTCTTCGAAAAATTCTTCATAATCCATTGCAAGCTTACAATCATATTCTTTTCCGGCTATTACAGATGTAAAAAAATCTGCTTGCTTTCGTGCCCCATCAATAGATGTTGCAGTTAAATAATGATAAAATCCTACTTTTAAACCATTAGATTTTGCATTCGCATAATTTTGTTCTAAATATGGATCCATAAATGTTGTTCCTTCACTCGCTTTAATATAAACAATCTGAACTCCTGAATTTTTAACCTCTGTAAAGTTTATATTTTTCTGCCAATTGCTTACATCTATCCCTTCATATGGTAAATCATCTTTAGGCGTTAGAGCATATATGTAGGTACAGCTTGAAAGACATAAAATAAATGCCATTAATAAAATTCGTAATGTTTTCTTCATATAAAAACCTCCTGTTCTATTATATGAACAAGGGTGAATTTGGTAACATTCCATGTCAAAAGAGAGTGTCCCAAAAAGTAAAAATCATATAAAAAAATCGGCTAAGCCGATTTTTTTAGTTCTCTTTTTCCAATTTTTCTAATTCTTCAAGTTCTTTTTTGTTCTTTAATTCTTCCTCGTCAAGTCTTTCTCCTTCTGCATCTTTTAAGATTTTAACGTCTTTAGCATCATATCTTTTATAGATGAATCCATCTCCATCTTCGCTTTTTATCTTTACTCTGACTCTTTCTTTTAATGTTTCTACGCTGTCTACTTCGCCTTCACCATCTTCTGTTTTTACTATTGCTCCGATATGTGGTAAATGCTTTAATTTTTCTTTATAAACATTATCTTCAAATTTTAAGCAACACATTAAACGACCGCAACATCCAGATATTTTAGATGGATTTAAAGATATGTTTTGTTCTTTTGCCATTTTTATTGTTACAGGTTCAAAGTCACTTAAGAAAGTACAACAGCACAATTCTCTACCGCATACTCCATTTCCACAAATTCTCTTAACTTCATCTCTTACACCTATTTGTCTTAGTTCAATTCTTGTTTTATATACTGCTGCTAAATCTTTTACAAGCTCTCTAAAATCTACTCTTCCGTCTGATGTAAAGTAAAATAAAATTTTGCTATTGTCAAATTTGAATTCAACATCTGTTAATGTCATGTCTAATCCATGTTCTTTTATTTTCTTTTCACAAATTTTAAATGCTTCTTGTTCATTTTTTTTGCATTCTTCGGCATGTTTTATATCTCTTCTGCTTGCTATTCTAACAACCTTTTTTAATGGTGCAATAATCTTTTCATCTTCTACCATTCTATTTGGAATCATAACTTCCCCAAGTTCTTCTCCCTGAGATGTTTCAACAACAACCATATCACCCTTTTTTATGAATAATCTTTCTGGGTTGAAGAAATATATTTTTCCTAATTTTTTAAATCTAACACCTACAATTTTTTTCAATTAACTTCCCTCCACATGTTAAATAACAAATTATCTATACACATATCAAAATTGCTATTTTTTTTCAATCTGTCCTTTGTATTTTCCACAATTTTTATACAATTTGTGAATCTATAATCTCTTTTAGAAAGTTCTAATAATTCAACATTGATATATTCTAAAATCTGATAAATCTCTTCTTTAGCAGCATACATTGACTTCGCCATTTCCATAATAGAAAGCATGTCCTTGGAATTTAGCTGTTTTAGCATTTCTCCGATTTGTTCATACTCTTCTATTTTATCTTTTAATTCAATTGCTTTACCTATACTTCCTTGAAATATTTTTAAAACCTCATCATTTACTTGAAGTTCAAAATTTTTATTAAGAAATTCTTTTAAATCTTTATTATCAATTTTATCAAAATGAAGTATAATACATCTTGATTTTATTGTATCTAAAAATAAGCTTTCATTGCTACCAATTAGAATTAATATTGCAAACTCTGGCGGTTCCTCCAATGTTTTCAATAAACAGTTTTGAGCCTCTGTTGTCATTTTTTCAGCATTATCTATTATATATATTTTTTTTCTTGAGATAATTGGCTTTTCCTGAATTTTTCTTTGAAGTTCTCTTATTTGCTCAATTTTCAAGCTATTGCCATCTGGCTCAATTATATTAAAATCAGGATGATTACTTGTTTCAAACTCCAAGCATGACTTACAATTACAAGCGCCATCTTTTTCATTTAAACACAGCATTCTCTGGGCAAAATCCATAGCAACAAGTTTCTTGCCTATACCTTCAATTCCAACAAACATATAACTATGTGATGTTTTTCCATTTTCAATTGAAGCTTCTAAATAATTTTTAACTTTAGAATTTCCTATTATACTATTAAACATATTTGCTCCTCTTTATTTAGCTGCATCAATTCCACCAAATTTATCGAAAGGCCAAAATCTAAATGCAACAGTGCTTTCAATCTTCTCCAATGGCACACATC
>CAMPBS010000016.1 GCA_946639585.1 uncultured Clostridium sp. | reverse complement strand
ATTGAATTTTTTTCTTTTTCATATAAATACACCTCCTACTTCAATATTAGAGCTAGTCCAGCTCCAACTAGTCCACTTCCTAATGCTCCTAAAACTGATTTAACAATTGTTTCCCAGTTCTTTGCTGGCTTTTCTTCTACTACTTTTAATCTTCCATTCATATCGTTAACATCTTCTCTCGTCGCTTTTGTTTCCATTGCAATTTCTTTAACTGCTATAGTTAATTCTTTTATTTCTCCAATTTCACTCTCTAGCTTATCTATTCTGTGATGTGCTGATTTTGTACTTTGTTCATTTTCGATTATTTTTTGAAGATATCTTTCTTCCATTGTTTTCTCCTTTATAACATAGATATAAATTCAACAATCCTTTTATATTATTTAAATAATTCAACTTTGTATATTAAAGTTCTTGTAGTATTTTTATTGAATTGAGCTATATTTCCTTCTGCTATTCTCACATCACATTCCATTTCTTTAGTTAATGAACTAGCATTCATTTTATATCTTGCTGTATCATTTAACCATAAACTATCAGCATTCAACCTTGCTTGTTCTAATGATACACTTCCATTCACAACTGTTTCACATTCTGTTATGTAATATGCTGTATATCCTGTCATTTCTAGTTTAGAATATATTTTCATTCTGGAATAATTAGCTAAACTATCTCCTGTTGTTGGAAATGTAAACGGTATTGATATGTTAGCTCCTTCTAAATTATTATATACAACTACTCCACCATATTTTTTGTTTGCATAATTACAACTGTAAGAATCTTTGGTACTTTCACTATAACCATCTATTACTTGAGCTTGTGTTGTTGTTGTTTGACTAACTTTAATTATATAATTTAAAACTATATATGGTTGCAAATTGTTATGAGCTTCACTGTTTCCACTATAATTTACATATATATTTTCGTACTTCCTTAAACCACCTAATTGTGAAGCATCATAATTTCCACCTGCTACCATAGTTGCAATTGTTTGGTAAGTATTAGAATTGTTATCTAAAAATGTATGATTATGCTTAGGCATTTCATTAATTGTTAATGTATGTTCCTTTTCTCCTCCAGTTTCTCCTAAAGTATCAAAATCAGTATCATTACCATTTAAACCTACTGGCACTTTACCTTTTAAGTTAGGTATATTAAATGTTGTTGAGCCATCACCAGCGCCAAAAAAAGTTCCAATCGCTTGGAACAATTTTGAATATTCAGTTCTGCTTAATGCTCTACCATCACATATCATATATCCTTCTGGTAATGTTGAGCTTGCATATGGAATAATAGTACCTACTGGAAGTGTTTCACTTGCGCCGTTTTCTAAGTCTGCTAATTTTTCTTTTTCTGCTGTTGTAAAATTATTATCTGTATGAACATAACTAGCATCTGATACAAAATCACTATCATTTCTTAAATCACTTGTTTTTGTTGGAATACTAGGCTTATTGGTTAAATCATCATAATCTCCACTGAAATTACTTTTGTTATTCCAATTACTAATATCTGTCGAAGTTATATTATCTAGTACAGATTTGTTAGAATGACTATGTCTCGCACTTGTATTGCTATCTACATTATCTTTATAAGTATTTGTAAAATCGTTTGAGCTTAACCCTTTACCTGTTACTTTATCTACTTTTCCATTTTCTAAAGTAGATATATCATTGTGTATAGAAGTATCATCATATACTGTATCAGTAAATACTGCATTAGATGGAACATCTTTTTCTACAGTATGATTGTTTACTTTTTCCGCATTATCTACAATACCATTGTTATTTGCATCATATGTAGCTTTTAGCATATCTCCAGAACCTTCTCCATCTTCACCATCTCTTATTGTTGCTGTATGTTCTCCTTCTGCATCTGTAATAGTTATTGTTGTTATTTTCCCTACTTTAGATATTTCTACTGTAGGACTAAATCCATCTTCTCCGTTTTCACCAGTATCACCAGTATCACCTTTTTCACCTTGTATGCCTTGGTCTCCTTTATCACCTTTGTCTCCCTTATCACCTTTGTCTCCCTTTTCACCTTTATCACCTTTAAGTACATCACTGGCTGTATCTACTGGTACTTCTACTTCATCAACTTCAACATCCACTCCTAGTTCTTCTTCATTCATATTCTGTCTCCTTTCCTTGTAATATCTTCTGTTAATGTAATTTCACCATTAATTAATGTCTGCACAAAGTTTGGATTCAAATTAAGAACAAGTTCAATATCGTATTGGTAAGTTCCTAAGTCTAAATCTTCTGTATCTTCCGCTTCTAAAGTTATATGATAATATCCATCTTCTCCTAATGTTATTCCATTGTTTATTGACTTTTTTATTTTTGCAACTCTATTAGCATTTTTGACTGTAAAATAGATATTATCTGAGTTGGATAGTTCAAGTACTTCACCATCTAATGTTGTAGGTCGAAATTTCCTCATTTTCTTTGTGTCTCCACGAATAAATTCATAATCAATTTGTTTCATTTATATCCCCCTTTCGTTTAGATAATTAACTAAATAGTCTAAGAAGTCATATATATCTGTATTATCTAAATCGTATCTATTAATTAATTCCTGTATGTCATTAGGTATTCTTCTGTCTTGATTATTTAATTTTTTAGGTCTTTTTGGTTTTTCTATCATTACTTATTCCTTTCTTATATAAAAAAATAAGCACTCTGTTACAAGTGCTTATTTATAATATATTTTATCGTTTCTTAATTCGAAATTGCTTGATAGTTTCTTTAACTTCTCTTTAACTTCATCTTCGTTATCTGATGTATCTTTTATGTATTCTAAAATCTCATTTTGTTCACCTCTGCTTAATTTATAGTTATTTGCTAAAATTAATAATTTATTAATTCTTCCTGATATTTGATTATTAACATAATTATACATTTTCTTTTTAGCACTATTTGTTATTGTCTTTCCGTTAGAATCTTTATCTGCTGAAAATTCTTTATTAGATGATTTTAATTTATAGTCTAAATATTCATTTATATCTACACTATCTTGCATTATACTATAAAGTTTATCATCATTTCCTGTTCCATTTGCGTATATTATTGATTTAACATTATCATCATAATCTGATTCTAATAATATTTTATTTTTAGCTGATTCTTTTTCTATTCCCTTAGTTTGAGCAACATAGTCTAAATACTTGCTTTGATTTTTAGATGTTTTTAATTCTTGCATTGTCTTATATAGTGTACTTGTTTTTAATTCTTCTGCTACACTATTTGCATAGTCAACTTTGTTCTTTTCTTTAGCATAAGAATAAACACTTTCAATAGCTTTTTGTTTTTGTTCATCTGTCAAATATCTATATTCATCAGATTTAACTAGACTTTCAAGTATATTATGAGATGTAGTTCCATAAGCTTTACTATATTTTGCAAATTCTTCATTAGTCATTCTATAATCTGTACCGTTAATAGAAAATGTCTTTTCAATTGTTTTAGGAATAATTGAACTTTCTTTTGTCTTAGCATATAAGCTATTAAGTTCTTTATCTACTATATCATTTGAGACATCTTGTACTTTTGCTGGATTTACAAAATTATTAAATGCTCTAAATGGAAGATTTTCACTTTGTTTTACTTCTTGCCCCCATATATCTGTTTTAACTGGTAATGTTTGTCTTAGTCCTGGTATTTTGCTTTTTATTTGATTTACTGTACTGTCTATTGCCTTTTCTAGTGTTCCTGTTTTAGTTGACTTAGTTGTTCTTTCATAATCATCTGTAGTTCTTGCAACTTGTCCTAATAATGTAGGAACAAATTGATTTACATAAGATTTGCCAGTATTAACTATCATATCTCCTACTGCATTTTCCTTATTGTATGATGATAATATACTTGTTAATCCTTGTACCATTGACATTTCACTCATAGGATTCATTGCGTTAGCTGATGCGTTCATTATGTTAGAAACACTTTTTAGTATTTTATTTAAACTTTCTTCATCATCAGTACTCTTACTATTCTTTTCTTTTTTAGATTGATTAAATTGTTGATTTGTTTCTGCTCCTATAAATAAAGGTATTCCAACAGGTGATAACCAATCTAAAGAATAAGTTTTTCCACCTATTTCTATTGAATAACTTTGTTTTCCTTGATCTTCATCATATTGTTCTTTTTTATCATCATCTCCACCTGAAGCTTTAAGTATTCCTGCTTCTGCTAAAGCATATCCCATAAATGCTATTCCAGTTCCAGTTAATCCTTTAGAGATATTATCTATATATTGATTTACTGTGATTTTACCTTTTCTTAATTGTGCTGTATCAAATATAGCTGATTTTATTAATCCTACTGGACTATATTGAGCACCTGTTTTAGCTACATTTATAGGTGTTTTCTTAAATGGTACTGCTGAATCTAAGGCAAATTTAACAACATTGTTTTTCTTTCCCATTTGATTTAATGCTGTAGCTAATGCACTTGCTTGATGGAATGTTGCTTCTTGTGATGATTTTATTGCGTGTTGTCTTGCTTTACTTAGTTGAGCATCTGTTATATTATTTACATCTATTTTATTAGCTGTAATATATTCACTCAATGCTTTTACATACATAGATTTTAAACCTATGTTATCCTCTACCTCTAATAAATTTGAATTTAAATCAAACAATTTTCCTAAAGTATTATTTAAAATATCATGTTTGAAAGTTTTTCTTGCACCTTGTAATCTTGATTGAGGATTATATTTGTTTTCGTTCATGCCTAGTTCTGTTTGAACATCCATATTTTTTAAGTCATTTTTAGCAAATTGTTTTACTTCTTTACTTGCTGGCATTATTGTATGTGTTCTTTCCATGTTTGGTTTGAATGTTGAAACAGCACTTTCAATAATTCCTGCTACTTTGTCTTTTGCTCTTTGTGTCATGTGCATTGCAACATTTCCTATCATATTTCTACCATGTGTTTTTATATTAGCAAGCATTGAGAAGTATCTCCACTCATCTATTTTTTCACTCATAGACTTAGGAACTTGTTGACCTAACTCTTCGTATACATCATCTAATGCCTTAAACATTTCTTCTTTAGAGTTAGTATTTAAAATCTTATCTGTCATTTCTTGAGTTAATTCAAATTGAGGTGTATTACTTTTATTTCTATATTTAGTTTGTAAAGCATCATTCATTTTATCAATACTTCTTTGTAACCATACTAATTGTCCTTGAGGTGTCATATGATTTAGTAATGCCATTGCTTGCACTGTTCTACCAGCTTGCGTTCCAGCTAGTGCTGTTGCATGAATAGAATCTTGTAAATGTTCTTTATCTCCTATTTTAGAGTAGTACTCAATTAATCTTTCACCTACTGCTATATCAACATCACTGACTTTATCATTGTTCATTGCTCTACTTAGTAAAGAGTTTAATTCTGCATCTGGTTCTGACATACTTATTCTTTTATCAGCCTTTTGCAATAAGCTTTCGTTACTTTGAGGTGTATAAGTATCTAATCCCATCATTTCTTTTGCAATAGCTTTAGCTTCTGCTGTTGTATTTGAACTTTCTATTACACTTAGATAATGCTTTCTAAATTTTCCTTCTGGGCGTTCTATTTTGTTCCAGTTTATTTTTTCGCCTGGTGTATTTTGAGTATTATTTTCCGAATTTTGCTCATAATTATTAGTAATAGTATCATTTTTGACAACTTCGTTATTTTGTGGTATACTATTATTAATAAAAAGATTCGTACCACTGTCCATTTCGGATGTGTTTAACCCAGGAGCTTGATTCTCATGGAGTACAGTGGCAGAATCTCTTTTTTTATTATTTTTAAATTTATACATAGTTTGCATTTCTAAATTATTATGCTTGTCAGAAACATAAGTTACTACAACAGTATTTCCATCTATATTCTTTTCAAATTTTATTGCAGGTTTTCCCTGAGGAGATTTCCCTTCTAAACTAATTGAATCTGGGTTATTAATTATATCTGGAATATTTAAAAAATCATTTTCGGTTATAGGAACTTGACCTCTTGGTATTTCTGTTTTCTCACTTCCATGGTCTTTAAATATTTTTCTAACATCATCTGTTTTTAGTGAAATATTATAATTATCAACATTTATTCCTAGTTTATTTTTTATTAAATTTGAAGCACTCTCTTTTATTTTTCCTAAATACATTTTGAAATTTCCAGAAATTTTTCTTGAATTATTAACAAATTTTGATATATCTTCACTACTTTGTGCTATTGAAATTTTATTACTTTTTATATTATTTATTTCCCTTTGAGTGTATCCACTAAAATTATTTATTTGTTGATTATTTGCAAGACTATCTACTTTTGCATATTGTCCTTCATCTCCATTAATCCATGCCACTTCTCCTAATGGTACTTCCTTAGAATATACTTTTTTACCTTTTCCTCCCGCATAGTCCTCAGCTTGTACTTTAGATGTTGATACAAACGTACCATTTTCTATTGGATATGAACTATATATGGTTATTTTTCCTTGTTCTAATGCATTTTGTGCATCTTCTTTAGAAAAATCTCCCCATGCAAAGCTTTCCTCATCATTTATAACTTCATTGAATGTTTTTATATCTTTAGGACTTCTAATTCCAGTGTGATAATCATCAAGCATTGGATTAGTTTTTTGTATAATTTCGTATTGTGCTCTTTTTGTAGGATTACTCTCTTGGATTTCTTTTTCAAGTTGTTGTTGCTGTTCTATTTTCTCCAATTCTTTTTCTTTCTGTCTTTGTTCATATTCTTTTTGTGCTTGTTCTCTTTTTATTTGTTCTGCTTTTTGGTATTCCTCAATAGAATTAAATCCTTGTTCTAATGCTCTGATTTCTGTTTTTATTTTTCCTCTTTCTATAAATCTCATATTAGAAGTATCTATATTTTTTAATTCTTGTAATCTGCGTTCTCTGTCTTGATTATTTGCAACCACGTTTTGATTTGAAACGTTTTCTTGTACTGGTGGTGTAATTTGTTGTTCTTGCGCATTAGATTGCTCATTTTGGATTGTAGAAACTTGTTGGAATACTTGATTAGCTCCTTGTTTAAAATCATTTTCTACTGTTTCTTGTCCTCTTGCTTTTACATTTTCTTGTATTACTGCATTAATCTCATTTTCAGATAAAGCTTGTCCGTTTTTTATTTTATTATAAGCTTTTCCTGTTTTTTCTAAACCATAAGTAGCACCATTTGAAATTAATCCCATTATTCCACCATTAAGTCCAGCATTAAACATTCTATCTTGCATATTATCCCAGTTAGCTTTATCTTTTCCACCAACTAATTCTGCTGTTAATTCTTGTGCTGGTTCCATAATAGCTTCTTGCACAACATTCTCAAGTATATTAAATCCTGTACTATTTAGAACTCCAGTACTAATTCCTCTTTTACCAAAACTATGCAATATTCTATTAGCTTGTTGCCCTGTTATTACAGATTCACTCAATCCTTCTAAAGTTCCCATTATAGTACCATAAGTTTTAGCTTCATATGGTGACATTCCTCTTTCTTCAGCATCTCTAACATAGCCTCCTCCAGCACTTGTTGTAAAATATGTTGTTCCTAAAACTGGATTGATCATACTTAATCCCATACCAGGTAGCATTTGCCCCATTGAAGGAGATATTTCTGCTAATTTTCTTGAAACTATATTAGTTTGATTTTCTATGTTTTCTGCGATTTTTGTATCTTCTGCTTTTCGTGATTCTTCAAATTCATCTTTTAAAGCAATTGCATCTATTTTGTCTTTATTCTTAGAATATATATCAGCATATTTTTGTGAATCTTTATCACTAAATCCATATTCTTCTTTCATTTTCTTTAGCTGTTCATCATAGCCTGCTTTAAGTACATCATATATTTCTTGAGGCACATTTTTAGCTGGCATTAAGTTTTCTATCATTGCATTTAATCTTTCAGTATTTGCTTCTTCAGAATTTAAATTATTATAAATATAAGCTCTTTTTTCTTCATCTGTTAAGTTAGAATCTAATACTCTTTTTATCATTCTGTTATTTTCTGATTGAACACCTGTAAAGAACGAACCTATATAATTAGATGAATCTTCTACTCCATGTTTCAATCCAATCCATGCGTTTTCAATAGTTCTACCTGAATCATTAAAAAAATTACTCGTTACTTCTCCTAAATCTGGTTGTGTAACCTTTTTGACTACTTCTGGTATTAATTTTCTTTTTTGCTCTTCTGTATATTCAACAGGTAATTCTGGATTTTCTTTTAATTTAAAATTTCTATTTTTAAGTTCTTCTGCTTTTTCTTTATTTTGCTGTTCAAGTATTGGCATCAAATTAGTTTCCATTGTATTGAATATATTAGTTCTTCTTGGAGCAATCATATTAGCTATTTCATTTACTCTACTTTGTATACTTTTTTTAGTGTCTATATAATTAAAACTGTTAGTTGGTGCCTGCGTTTGTGCTAAATTAAGCTTATCTTGTACTCTACTCCATATATCTGTTGCTTGCGCACTATTTTGAGCATAGTTTTGAAAATCTTGATTTGCTTGTTGTACTTCTTGTTGCCTTGATTCTTCATTTGCAAGCCTATCATCACGCATCTTTTCCCATATCTTTTTAGCCATATTATCCTCCTATAAATTATAATATTTTAATACATCCTCTACATTGGCAAAAGTTTTTCCTGATAGTCCATCTATTACTCCTGGATTTGCTATTATTTTTCCGTTTTTATCCATAAAAGTTCCTTGTTTTATTTGTATATTATTGATTACTTGTTTTGCTGTTACTTTTGAATTGCTTGTATCTGCTACTCCAGAATTTCCTCCACTACCACTTTTGCTAGTAGAACGAGAGGAACTTCTACTAGCACTAGCTTTTTTTGATAGTTCATATTGTTTTTGCCATTGACTATCAGCAACAGCATCTCTTTGTTTTTGATAATCAAATTGTGTTTGCCATCTACTATCTTCAACTGCATCTCTTGATTTTTGATAATCCCATTGTTGTTGCCATTTATTGTCTGATGCTCTATCTCTTTCTTGTTGATATAAGAATTGTTTTCTATTATTTCTCATATCATATTCTTGTGCTAATAATTGCATTTTTTGATTGTATATTTGTAATGAATTTTGAGCTAATGTAATGTCTCCTGTTTGTCTTGCTTTGCTAATTTGAAAATCAAAATCAGATTTTAAATCTCTTGCTTTATTTAAAGTATCCGTTATGTTTCTTTGGTATGTATTATATAGATTAGTTTGTGTTGTTTCTGCATAACCACTATTTCCTAATCCTTTTGATGCTAAATTCTCTGCATTTGCACCATATGGATTACTCGCTTTTCTATACTCTGTATATAGAGCTTGATTCGTTTTATTCGCATCTTTGTCTATTTCTTGTTTATTTCTTTCTAGTTCAGCAACATTTAAGTCTGTTTGCTTATTTATAATATCTCTTTGTTGTTGTAACGAATTATCTAACATTTCGTTTTGTCTTTTGGTGATATTATCTATATCTTCATATCCTTCCATCTTTTTCCTCCTTTATATACTCTTTTTCCATGTTCCGTCAACCTTTGTCCATATAATTCCTCGTTTCCATGCCCCATCTACTTTTACATAAACTTTGCCTCTTTTATATTCTCCTGAAGTTTTAACTTTAATAGTTTTTTGATTTCCTGTAAATGTAACTGTAAACTCTTTAAAATGTAAGTAATTAAAGTTATTTGCTGTTTTAATATAAACTCTTACTGTTACTGAATTATTGTTTCCATAAAGTTTATATAATTTATCCAATTCTGCATCCGTAAATTGAAATGTATAAGAACTTCCTGAACAACTTCTATAATTAGCTATTGGTGTTAATCCATCCGTTTTAAATATACTTATTTCCAATGAAGAACCACTTGGATTTGTATAGCTAACTGTTAAGTTATCTCCGTGATTTATATTAGGCACTGTTGTTAATTTTGCTATGTCATAAGTCGTTATATATAAGTCTGATGCTTCACTCCATAAGCCACTATCTTGCCTCCTACATCTTGTTCTTACCTTATAAGTTGTATTAGGTTGTAAATTATATATCGTGTAATATCCATTTTTCTGATCTGATGCAACGGTATCATAAGCATCAGTCCATACACCATCATTTAAGCTGTATTGAGTCCAATCTCTTGCATCTGCTGTTGTCCAATTTACAGAAATACTATTTAAACTTTTACCTCTTTCTGAGTTCCATACGGTTGTATATCTAGGAATCCTATCTAAATCCCAGCTACCCTCTAAGCTACAATTTGTACCTGAAGCTGTTCCTACTCCAGCTCCGAAATATACATTAAACCAACCATCACCAGCACTTGTTGAGCTTGGAATAGTTATGTCTCCTGAAGTTATTACAGTTCCATCATAGCAAGTTGAACCACCTGCCTCATAATATTTTTGACTACCAGCTATCCATAAATCCTTTAAATAAATCGTTCTATAACTCCCAGGAGAGTTATGAGCTGTTACTGTATAATGTATATAATGTTCATTAAGTGAACTGCTATAACCTGTTCTGTACCAATCGAAGGTAAAATAAAAGCTTCCGACTGAACCAGTATTAATTGACCCTGATGTTGCCATATCTTACCTCCTATTCAAAAATTTTTATATAAACATCTCCATCTTCTCCTCCTGATGGGTCATCTGTACCTATACCAATTATTTTTTGTTTTTCATTTGCAACTGTTGTTATTCTTTCATTTAAAACTTTACCCTGTGCTGATGCTAAAGCACTAGTTATACTTGTACTTGTTAAAGTATTTTCTACTACTGTTTTATTGGCGTTTACTGTAGTTGTTATTAATGTTTCAATAGCTCCAGTTAATGTATTATTCAAATAATCTTTTATTATGTTACCCGCTTCGTCGAAAACTGCTTGCAATTCTGCTGATGTTAATGTTGGTTTTTCTGGCAAACTGCTTACTTTGTTTAAATTATCATTCAATTTTGGTAAACTCATATTATTCCTCCTATTTCTTTACATATCCGCCTACAAAGGCTTCTATCATTGCACTATATATTCCGAAAGGTTTATCTATTTCATCTGAATAAAACTTCAACGACAACTCTACAAATTTCTTTTCTTTAATTTTATAAACTACATATGATTGATTGTTCGTTACAAATGAGAAATTTCCAAAGTCTATGTTCGAAAAATCAAATCCTGTCGCACTATATTGCTTAATAAACCTTTCTTCTTGTCTTTTATTAGTTATTTCTGAAACTTTGATGGCTCCATTTGGAATAGTTTTAATTTTTGCTACTCCACCTCTTTTATTTGTCGTTTTATTTAAATTTCCTATACCGAAATTATCCATAGGTGTTGTCCAATAACTTAATATTGCTGTTCCGTTATCGTTAGTTCCTTCGAAAACAAAAATAGAGCCATCTTCGGCTCCTACATATAATTTTCCTTTATACTCTTTTAAATAACAAATTTCTACTCCTAAATCCCATAAATACCACTCATACTCGTAACCTATAATTCCTTGATACATTTGTCTTATATCAGCTAAATATATTTTATGATTAACTAGCACTAGAAGGTACCCTTCCCATTCTGTCATCATTGCTAAATTATAATTATTTTCATTAATTAATTTGTTATCTACTAAACTACTTCTATGATTTAACAACTGTCTTGAATCTATGTTTTCATTTGCTATTCCTTCTAGTCCATTTCTACTTAGAAATACAATATCATCTTTATAGTTAATTGCATCTGCATAACATCCAGTACTTACATTTCCTTGATAGTTAGGGTATACCTTACCTGTTGAATCTATTGTAGCTGTATGATAGAAAATAGTATCATTTTGTTGGTTTGTTTCTTTGAATACCCATAAAATATTATTACCTACAACTATTGATTTAACCATACTCTCTTCTGTTCCATCTTGATAGTATGCTAAATCTGAAATATATTCTGGTGTATTTAGTTCACAATGGAATATTGCATTAGGATATTCTGGATTTCCTGCAAAAAATACCCTTCTATCAAATATTACCATTTTAGAACATTTACTAATTCTATTTGCATAACCTGAAATATTTTTACTAAATGTTATTACTACATTATCACTCGTTATTGCTTGAGATGGAGCTGTATTGAATGTTATCTTACCAAAGATTAAATCTACTGTATAATCTGTGTTTGCCACCACTTCATCATTTACTATTACTTCTGTTACTTCATCTATTCCTGTAGCATCTAAGTAATAGTCTGTACTTGTACCATCCCCCCAAAAAGAATTTTTACGCAATGGTGTTAATAAGTTTACATCTTGATACATTTCACCACCACCACTAGGTTTTCTTCCTATTGTTGTTGTTGGTATAAATGGATTGTTGTTTTTTACTTCTCTTAGAGTTTCATCATATACTAAAAAATACTTTCCATCTAAGATATATAGTTTATTATTAAATATAACAAATGAACTTCTTTCGTTGTTCATATCATTCTTTAAAAGTGTTTTTTCTTCTGGACTGTCTGGAAAATTTGACCATAGATATAAATTAGTTCCGCTGTGAATTAAAGCTTGATTATTATATACGAAAAATCCGTTTATTTTATTGTTAAAATCAGCTAATTTGACATAGCCTGGTCTCGTTTCTACACAACTTCCTTGTGTATCTGAGTAGTTTTTCCAGACATTTAAAGCATCTGGACTTCTTGAAATATTAACTATGCCTGGGTCATTTGAAAAATCTATTCCTCTAAAATTTGAATATGCTCTTTTTATCATTTTGCCTATTGCACTATTCTTTGCCATCTACACCACTCCTTCTTCAATTACAATAGAAGAAAGTGTTTTGCGTGGATCTAATAGCTCTAATTTTCTTCTATATTCACTTGCAAAAGCTTGATAATCACTTGAAGGGTCTGTTTTTAATATATCATTTGCAACTAAATATGGTAAAATCAATTGTGCATCTTGGTCTAACTCTAACATAAAATCTTTATCTGTATCTTGTGTTATTACTGTTGGATACATATAGTATTCTAATATATATTTTGCATCTGATTCTTTATTTATGTATATCTTATTTCCTATAGTTCTATAATCTGGTGATACTTCTCTATTTTTAGAATCTAATGCTGTTACCTTTGCTAATTGATACATATTTGAAGGTAATGATATTTCTTCATACCCTTCTTCTGTTTCCCCTGTTATATCTTTTAGTACTTTTGTTTTAAGTATTCTTTTTATTTGACTTATTTCTTGATAGTTAGGAGCATATACTAAATTTAATCTATTTGCTATATCTTCATCTTCTGTTAAGTATTCATTATTAGGTGAATACTCTTCTATCAATGCTAATGTTATTTTTTTATTTTCATTTAGTGTCATCTTTGTTCACTTCCTTATATATTTCTTCTATTTCATTTATTTCTTGTTTTAAATCTTTTAGTTTATATACTTCTCTGTCTGGTAATATATACCCTTCTATTTCGTTCCATATTAATATTGTTCCCTCTGGTAATTCTTGAGTTAATATACTTTTTTCTGTACTTTTTACTCCGTTAAATTCACTTTCTCTATTAATCTCTGTTGTTAATACTAAATCTTTTAAAGTCTGATGTATTGTTTTATCATCCGTAAACTCATCAAACTCCATTTCTTTTGTTACTGTTCTTCCATAATATTGTCTTAAACTAGGCTTAATTGTAAACAACTCGTTCATTTATTTTCTCCTTTCACTTTTGCCAGATTCGAACTGGCTTATACCTTCAAAGTGATATAATGAGGGGTTTCCCCCTCTTATACTACATAGCTGTTTTAATTGCATAGATTTCATCTGGTCTTGTTATTAAAGCACCATATGTATATAGTCCTTTTAATGCGTCTGAGAAAGCATCTTGAGGTCTATATGCTTCTACTTTGTTGATTTGTTCAGCAAATGCTATAGCTTTAGATGTTCTTAATATATTATAGTGAACATCATCAACAGATGAACTTCCACTTGCTTTTCCTGTTGGTAGTAAGTTCTCAATACATACATAAGCATTATTGATTTTACCAACAGCACCTTTCTTTAATATTTCAGGGTTATTTGTTGATAACTCTGTTAAAGCTTCTCTATAGATTGTGAATGGTTTTGGAGCTACTTCTAAATAGAAAGTATCAGATACTTTACAGTTTTTACCGTATAAGTATGCAAATCCATCTTCTACAGTTCTTACAGCATTAGCTTTTGTTAAAGTTACTACTGAAGCACTTTGTCCTATTGGATTTGTTGCATCTTCTACTCCAGCTTTAACTAATGAAGCTACATATTTGTCTCCTTCTTCAGCTAATCCTCTTGAAGCTTCTCTTGTTAATTCATCCATTAATCCTGGTACAGATTGAGCTTTATCTACATCATCGACTTCAAAGTTGAAGTATTTGAATTGATCAATTTTCAATAGCATTGAACCATCTGTTGCTCCTTCTCTAGTAATTGCTGTGCCTGGTACATAAGTTCTAATTGTAGGTCTTACTACATTTAATATTTTTACTTCTTTAGCATTTTTAGAATCTTTTTCATATTTAAAATCACAGTGATTTCTTAATGATGTTATTGTTTCTAATGCTAGATTAAATTTTCTACTCCATATTGTTTGTTGGAAATTTGTTATAGCCATATTTATATCCTTTCTTTATAGGATTATTATTTGTATTTACCCCATGATTGCATAGACTTTTCTAATACTGCCATTAATTTAGGATTTCTCTCTAAATCTTCTTCAGTAAATTTTCTTGCTTCATCTGGTGTATAATAATCCTTTATTTCACCATTTGAATTATTGGTTTTTGCACTACCTGGGCTTGCAGGTTGTTTTACTGTTTGTCCATTAATTTTGTTATACATTTCGTATATTTCAGATATAGGTGTATTTACATTGAAACGGTCTCTAAACTTGATAAAGTCTTTTGTTTCAAGAATATCTGTTTTATAACCTTTTGCTTTTAATTCATCTATATCTTTTAAATTGATTAGTTCTTTGCAGACTGTCTCAAATATAGTTTTTTCTCTAGTAGTTCTTTGTTCCATTGGAATAGATGCTATTCTATTTGCTTCTGCTTCCATTTCTTCTCTACCTAAATCTATAATTTCTTGTGCATCTGCTTGAGCTAGAATCTTTTCATCTCTTTCACTATAACTGTCGTGAAATTCTGGTATGTTAATTCCTTGCTCTTTGTAAAAACTAGATGTTTTGTTGATTGCATCATCTAAGTTATCTACTCCTAATCCAGCATTAATAACACTTTCAAGGTATTTGTATTTAGCTAGTTCTTTGTTATATTTTCTTTCTTGGCTAGCTCTATCTCTTGCTAATCTATCTTTGACTTTTTCTTCAAACATCTTATTAGCTCTTTCCTCTACTAGCTTATCAATGTTATCTTCGGAATTTGTTTCAGTCTCTTCGACTGTATCTTGAATAGGTTCTTCTACACTTTCACTAGTACTAGTGTCAACTTCTTCAAGATTTTCTTCTGATGTTTCAGGTACATCATTCATTACAACATCTTCGTTGTCATTTTCAATAAACATTTTTAACCTCCCATTTATAGCCTGTCGGCTCCCATGCACCTTTTATTGTCAATACGCAAGTTCTGGACATATAAAAAAAGAACCTTTACGGTTCAACTTTAATTACTTTCTTAATTTCTTCTTGTTCTTCTCTTCCACATTGTTTACACTTATGATAAATTGTATTGTTTTTTACTTTAGTTACTAACATTTCAACTATTTTACATTGAGGACACTTCATTTTGACTTCCTCCCATCATATTGGAATTAATCATTTCTCCTTGATTTGCTATTGTCTCTATATCATTACTTGTATTGGTTTCTTCTTGCATTACTTGATTCAATGCACTATTGATTTGGTCTGCTTGCATTTGCATTTGTGTTAATTTTTCTTGATTTTCTTTTCTCTTCTCTAAGATTTTTTGTAGCACATCTTTAGGCATTACACTACCTTCTGGAAGAGCTTCTACATATTCTTCGAATGTTATTTTATCACTCATAAATAAGTTTTCTAATGATTGTTCTTCTGCATATCTATCATATGGTGATTTAGGTGTTATGTCTACCCTAATATAAGGTTCTATTCTTTTTAAAACTTCATATGGAATTTGGTATGGTACTTCTATTATTTCTCCTGCTTCGTTCTTTTGTTCCATTAAAACTTGCATACCATCTACTTTATAAGCTTTCCACATATCAAAATATATTCTTGCTAAATCTTCTATAAATGTTTTATATGTATCAACTTGTTCATTTAAAGGTTGTTGTGTAGCTTGTTGCACAGCCAAAATTGCTTTACCTGAAGCTTGTGTAGGGTCTACTGAACCTGTTGCTACATCTCCAGCTCCTTCTAAATCTTTTGTATTTAGTTGTATATCATCTTGTAAGTTCTTAGCATCTAATGACATACTTGCTGGATTTAAATAACCTACTTGTTTTCTTACATCTTCTATTGAAGCTCCACCTTTAAGTTTTATTGGACTTCCAACTGTCTCTAACGCACTAGGATTACTTATAAAATCTTCATTAACAATTGGCTTAGGAAATGCACTTAGTTTTACTGATAAAGCTCTTCTTGTTGCTATTTTGTTTATTTCGATTTGATTTGTTATAACATTACGAACAGCCCCCACACCTCTTGAAGAACCTTTGACTTTTTCCCAGCACATATGACATACAGGATATAATGTTTCGCCTGTTTCTTGCTTAACTTCTAACTCAACAGATTTTACAGCTCTTGTATAAAATACTTTTCCATTTTCTTTATAATATTTAAGTAATACTAAACACATAGGATTTACTTCATCAGTTGTACTTGAATATCCTGCTTGTTCTAATGTTTCTCCATCTGAAGTAATTAGTTCTATTTTTTCTTTGTCTATTCCTAATCTTTCAGCTTCTTCTCTTACTTGTGTTACTGGTTTTCTGTAACTAATTATGATATATGGTTGATTCTGTATATCACTATCATTTTCGTTACCATAATACACATTATTTTTATCTATTACTTCTGTTGCTATTTCTTGTTTTTCTATATCAAAATAACTATGCAAAATACCCTCATCATTAATACAAGCATCTTTCATAACTTCTTTAATTTTAGAGCCTACTTGTTGCAACTCCCATACTTTGTTTGCATGGCGACTTAATACTTTGCAAAGTTCTTTAAGTAATTCTGTTTCTGTAGTAGCATCATAAAAATTAGGATTGTAGACTATTGCATAAGCATTAGAATTTACAACTCCTAACTTGTATTTAACTATACTTTTGATGATGTTAAGTACTACTGGTGTTTCTTTACCTATATTAAGATATTTAGCTTGATTACCATAATAGTAGTCATAATTTTGTTCTGTATCTCTATATAAGTTTTTCATTCTGTTATACATTCTGCCTTTTTCGAAGTCTTTCCATACACTTGTTACATTTTCATCTTCATATTTCATCTACATTCCTCACCTTCTTTTGACTCTCTGGTGTTCCATCAAAGTTTTCTAAGTTTTCGAATACATCTGACCAATAATCTCTTTGCTTCTCTAGTTTCTTTTCATCTTTCTTTTCTTGTCTTTTTTCTTTAATTACAGTTATTGGATTCTGTAACTTAGTTGGTTGCTTATTAGGTTTATTTAATCTATAACCAATAAAAAAGCCGTATGCTTAGGCATACGACTGGTATTAAACTATTTATCAGATTTATCATTCTTTTTACCTCTCTTTGTAGGTTTCTTTTCTTCTACTTTTTCTGTCTTTTCAACTGTTGTGTTTTCTTCAATAGTTGAATATCTTTCTCTAAATACTTTCTTTTTCATCTTTTATTTCCTCCTCTATTCCTAATCCTTCCATTCTTGTTACAATTACATCTTTAACAGTATCATCTACTATAAATAAACCTTCTTTTATATCTTTTAGCATTTTTTGTCTAAAATCATCATAAAATTCTTTAGTCATTGTTCCATTTACTCTAATCATAATTATGTTATTCATTTAAAACACCTCAATTCTGCTTCCAAAATCTCCTTCTACTTCTCTTTCGAATCCAAAGTCTTTCATTATGTTATAGTCTAATTCGTGATTATCTTGTTTTACTGTCATCTCTTGTTGTTCTCTTATATGAAATGCTATTGCTAATGCCATGACTAAGTCATCATGGCATCCTTCTTGTGCTTCTGGTCTACCTTTTTCATTTCGTACAAATACTAGCATTTCTTCTAATGTTTCTTTATCATTTATTAAATCTATATAATCATTTATTATTGCTTGTAATTCACTTAAAATTAATGGTCTTGTTTTTTTGTTTGTTTCAAATCCATAAGCTTTTGCAATCTTTCCTGTAAATGTATCTGCCTTTTCTCTAATGTATTGTTTTTTATAGCCTAGTCGTTCTATTTCTTTTATTGGATATGTATCAAAATTAGATTCAATTCCTATCAAAGCATTATTGTAATACTTACCTAAACAGTACATTTGTCGTGTATATTCATCTGCATCAAATTCTTTTCTTAATGTTGCAACTTGCTTTCCTGTTGTGTTATCTAATACTTGTCCTATAAAATAATCTGATCCTTCTCCTGCTGTATCTCCTGAAAGAACATATGGATAATTCTTTTTAGGTGTTTCATATATCTTTATAAATCCGTTTATATCATTTTGCCATCTTATATTAGTTATTTTTAGGCCGTCATAGTCATAAATAAAAGAACCTGCTTTAATAGGTTCTTTCAATTGTGCTATTCTATTTACTATTTTTTCTTTATCGAAATAGCAATTACCTGATGCTAAAAATGCTTCTTCTGCACTACAAGGATATTCTTGTTTTATAAGTTCTTTGTCAATATATGATATATACTTTTTGTAGTACCAATACACCTGCTCTAGCTCTAATTTTTTTTCATCTGTAAGTATCTTTATTCTTTCAAAAATCCATTCTTTTTTATTTTTTATATCTTCAATAAACTTATTTTTAACTTCTTCATTTTCAAAATTTACTCTATATTCTCTTGTTTTCCACCATTCATAAAAACAATTTATACAGCTTTTACTACTCCATAGCTTTTGAAAATCATTATATCCATTTGCTGTACTTTCATAAATCTTTATGCAATCTTTTGTAAAGGCTTCACCTAATCCTGCTTGTATTTTAGACATACTTTTCCAGAATCCACATTCTGAACCATGAAAAAAATTTATAGTTTTTGAACGTCCTACATTCTCTGTTGCTGTATCTACTTCCCAATTCGAATTTAATTTTTCAAACAATAGTTGTTTTCTATTATTGAATTTTTCTGTTGGTTGTAACATTTCTGGTAATTGATCATAAGGAAATTTAGCTTTATTTTGAAAGATTGTTTCTGTATTATCTGCTTTATCTGATAAAGTAAAACCTTGAAAATTCTTTTTTAGTAGAGAACAAGCTAATTGATATGCTGTTATTACACTTGTAAATCCTTGTTGTCTTCCTTTTAATACCAAAAAAGTTAAATCTGTTATTCTTCCATTGTTATAATCTTCTATGGCTCTATTTAACTTATTATTTATAAAATCCTTTTGGACATCATTTATAAAAAAAGGCACTGTCTTTTGTTGTTTATTTACTATTACAAATTCTAACTCTATTAAATACTCAGGGTTATTTTTAACTTCTTCTAAAAATTCCTTATTTTTATATAATTCATTTGCTACTGCTTCTCTAAAATTTTTGTCTTCTTCTATGCTTTGAGTTTTATTCCACTTTTCTTTTCTCTTTTGTATTAAATACTCTGCTGTATATTTCATAAAACATCCTCAAGTTTTAGTTTTCCCGAATGTTCTATTTCTTGTTTATCTTTCCAGTCATAGTTATTTTTTAGATTGAATATTATTCCTGTTGTGCTACTATCATTTATTAATCTTTTTTCTAAATAGTTTTCAACTCTCAGCTTTGCCTTTTTTATTGTGGGAAAAAACTCATCTTTATCACTATAGTTTAAAAGTGTTCTTCTATCTATATCTAATGCCATTGCTAATCCTGTTACTGTATATGGTTCATGTTTATTGTCGCATTCGTTAAAATATTTATCTATTCTTTCTTGCATTTCTTCTTTAGTTTTATATTTTGGTGGTCTACCACCTGGATGTTTTTCTTTCATTGTATCATCTCCCTACTTTATAGTGTTTTGTTCCACTTTAAAACCTATTCTTTTATTTGATTGTTTTTCTAAAATATATTTATCATCATTTGTTTCTATTTCAATATAAACTGATTTATAATTTATCTTGCTTACTATTTTACTTATCTGATTTAGTGCTGTTGTCTCTTTCATTAATAACCTCTTTATTTTTTCTTCTATCTGCTAATCTCTTAAAATAATCTTGTTTCTTCTTATCTTGTATGATTCTATCAGCTACCCAACTACCTTTTCTCTTCATAATAATCACACTTTGTTATTATAATATCGCCTTGCTTATATATTTTTATTTCACAATCATATTTCAATTTATTT
>CAMPBS010000015.1 GCA_946639585.1 uncultured Clostridium sp. | reverse complement strand
TTTTCTTCCTTTTCTAACTAATTGATTAATTGTTGGCACTTAAATTTCACCTCCTATAAAATATAATAAACCGTTACGGAATTCACTCTTTCGAATGTTTTACCATAGCGGTTTATATTTTATCATCTTTCATGCCAAAAGTCAATAAAAACTTAGAATTTTTTCTATATTTCCGTAAAGTTTTCTAGACTTCTTTTTGATAGTTCCATATATCTTTGTTTTTTGTCTTTTATTTTCTTTCCTTCTAGTTCTGGAAGTATTCCAAAATTTGCATTCATCGGTTGGAATTTCGAATTTGGTGTTGATATGTATTTTGCAAGTGCACCTATAACTGTCATTTCTGGGAAAGTTACTTTTTGTACATTTTGGGAAGTGTCCCCAAAGTATGCAATTGCGTTTAGGGCTGCTACCATGCCTGATGATATTGATTCGACATATCCTTCTACTCCTGTTATTTGGCCTGCAAAGTATATGTTTGGATTTGTTTTTAGATTGTATGTTTCATCTAATAGTTCTGGTGAGTTTATGTATGTATTTCTATGCATTACGCCGTATTTAACAAATTCTGCATTTTGTAAGCCTGGAATCATGCTAAATACTCTTTTTTGTTCTCCATATTTTAGGTTTGTTTGGAATCCTACTATATTATACATACTTGCAATTTTATCATCTTGTCTTAATTGAACTATTGCATATGGTCTTCTTCCTGTTCTTGGATCATCGAATCCTACTGGTTTTAGCGGTCCAAATCGCAATGTATCTATGCCTCTTTTGGCCATTATCTCTATCGGCATACACCCTTCAAATATTTCTCTTTTTTCAAAATCATGTAATGTCACTACTTCCGCTTCTACCAATGCCTTCCAAAATGCCTCATACTCTTCTTTGCTCATTGGAAGATTTATATAGCTTTGTTCATCTTGCTCTTGTTTTTCAAGTCTTTCATGCCACTCTTCAATTGTCTCATCCTTCTTCTTTTCCTGAGAATATCTATCTCCATAAAAAGCTATGTTAAAATCTATACTTTCCTTACTTACAATTGGTGCTGCAGCATCATAAAAATAAAACTTATCCTGACCAGTTAGCCTTTGAATTTGTTCAGATAGTCCAAAAGAAGTCAATGGTCCAGTTGCAATTATAACAATTCCATCTTTGGCAAGCTCTTCTAAATTATCTGTAACTTCTTCATTTATTACCTCTATTAGCGAATTATTTTCAATTTCTTGCGTTACTCTTTTGGAAAATTCTTCTCTATCAACTGCTAAAGCTTGTCCTGCCGGCACTTTTGTTTCATCCGCAATACGAATAAGTAAAGAATCTAGTCTTCTAAGTTCTTCTTTTAATAAGCCACAAGCATTTGTTAACAGATTAGACTTAAAAGAATTGCTACAAACAATTTCGGCCAAATCCTTATTACTATGAGCTTCAGAAAACTTAATAGGTTTCATCTCGTATAACTTAACCTTAATGCCTCTTTTAGCAATCTGATAAGCTGCTTCAGTCCCAGCTAATCCTCCCCCTATTATTGTAATATAATTATTCATACATCTACCCTTTCTCTTTTAATAACTAATGTTTATTCAAAAAGACTCATAATATCATCTTTTGATAATTTGTTAATGAAAGTCGTCTTAGTATCAAGCACATTATCAATCAATGTTTCTTTTTTGCGTTGAAGTTCATATATTTTTTCTTCAATAGAATTCTTAGTAATAAGCTTATACACTTGGACATTATTCTTTTGTCCAATTCTGTAAGCACGGTCTGTTGCTTGATTTTCAGTTGATATATTCCACCATGGGTCATAGTGAATTACCATGTCTGCTCCTGTTAAGTTTAGACCCGTTCCACCTGCTTTTAATGAAATCAAAAATACTTTTATATCGTCATTAGAATTAAACTCATCTACTAAATTAATTCTTTCGTCAACCTTTGTTGAACCAGTTAATTTAAAATATTTAATATGTTTTTTATTAAGCTTTTCTTCAATAATTTCAAGCATTGATGTATAAGAAGAAAACAATAAAATTTTGTGACCGCCTTTTGTAGCTTCTTCAACAATTTCCATACATTGTTCTAATTTGCTACTTTCTCCTTGATAGTCTTTTATAAATAGACCTGGGTGGCAACAAATTTGTCTTAATCTTGTAAGTGCTGCCAATACTTTCATTTGACTTCTTCCATATCCATTTTGTTCAATCAATTCTGCTACATCACTTCTTATATTTGATAAATAAGATAAATATATTTCTTGTTGTTCTTCTTGCATTTCACTTTCTAAAACAGTTACCACTTTTTCCGGTAATTCTGTCAAAACTTCTTTTTTAGTTCTTCTTAACACAAATGGTTCTATTAAAGTCCTTAATTTTTCAAGTTTTTGGCCGTCTTCTTCTCTAACTATTGGTGCTTCGTATACATTTTTAAACTTTTTATAATCATATAAATATCCTGGCATTATGAAATCAAATATTGACCATAATTCTGCCAATGAATTTTCTATTGGTGTACCTGTTAATGCATATCTTGTATCTGCTTTTAATTTTTTTATTGCTTTAGCATTTTGTGTATTGCTATTTTTCAAATACTGAGCTTCATCTGCAATTATAAACCTAAAGTTGTAATCTTTTTCCTTATATTGTTCAATATCTCTTTTTAATAAATCATAAGATGTTATAACTAAATCATAATTATCAATTTGTTTTATTAAGTCATTTCGTTCTTGCTGACTTCCTCTTATAACCATTACTTTAAGGTCTTTTGCAAATTTTTCCGCTTCTTTTTTCCAGTTTAAAGTCAAAGAGCTTGGCGCTATAACTAAACTTGCCTTTTTGTTTTCTACACTTTCTTGTCCATTTATATATTCTTTATTGCTATAATTTTCTATATAATCTAAAATTACAGATAAAATTTGAATTGTTTTACCAAGTCCCATGTCATCTGCCAAAATCCCGCCAAATTTATAGCTATCCAGCAATTTTAGCCATTTAAACCCTGTTTTTTGATAAAATCTCAATACTTCGTCTAATTCTTGTGGTATTTGAATTTCATCTAATCCATTTTTGTCTAAACTAGCTACAATTTTTTTATACTCATCATTTTTTTCAATTGGTGTAGAATTTAAGCTTTTTAATATTGTATTCAAATACATTGTTCTATTTATTGGAAGAGTAATTTCTCCCTTTTCAATATCTTTGTATTTAACATCCATTCCGTTTATAAGTTTGTCTAAGAATTCTGTCTCTTTGCTATCTTCTAAATTTAAAAAACTACCGTCTTTTAATCTATAATATTTTTTACGTAATTCATATTTTTCCATTATTCCTTTTAGTTCATCAATGTCAATGTTTAAGTTTTCTAAGTCTATTGATAGAAGATCGTTTTGAATTTTTATTCCTAATCCACCAATTTTTAGATTTTTTATTTGTTTTGTTTTGAAATTATCTGTAACTAAAACCTCAAATCTGTTTATATAATTTTGAATATCTTCTGACATAAATTCATATATTTTTTCTTCGTCTGGTAAGATAAATCTCAAGTTTTTGGCATCAAACATAAAGCCTGTTTTTCTATACATGTTTAACGCCTTTGTTTCATCAATTATATTACGTGGAAAAGTATTTTTTTTAGATTCATCTAGTGGATTAAATTCTTCTTTTCCATATTTAAATGTGACATCTCCAATTACATTGCCATTTTTATCAAAATCAAAAAATGCTTTAACTTCTAATTGTTTTGGCTTATATTGTTCTAATTCGCTTTCATCTATATTTTTTATTTTTATTGCATTTTTCATTTTAGGCATAACTATTGAAAAAAACTCTCTTAACTCTTGTTTTTCTAGTGTTAATTCTGTTAAATAGTTTTGTCTATATAATTCTATAAGTTTTATTGCAGTATTCTCGAAGCCTTTATCGCATTTATATAATTTATTATTGTTTAAGATATATTTAAAATCTTTTCCTTTAATTAAAATTATTTTATATATGTCAATGTTAGGTTCTAATACAAAATTTCCATTTTGCAATTGTTTTAAGTTGAATACTATCTTGGGATTATCTTCTACAAATTTAACCTTTTCATCTTTTGCGTCTTTATAAAATTCAACTTCTTTTCCTTTTAAAATTTCAAATATCTCATCTATTCCACTATTTCCAATTAGAATTGTGTTTTCGTTTAAGGCTTTCCCAAAGTATTTATAATTACTATTAGAGTTTGAATTTGCAAATCTAATCATTTCTGCATATTTCAAAATAAATTTTAGCAATGGCTTGCTCTCATCTGTAAATTCACTTTCTTGATGTGTAAATTGCAATCCTTCTTTATATTTGTAATTTTCTTTATTCATCATTTTTGAATAGAATTCAGCTAGATTTTTTATTTTGTACATTTTGTTTTTTCCAATTTTGAATTCCATTTTCATATTTCCAGAAAATTTATCATAAAGAATTTTGGGTTCAATAGTAATTGTTCCTTTTTTTGTTCCCTCTAATTCTTCGCCATTTATATTCTCTATTTCCTCATTGTATAATATATTTACTATTTTATTGAAGCTTTTATTTTGCATTATTTTTCTCCTTTATCGGTAAAATATTATACAATATTATTCAAAAAATTGCAAGTAAAGTGTTTATTTTTTTCAACTAAAAAAGCAATGAGTTTTTATTTCATTGCTTTTAATTCTAATATTGTTTTCCCCACATTACCATGTGTTTTGCTGGTTTCCCGCAAACTACGCATTTACCATCTATTATTTCTTCTTTAAATGGTATACATCTAGATTTAGCTCCTGTGACTTCATGAATATGTTCTTCACAAGCGTCATCTCCACACCACATTGCTTTGATATATCCTTGATTTTCATTCAAATTCTTCTCAAATTCTTCCATATTGTGTGCTTCTGATGTTTTATTTTTTACATTTTCTAAACACATATTGTACATGTTTTGTTGAATCTCTTCCATCAATTTTGCTAATTCTTCTTTTAAATTATCTAGTCCAACTTCTATTTTCTCGCATGTATCTCTTCTTACAACTATACATTTATTATTTTCAATATCTCTTGGTCCCATTTCTATTCTAACTGGTATACCACGCATTTCCCAGTCATTAAATTTATAACCTGGAGAATATTGATCTCTATCGTCTAGTTTTATTCTAAATGAATCTTTTAAACTATTAAATACTTCTTGGCATTTATCTAGAACTCCATCTTTTTGCATTTGGATTGGAACTATTACAGCTTGAATTGGAGCTACTTTAGGTGGTAATTTTAATCCTCTATTATCACCATGTGCCATGATTATTGCACCTATTAGTCTTGTTGAAACTCCCCAAGATGTGTGATATGCATATTCTTCTTTTCCTTCTTTTGTTTGGAATTTTACTCCAAATGGTTTTGTAAAGTTTTGTCCTAAATAATGTGATGTTCCAGCTTGAAGTGCTTTTCCATCATGCATTAAAGTTTCTACTGTATATGTATCAACAGCTCCAGCAAATTTTTCTAGATTAGTTTTCTTTCCTTTTGTTACTGGTATTGCTAAAAAGTTTTCTATTGTATCTGCATATACATCTAACATTTCTAATGTTAATTCTCTAGCTTCTTCTTCTGTTGCATGCATTGTGTGTCCTTCCTGCCAGAAGAATTCTCTACTTCTTAAAATTGGACGTGTTTCTTTTTCCCATCTTAATACATTACACCATTGATTATATTTCATAGGCAAATCTCTCCATGAATTTACCCATCTCGCATACATTCTACAAAACATTGGCTCAGATGTTGGTCTAATATATAGTCTTTCTTCTAATTCTTTTCCTCCACCAAATGTAACCCAAGCTACTTCTGGAGCAAATCCTTCAACATGTTCTTTTTCTGTTGTTAGATAATGTTCTGGCATAAGCATTGGTAATGCTATATTTTCTACTCCTCTTTTTTTGAATTCTGCATCTACATATTTTTGTATATTTTCCCATAAAGCATATCCATATGGTCTATATGCTATAAATCCTTTTACTTCTGAATAATCAGCAAGTTCTGCTTTTATTACAATGTCTGTATACCATTGTGCAAAATCTTCTTCAATATTTGTTATATCTTTTACAAAGTTTTGATCTTTTCCCATTTTTATTTTTCCTTTCTATTTTTGTTAAAAATTATTCAGAAACGCTGGGCATTGGAGCCTCAGGTTTAGCTTCTGGTTCTTGTGTTTCATTTTCAATTAATTCATCTATAACAATCTGTTTATTACTATCTAGTTTGTATCTTGGTAGTTCTGGCAAATCATTCAAAGATGAATAACCAAACATTTTCAAGAAATCTGGTGTTGTTTTATATGTCATTGGTTTTCCCGGTAAATCCGCCTTTCCAGCTTCTTCTATTAAACCATATTCTAAAAGTTTATAAATACAGCCATCTGCACTTACTCCTCTTATTGCTTCTATCTCTGGTCTTGTTATTCTTGGATTATATGCAATAATCGAAATAGTTTCTAAAGCAGCATTTGAAAGATTTGGTTTTGCTCTTTTATCTATTACAGGATAAATAAATTCATGCAAATCTTTTTTTGAACACAATTGATAGCTGTCATCTACTGATATTAGTTCAATTCCATGTTTATCTTGTTTGTAATCTTCTTTCATACTTTCTACAATTTGTTCAATATCTTGATTTGATAATTCTAAAATTAATGATAATTCTTTTTTTGTTACGCTTCTTCCTGCTGAAAATAAAACTGCTTCTATTATTGATTTAATCTTATCTATTTCCATTAATATTCCTCTTTTCAAACGTATTGTTCTTATTTTACACTATTTTTTTATATTTTTCAAGTTTATTTTTTATTGAACACTAGATATATTGTTTTTTACGAACGCTGTGGGGACCGACAAATTAGAAAGCCTTATAAAAAAAGTTTTGGAGAACTTTTTTATATAGGCTTTCTTATGCAGTTGGGGGAGAGTAAAAAACAATATATCCTAAGTTAATAACAATATAAAAATCTAGCAAAAATGCTAGATTCTATTTTGGAATAACTATATCTTTTGGTTTCTTATCCTTTGGTTTTGGTCTAAATTCATTTATATCTTCATATACTGGAGAAATATCTAAGTTACTTCCATCTCCATCTACAACTTCTATTTCTTTTTTCTCTTTTTCATCTTTCATGTTAATCCCTCCTAACCTTCTTTTTATCTCATCCTATACACTTATATTATACAATATTTTTAAGATTTTTTCAAGAAAATTAGTGTTTGTTTACAATTTCTCCTTGATTTTTATATATACTATTTTCAGCAATTGTTCCTCTTACTGAAGAAAGTGGATAAATATTAGTATTTCTTCCAACCACTGTTCCTGGATTTAGCACTGAGCCGCACCCTACTTCAACATTATCTCCAATCATGGCTCCGAATTTCTTTAAACCTGTTTCTATTTTTTCATCACCGTTTTTAACTATTACAAGCTTTTTATCTGATTTAACGTTTGAAGTTATTGAACCAGCTCCCATGTGAGATTTATAACCCAATATTGAATCTCCAACATAATTATAATGTGGTACTTGAACGTTGTTAAATAAAACTACATTTTTTAATTCTGTTGAGTTTCCAACAACAGAATTTTCTCCAACTATTGCACTGCCTCTAATAAAAGCACAATGTCTTACCTCAGCATTTTTACCTATTATTGCAGGTCCAGCTATGAAAGCTGTTGGAGCAACTTTTGCTGATTTTGCAACCCAAACATTTTCTGAAATTTCTTCATATTCGTCTTTGTCTAATGTTTTTCCTAATTCTATTATAAACTCTTTTATCTTTGGAAGTACTTCCCAAGGATATGTTGCACCTTCGAAAAGTTTTTTTGCTATTGTTTCATCTAAATTATATAAATCATTTATTGTTATTTTCATTTTTTCCTCACTCACATTTAACATATTGTTTTTATAATTCAAAATAATTATCTCTGAAGTTGCCTGGACCAGTACTTTTCATACAACTCTTTAGCTGTTTTAGGACTATCTGCACCATCTTTATTTTTTACAGGAGCAAAGTCATCCTCTCTGCAACCTCTTAGGATTGCAATATCATCGAAAAATTCAAATGCATCAAATATGAATGATTCAAATTTATATGAATTTGGTGAATCTGGAACAACTTCTTTTCCATTTTCATCTATATATGAATTTTTCTTGAATGCTGTATGATACATTAAAGGTTCTGTGCTTATTTTTTCTATAGCATCTATTGAGTATAAATTGCACATAATGTGTGATTCGCTAAATTTTAATTCCCCGTTACTATCAACTTCTTCTGCCATTTTTTCTGGTAATTCTGTATATTCAATAACTTTTGGATGGTTGTTGAATTTGCAGAATACTCCAACCTTTTCATGTGCATTTGCTTTAACAACTGTTTTTGAAGCTATTTGATAGTTTTTATCAATTGTCATTCCTAATAATGTAACATCAACCATTTTTAATAAAGCATTATCAACACTACCAATAAATACCCATTTTACTCCTCTTTCTTTCATATCTGCTAATGCTCCACTTGATCTTAAAGATGAGTACGTTCCACCATTTCCATCTGATGCTTCTTTTATTTTCATGTCTTTGCTTATTAGAAGTTTTCCTTCTGTATTTAAAAGTGGTAATTCTCCTTGCATAAATAGTGTTACACAAGATTTGTCATAACCAAAATAGTTGTTTTTTTCTAAGAAATCTTTTGTCATTTGGTTATTTTCCCTGCTTGTCATTATGTACCAAGGAATTGTAACTCCATAAGCTTTATTAGCTTCTTTTAGATTTTCCGCCAATATTTCAAATAGATATTTACCTTTACCATAAACATCTAGTTTAAATGTTCCCTTTGGTCCTGGATGTCCTAGTCTAGTTCCTTGTCCTCCAGCCATTGTTACTACTGCATATTGGCCATTTTTTATAGCTTTTATTCCCAAATTATCAAATTCTTCTTTTTCTTGATATGAAAGTTTTGCTTTATCTAAATACTTAATTGGTTCAATTGTTTTTTCTTTTATTTCCGGTACCTTCTTTGTGTTTTCAAACAATTCTGCCATTTTATGAAAATCGATATTTAATACTTGTTTTGCAAGTTCTGCCTGTTTTTCTTCGTCAATTTTATCAAAAAGTTTTACAATATGTTCTTGATTGTATTCATTTAAAATTTCTTTTGCTTTTTCAATTTCATTCATATTTTTCTACATCTCCTTTTGGATTTAAAAAAGCCTATTTTCAGGCATTTTATCTATTACTACATAATATGTTTCTTTAGTTATTTTTGTCATTGTATCACATAGATTTTTAATTTGCAATATTTTTGTCATATTTAAATAAAATCTCCATATAAATTAAGTAAAGTTTAGTACATGTTTAAAAAACAAAAAATATTCAAGGAGGTATATAGATGAAAAATATGGATCTATATCAAGATATTAGTTCAAGGACACAAGGTGACATTTATGTCGGAGTAGTAGGACCTGTTCGTACTGGGAAGTCTACATTTATTAAGAAATTTATGGATTTGCTTGTTATTCCAAATATTAATAATGACTACAAAAAAGAACGTGCAAGAGATGAATTGCCCCAAAGTGCTGGCGGAAGAACTATAATGACAACAGAGCCAAAGTTCGTTCCAAATGAAGCAATCGAAATTACTCTTGAAAATAATTTAAAATTAAAAACTCGTTTAGTTGATTGCGTTGGATATTTGGTTGATAATGCAATTGGTTATTTAGAAGATGAAATGCCAAGAATGGTTAAAACTCCATGGTCTGAAGAAGAAATTCCATTTGAAACTGCTGCAGAAATTGGAACAAAAAAGGTAATTCAAGAACATTCTACAATTGGTATACTAGTTACAACAGATGGTTCTATTACAGACATTCCAAGAGAAGATTATATTGCTGCAGAGGAAAGAGTTGTTTATGAATTGAAAGAACTAAACAAACCTTTTGTTATTTTGTTAAATTCATCAACACCAGATTCTACATATACTAAAGAGCTTGCTGAAAATTTAAGTGCTAAATATGATGCATTTGTGATTCCTACAAATTGCGAAAACTTGCAAATCGATGATATTACAAATATATTCTCAAAAATTTTATATGAATTTCCTATTGAACAAATAAATATAAAATTTCCTAGATGGATTGATGGATTAGATTTTTCTCATCCTTTAAAAACTGAACTATTTAACGAAATAAAAGGTGCTTTTAATGAAGCAAATATTTTAAAAGAAATTCCATTATCTGTAAAGAGTATATCTCAGACTGAGATAATAGAAAAAAGCATAATTGACAGCATTGAACTTGGAAATGGTAATGTAAATATATCAATTACTCTTAAAGAAAACCTATTCTACAAAGCACTTTCAGAAATGACAGGTGTAGAAATTGCAAATGAAGGTGACTTATTTAGTACAATTTCCGAGCTTTCTTCTGCAAAGAAAAAATACGATAAAATTGCTTATGCTTTAGATGAAGTAAATGCGAAGGGATACGGAATTGTAACTCCTTCAATAGATGAGCTCATTTTGGATGAACCTGAAATGGTTAAACAGGGCTCAAGATTTGGTGTAAAATTAAAAGCTACAGCCCCATCAATTCATTTAATAAAAACTAATGTAACAACAGAAGTTTCGCCTATTGTAGGTTCTGAGAAACAATCAGAAGAATTAGTAAATTACTTACTTTCTGAATTTGAAAATGACCCTAAAAAAATATGGGAATCTAACATTTTTGGAAAAAACTTGCATGAACTTGTTAATGAAGGGCTGCAGACAAAACTTTCTAAAATGCCGGAAGATGCACAAGCAAAATTGCAGGAAACTCTAGAGCGTATTGTAAATGAAGGTTCCGGTGGATTAATTTGCATTATATTATAAAAAACTATTGTAAAATTTAACATAATATGATATAATTGTAAGCAATTCGTTTGCGAATTTCTATAAATAGTTAGAGATACGCACAACCCGAGACATTTAAAATTCAAAAATGAGGTGATTCCAATGGCACAAGACACATTAGTAAAAACTGTAAAACACAAAAATACAACAATTAAGGAGGATTTAGACATTATGATGAAGAATGTAACACTCAACGCGCCCCAGGAAAAAACCACTTTTGAAGAAAACCCAAGCATCTGCATTAACAAAGAACGGACAATGATATCTATCTTTGTTAAAAAAGGCTCCTTTAGGATACCTCTTAAAGAGATCACTCTCGAAGAGCTTGAATTAATAAGGAAACTTCAGAAAAACAAGACATTAGACTCCACTTTGTTCCTTTTAAAGGAATATGGTAGATACTATCTTGCATTACTCAAATGCGACATCTCTGTAATAGCAACGAATATCTATAATGATATTCATATGTGTAGAGAATGTTCTCATTTAAGTGCTCTTCCTGACAATCAGGGCGGATGCAAGAAAGTTCGTCATTGTTGGAAGAGGTTAGAAAAATATCCCTTTATAGATGTGGGATATCAAACTATCAAAAGACCTTCTTTCAATCCAGACGGCAGTCTGACTTGTAGTAACGAGGTTTTCGCTGTTTGTAAATGTGAGAACTTCGAACCATATCAGGAAAGACCCAAAACTCCAATGTCCGTTAAGGAGAAAATTGCTATTTGCAATTCACTCCATGAGTTTATTAAAGATTTCAAGTAAAGGCAAATATCCTCTCTAACTATGAAAAAGGCACTCTGTAATAGGAGTGCCTCTTTTTTGAACAATCTGGGGACACTTCCCAAAATGTACATTTTGGGAAGTGTCCCCAGATTGTTTGTTTTAATTATACATATAATTTTGTGGATTTACATGGTTTCCATTTATTCTTATTTCAAAATGTAAGTGTGCTCCTGTTGAGTTACCAGTTGAACCAACTGCTGCAATTACATCTCCTGCTTTAACTTCTTGACCAACTTTTACATACATTTTAGATGTGTGTGCATACCAAGTTTCTACACCATTTCCATGGCTTACTTTTACTAAGTTACCATATGGTCCTGAATACTCAGCACATGTTACTGTTCCATCTGCCACAACTGAAATTGGTGTACCTGTTGATGCTTGAATATCTAAACCTGTATGGGTAGATCTTCTTATTCTACTACTTTCACCATATCTTGAAGAAATTTTTCCTGTAACAGGTAATTGGGCAAATTTTATTCCTTCTACAACTGCTACAGCATCTTCCATTTCTTTTTCTTCTATTATTGTAGAAATATTTGATTTAGCAACTTCAACTTCTTCTGTCTTAATTTCTTCAAGATTTTTTGTTGTTTTTTCTGTAATTGTTAAATCAATGTCTTCATCTTTTTCTTTTAATTCATTTACTATTGTTTCTGCTTGTTCTTTTGTATCAACCGAATTGATTGCTTCGTCTTTTAATGAAATTTCGAAGTATTTATATGTTATGTCCAAATCCTTTTGCATAGCAATTATAATTTCTTGCTCATTTGTTTTTTCTTCCCTATTTACAAATGTTAATTCATATTTTGGTGTTTCTTTAACTTCAACACTTTCAACGTTTTTTGCTGTATAATTTATTACATTATTTTCTACATCTTTTTCGAATTCTTCAATATTTTCAATATATCCCACATTTTCGTTACCAAGAGTAACTGCATAAACTGGTTTATATTTTATAAATAACATTCCACTAATGAAACCAAATGCTATCACAATCATTCCCAATACTTTAGTGCCTTCTTTTGTATAGTTTTTTAGTTTCCTTTTTAAAATAAAATTCACTCTCCTTTTTTAGCAGTTTTTTCAAACCGCTAATCTCTATTATACACTAAATTGGCAAAAAAATCAAATTACCTACTCTTTATTATGCCCAAATTTTATAATTTATTCCAAATTGCTCTTTTTAAATTTGAAGAATACTTATTTTTTCTCATTTATACTCAATTATTCTTGTATTTTCTCTTTTTTCCTCTGTTCTGATATTATAATTTTTTTTAGGAATAATAAAAATATGTTAATTTATGGGTTCTATATTGAGTTACTGGTTTCTGTAAACTTGCCCCATATAATGTTATATTTTGTTTAATACATAGCAAATCATGTTAACTGTGCGGTTTGCAGAAATTAGGAGGTAAAAATATGGCATTAGATTATGATATTATAGGAAGTAGAATTAAGCAAGCAAGAATTGCTAAAAACTATACACAAGAAGCTTTAGCTGAAAAATTAAATGTTTCAGTCGCTTTTTTAAGCAGAGTGGAAAGAGGAAATTCAAAAATCAACTTAAAAAGATTAAATCAAATTTGTGGTTTTCTTGATGTTTCTGAAAGTTATATGCTTACAGGTGCTGCAAATAACGAAACAAATTATTTAGATAAAGAATTTGCTGAATTACTAAAGAAATGTTCACCTGAAAAGCAAAGAATGATTTATGATATTGTAAAAACAATCGCAGAAAGTAAATAAAATCTTCTTTAAAATTGTAACAAAAATGTAATAAAACCTGAAGTTATTTACTTTTCAATATTTAATCAAAATCTCATTATAATCTGTTGCTATTGCAACAGATTTTTGTTGTTTTAAATATATAATATTCATGTGTAAAAATTTTTAAATATTTTTCAGAAAAATACAAATAATACTATTATTGTGAAAAAGATAATATTATATTTGTTAAAAAAATACAAAACAGAAAGGAATGTGAAAATATGGAATACAAACAATGGCAAGGATTTAAAGGTGGAGAATGGCAAGAAATAATAAATGTTAGAGATTTTATTCAAAAAAACTATACACCTTATGAAGGAGATTCTAGCTTTTTGGAAGGTGCAACAGAAAAAACATTGAAATTATGGAATAAAGTTTTAAAATTATATGAAAAAGAGAAGAATTCTCAAGGTGGAGTTCTAGATATTGAAACAAAAATACCTGCAGGCATAGATGCTTTTGAAGCAGGATATGTTGACAAGGATTTAGAAGAGATTGTTGGTTTTCAAACTGATGCACCACTTAAAAGAGCAATCTTTCCTTATGGTGGTATAAGAATTGTAGAAAAGGCAACTGCTGCATGCGGTAAGCAATTAGATCCTAAAATTGAAGAAATCTTTCATAAATATAGAAAAACACATAATGACGGAGTTTTTGATATTTATACACCAGATATTAGAGCTGCAAGAAGTGCACACCTATTAACTGGTCTTCCAGATGGATATGGTCGTGGAAGAATTATTGGAGATTACAGAAGAGTTGCACTATATGGTGCAGACTTACTTATAGAAGAAAAGCAGTCTGAACTTGAAGGTTTAAATGTTGACTATTTTTCAGAAGATGTTGTTAGAAATAGAGAAGAAATTGCAGAACAAATAAAGGCTTTAAATGAATTAAAGGAAATGGCTTCAAAATATGAGATTGATATTTCAAAACCAGCTTCAAATGCTAAAGAAGCCATCCAATGGTTATACTTTGCATATTTAGGAACTGTAAAATCTCAGGATGGTGCAGCCATGAGCTTAGGAAGAACGTCTTCTTTCTTAGACATATATATTGAAAGAGATTTACAAAATGGAACTATAACAGAAAAAGAAGCTCAAGAATTGATGGATCACTTTGTAATGAAGCTAAGAATGGTAAGATTTTTAAGAACACCTGAATATAATGAATTATTCAGCGGAGACCCTATCTGGGTTACTGAAAGCATTGGTGGAATGGGTTCTGATGGTAGAACTTTGGTTACAAAAAATTCATTCAGACTTCTACACACACTAGAAAATTTAGGACCAGCACCAGAACCAAACTTAACTGTTTTATGGTCTACAAGATTACCTGAAGGTTTTAAAAGATACACTACAGGTCTTTCAATTAAAACATCTTCAATTCAATATGAAAATGATGATGTAATGAGAACAACTTTGGGGGATGATTATGGTATTGCGTGTTGCGTTTCTCCAATGAAAATTGGAAAACAAATGCAATTTTTCGGTGCCAGAGCAAACTTAGCCAAAACATTACTTTATGCTATAAATGGTGGTAGAGATGAACTTTCTGGAAAACAAATAACACCTGAATTCTCACCTATAACTTCTGAATATTTAGACTATGATGAAGTCATAAAAAAATTAGATATAATGATGGACTATGTTGCTAGAATTTATATTAAGGCATTAAATGGAATTCACTTTATGCATGATAAATACTGCTATGAGTCATTAGCAATGGCCTTACACGATAGGGATGTTATTAGAACTATGGCATGTGGAATTGCTGGTTTATCAGTTGTTGCCGATTCACTTTCTGCAATTAAATATGCAAAAGTTAAAGTTATAAGAGATAAAACAGGATTAGCAACAGGATTTGAAGTGGAAGGAGATTTTCCTCAATATGGAAATGATGATGATAGAGTTGATAAAATTGCAGTTGAAGTTGTAAGAAACTTTATTAGCAAATTAAGAAAACACCCAACTTACAGAAATTCAAAACAAACTCTTTCAATATTAACAATAACATCAAATGTGGTTTATGGAAAATCAACAGGAAATACACCTGATGGAAGAAAATCTGGTGAGCCATTCGGACCAGGCGCAAATCCACTACATGGTAGAGATAAAAATGGTGCATTAGCTGTAATGAATACTATTGCTAAACTTCCATTTGAATCTGCTGAAGATGGTATTTCTTACACATTTTCAATTACGCCAAACACTCTTGGTAAAGAAGAAAATCAACGAGTTACAAATTTAGTTAGTATGTTAGATGGTTTCTTTGCACAAACAGGTCATCATATAAATGTTAATGTTTTTGATAGAAGTCTTTTGGAAGATGCTATGAAACATCCTGAAAAGTATCCTCAGCTTACTATTCGTGTTTCTGGTTATGCTGTTAACTTCACAAAACTTACTAAAGAACAACAATTGGATGTAATCAATAGAACTATACATGAGAAGATTTAATGATTATATGTAAAATACTATTAATTTTCAAAACCTTGGTATCGCAATTTCCATATTTTAAAATACTAGTATGTAAATTGCTCCAGTCGCCCTGCGCTTCGCTCCGGTTGGTCGCTTACGCGGTTTTGAAAATTAATGTATTTTACCTTAAATAAATTAAAATTTTGAAAGGAGCATTTTATGGAAGAGTTAGTTGCAAATATACATTCATTTGAAACATTTGGAACTGTTGATGGTCCTGGAATCCGTTTCATTTTCTTTATGCAAGGCTGTGCATTAAGGTGCAAGTATTGTCATAATAGAGATACCTGGAGAAAAAATGGCAGAAAGAAAATCACTGTAGATGAGCTTATGGGAAAAATACTAAAATATAAGAACTACATAACACCTGGTGGCGGAGTTACTGCTTCTGGTGGAGAGCCTCTATTGCAAGTTCCCTTTTTAATTGAATTATTCAAACGATTGAAAAACGAAGGAATTCATACTTGCATAGACACTTCTGGCATGTTCCCTATTTCAGATGAACTAAAGGAATTAGTCGATTTAACTGATTTGTTTTTATTAGATATTAAACACATTGATGATAAAAAGTGCAAAGATTTAGTCGGAGTTTCTAACAAATTAGAGCTAGAATTTGCAAAGTATTTATCAGATAATGGTAAAAAAATGTGGATTAGACAGGTGCTTGTCCCTGGCTACACAGATGATGAGCAAGATTTGTTAAAACTAAAAGATTTTCTTGCAACATTAAAAACAGTAGAAAAAGTAGAACTTCTTCCATATCATAACATGGGAAAATATAAGTGGAGTGACTTAGGTGTTGAATATGATTTAGAAAATGTTAAACCTGCTACACAAGAAGATGTAGATAGAGCCCAAAAAATATTAGGAATTTAATAAAATCAACTTAAAGGGCGGGTCCAAAAATTTTGGTTGACCAGAATTTTTGGACCCGTCCCTAAAAATACCTAAAAATATAAATTTAGTTTACTCTTATTTCAATCATTTTGTCTTTTAATTCTTTTTCAATATTTTGTAATTCAACTTCTGCTTCTTGACGTTGTCTTCTTCCATTTTCATGGATTTCAATTACTTTATCAAGTGTTTCTATAATGTCTTGGTTTGTTTTCTTTAATGTTTCAATATCAACTATTGCTCTTTCAGATTCTTGAGCAACTTCTATTGAACCTTGTTTTAATAATTCGCTGTTTTTCTTAAGCATATCGTTTGTTAAGTTTGTAACAGCTTGTTGTGCTCCTAATGCTTGTTTTGCATTGTTTATTCCAAGTGCTAATACAATTTGGTTTTTCCATAATGGAATTGTATTTGTTAATGAGCCTTGAATTTTTTCAACTAATTGAGCATCATTATTTTGTAATAATCTAATTTGTGGAGCCATTTGAATTGCTATAATTCTTGTTGTTTTTAAATCATATATTTTCTTTTCAAATCTGTTTATTGTGTTTTCCATGTCATTAACTTTTTGTGCATCAAGTTGTTCTCCACTTTCTTGTGCTTTCTTTCTTAATTCTGGTAATACAACATTTCTTAATTCTTCTAATTTTTTATCTCCAGCAATTATATATAATGATAATTCTTTGAAATATTCTAAGTTCTTTTCATACATTGTATCATAAATTGTGATGTCTTTTAACATTTGTAATTTATGATTTTCAAGTTGTTTTTCAATACCATCAATATTTGTTTCTATTTTGCTATATTTAGCTGTCCATGTGTCTAAATCTTTCTTTACACTATGGAAGAATTTAGCTAAACCTGTCCTTTGTGCCCCTATATCTGCATCAAAGTTTTTAATTTGACCAACTAAATCTGCTAATAAATCTCCAACTTCTCCAGCATTTTTTGTTTTAACTCCTTCTAAAACACTGTCTGAGAATTGTGATATTTTTGTTTGAGCTTTTGCTCCAAATTGTAATACTTGTGTTGCATCATTTACATCAATTTTTTTGTTGAATTCATCAATTGCGTCTTTTTCCTCTTGAGTTAATAAATCATAATTTAATGATTCTTCAATTTTTTCGTTAGAAACATTTTCTTTTTTGATTTCTACTTCATCTACAATTGATTGCATTGTAGGTTCTTTCTTTTCTTCCTTTGCTACGTTTACTTGGATTTCTTCCATCGCTTTTCCCTCCTAATTATTTTTTAAATAATCTATTAACTTATTATAGATATCCATTTTTAAACCTGAAACTGTACTTGTCACACTTTGTGGTACACCAATTCCGAATTTAGAAACATCATAGCTTCCCCCTGTTATTCCAGTTCTAAATCCATATTTTTCCCAAGCTATCTTTTGAATTTCTGGGTCATCAAATGCTTTATAGAACTTGTTTCCATTTTCTGTGAAAGATGCTATACAGTGTGAATTCCAAATTGTTGGTGTTGGGTATAAAACTCTTATATTATTTTTTACTTGTTCAAAACCATCTGGATTTGAATTAGCAAAATCTATTATAGATTTTTCATAATCAACAATCATTGGTTCTCCGCCCATACCTGTTTTTAGGTATCTCTCAAATAGGTCAGCTGGTGTATTGTTCATATAACCTGATTTAACATAGAAGTCTTTTAATTTTGGTAAGTTGGTATTTACACTTGTATCGTTTACTTGGCTCTCACATAAAATTGATAGTAATAATCCATAATATGTTGCACCCGGTGATGATGTAACTGGATCTGTTGAAGCTATATTGATGTTTCCATATAGTTTTGTTAACCCTATGTCTGACCACTTTTTACCCTCTAAAATGTATTGCATTAGTTTTTGCATATCTGTAATGTAGTAAACTCCATCTTGTTCTGTTACTATTTTTTCTTTAACTAAAGCGTCTACTACCTCACCCCAGCTGTATATTACTATTGGTGTATTTAATGTTAGTCCACCTTGTAACACTTGATATCTATCTGCTTCTCCTTTTTCTTTATTTGGAGCTAGTTTGTAGTAATCGTAGAATCTTTGGTCTGATGAAAACATTACATCATATTTTGTCCCATCTTCTCTAACAAGTGGATTAACAATTAGTTTTCCATTGCTCCAAGAGTCGTAAACAACATTTAATTTGTATTTTTCTCTCATAATTTTAACAACATCTTCATCTGCAAGGAAGTCTTCTTTTCCTCCACCTGTTGCAACATATACTGTTGTAAGGTCTGCATCTGAAACTCCGCCATTTTCTGTTTCTTTAGCATTGTTTAATAGTTTTATTCCTATTATTGCTAAAATTAAAACAATGAAAATTACTATTCCTATAATTTGTTTCTTTTTCAACTTAATTTCCTCCTATAATTTTTTAATGGAGAAAATATAATATTTTTGAATTCCGCGTAAGCGACCAACCGGAGCGTAGCGCAGGGCGACTGGAGCAATTTACATACTAGTATTTTTAAAATATGGAAATTGCGACACCAAGGAATTCAAAAAAATATATTTTCTCAGAATTTAAATATTTTTAAAATCATTGGTTGTATCGTAACCGTCAGCTTTTAGCATAGTTTCAAATACTTTCATTTCAGCATCTGTGTCAACCATGTCTGATTGATATAAATTAGATAACTGATTTTTGAATGCATTATTAATTTTTTCTACCATGCTTTCTGTTTGAGTCATGAATTTTTTACCATCATCGCTTGAAAGATTTTGATTTTCTATTTCATCATATTTTCTTAAAATATTTAAAGTAACTGGTAAATAATAATCAAAGAAATTACTCATTTTCTTAAATTTTTCTGGTTTCTTCTCTATTGTTTTTATCATTTTACTTACTGTTTCGCCGATTTCTCTTATATTTTTTCTAAGTTCTGAACTATCCACTTTTGATTCCATTTCAAAAATCTGCTTATTCTTATTTTTAGCTTCGTTTAAAACATCATACATGCTTTTATTGTTCTCGTTTATTTCTTCCTTCTTATTGTGTAATAACAATTCTCCTGCTCCAAATGCACATGCACCTATTGCAAGAGATGGAAGAATTCCCACTGACAAAGCTAGATATGGAACTGCAAAGAATGTTCCACCGAATTATCGCCGAAATTATTGAAGAGTTTTTCATATTCATTTTTCCCCTCTAATTTATTATATAATTCTTAAAAAATGTTTTTTCATTTTTAAATTAATTATAACCTCTAACTTCTTTAAATGCCTTAACCAAATCTGTCTTACCATCAAACACTTTTCCATTACTCATGTTTGAAATTTCTTTTAATTGTGATTCCATTGCTTCTCCAAACATTATAGAATAAACTGGAATTTGTTTATTTATTTTTTTATACTCTGCTTCTAAACCTTTAAATGTTCCTACATTTCCTTGACCATCTGTCATCAAAACAACTGAAACATTGTATTTGTTCATGTCTTCATCTTTTAAAAGATCAACTGCTTTTTCACAAGCTAAGTAAAGTGCTGTTGTACCTGTAGATTTATGTTTATTTATTTTTTCTAAAAGATCTGCTGTTTGATTTCCATTTTTAGCAGACCATGCCTCTTTAACAATTGAACTAAATGGAATTACATCAATTTTATCACCTTCTGCAAATTGTATAAAGTCATTTGCTGCTTTTTCTGTTAAAACGTAATCCATTGCTGATTTCAATTGTCTTTCTCCTTCTCCCGACATACTTCCTGAATAGTCTAAGCAAAATACTACATGAACTGGTTTTCTTAGCTCTGTTTGATACATATTCAATGCTAATTTTATAACTTCTGTACTTGGGTATTTAATTGGAGAAATATATTTATTTGTATCTATTCCCCAGTCTGGATTAAATATTGATTTGTCAACATTTTCGTTTGTTCCACCATACCAAGTTCTTTTACCTTTTTGTTGCAATAATTTTTGACCTTCATTGCTTAAAATGTAAGTTTGAATGTCTTCAAAAACATCTTTCTTTTCTGTATTTTTATTATCTATATATGCAAAAGGGCTGTCTGAAATTGAAACGCCGTCAACTGGATAAATTGCATATAATGTTTCTTTTCCATTTTCCTGTAGCTTTTTATTGATATCAATTATTGATGATTCGTAAGCTACAACAGCTTCATAATTACCATTTAGAAATAATTCTTCTAAGAATTCTTCATCTCCAGATGATCTCTCCATACCTGAAAATAAGGTTTTTAAATTATTTTTTAACTCTGCATTTTCAAGATGTTCTTTTGTTAGAACTTCTGGATTTCCAGCTAATGTAGATAACAATCCTAAATATGCTGAAGCACCACTATTTGTTACTGTTGGATTTGACATACTAAATTTTAATTTGCCGTCTTGTATTGCTTTTACAATGTCTTTTGTATAAACTGTCTTTCCAACAAATCCTAGTTCTTCTGCTTTTGACTTTTTAATTCCAAATATTACTGGACTTATATTTGTACATTTAGAATTTGTCATTTTTACTGAACTATCTAGCATGTAGCCCCATATTGAGTTTGAAAGCCACACAGCATCATACTTTTCGCCTTTGTTTAATTTTTGCATTATCTCTAAAGAACCTGCATATTCAAATTCAACATCATACCCTTTGCTTTTAGCATAATTTGTAACAACTTCTTCCATGCTTTTATTTTCTTGACTTGCTATAATTCTGAATTTACCATCATCTTGAACATAAGGTGTTTGTTCATTTTTATTCGATGTCTTTTTTGAATTTCCTGAACCCGAAAATGTTACAATAAGCATTGCTATAATGAAAATTACTATAAATATACTAAAAGGTGAAACATTTTTATTCTCGTCCAATTTCATTCTCCCTTCTTTTGTTCATAATTTTCTATATTATATATTTTTTTACGGAATTTAGCAATAGTTAAAAGCAATTTCACTAAATCGAAATTGCTTTTAATCAAAATATTTACTTATTTCTTCTAACCCATCAAAACTACATTGTCTGAAAATATCGTAAACAACTATTGCAACTGAATTTGAAAGATTTAGAGAGCGCAATGTTGGTCTCATTGGAATTCTTATTGTTTTATCTATGTATTTTAAAAGAATATCTTCTGGTAAGCCTTTTGTTTCTTTTCCAAATAGCACAAATATTTCGTCCATTTTTCCATAATCTGGTTCGGAATATACATGTTTTCCTTTTGTTGTTACAAAAAACATGTTGTTTTCTTCTGGCTT
>CAMPBS010000014.1 GCA_946639585.1 uncultured Clostridium sp. | reverse complement strand
CAGGAACATATTGGTTTGCATGTAGAGATGCAGCAGGAAATATGAATAAAAAATCTATCGCAATATCAAGTTATATTGTAAATAGCTTATTAGAAAATATTGATGGTGAAAGAAATACATTTACAAATGATAACTATACAAGTATGAGCAGTGCTACATATATAGTTAGAAACGGAACAAACTTAACAGAACTTGAAGTGGCTCAAATACCAACAGGAGCATCAACAGAGACATATAGAGGATTTTCAACAGAATATACTACTACACCTGCAAGTGTTGAAACTGGTCATTCACCAGAAGCAGCTGATGGAACAACATATTATGTTTGGTTTAATAGATTAATATATACAGTAACAGTTAAGAAAAATACTAATGGTGGAATTATGGCAGAAACTATTGGATTGCAAAATAATAATGTAATAGTTGGAAGTGATTCATCTTCAGATAAAGCATTAAATGTTAAATATGGAGATACAGTAAGAGCAACAGCAGAACCAGGTAATGGTTATACATTTACAGGATGGTCAGGAGGTTATGTAAGTGGAAATACAAATCCAGTAGTAGGAGGCAAAATTACAGAAAATAAAGAAATATCAGCAACCTTTGAAGATTCAACAGCTCCGGTAATAGATGATATAGCAGGAGGTACAGGATTAAAAATAAAAGCAACAGCTGGCCAAACTGTTACTTTAAAAGCAAGAGATGGAGTAGGAATAACAGCATATTATTGGGGAACAACAGAACCAACATCAGCAGGAGCTTGTGCAACAACTACTACATCACATTTAACAGCAATAACAGGAGCAACTGGACTAAATAAAACAATAAATGCAGCAGGAACGTATTGGTTCGCATGTAGAGATGCAGCAGGAAACTGGAACAAAAAATCAATCACAATAGTAAGTTATACAGTAAATAATTTATTAGAAAATATAGCAGGTACAAGAAATACATATACAAATCAAAATTATACAAGTGTAAGTAGTGATACGTATATAGTTAAGAGCGGAACTAGTTTAACTATAAATGAAGTAGCTCAAATACCAACAGGAGCATCAGCAGATACATATAGAGGATATTCAACAACTTATACTACAGCAGTTGCAAACATAGAAGCAGGACATTCACCAGGAGCATCTAATGGTACAACATATTATATTTGGTTTAATAGGATAACATATACAGTAACTTTAAATAAAAATGCAAATGGTGGTATTATGGCGGAAACTGTAACATTAGCCAATAATAGCGTAACAGTTGGGGCTGATTCATCTTCGAATAAAACTTTAAGTGTTAAATATGGAGATACAGTAAAGGTAACAGCACAACCAAGTTCTGGATACACATTCACAGGATGGTCAGGAGGGTATGTAAGTGGAACTTCTAACCCGGCAACAGGAGGGGAGGTTACAGAAAATAAGATTGTAACAGCAACATTTGCAGATAATACAGCTCCAAGAATAAAGGTTCAAGCATATAAATATTCAAGTTCAGCAACAAATAACCAAGGAACATCATTAAAAGCAGAATCAACATTCTCTGCAGATGGTACATATACAGTAAGTTCTGATTGGTTAAATGAAGGTGTAACATTTAAATTCACTGTTTATGATGAAGTAGGTGTAAAAAGTGCCTTATGGGAAGAAAATACTGCTGGAATATACCAGGATACAGGAAATACATATAGTGGAATGGGCACTTCATTTATAGAAAATGGTGTAACAAATGGGGCTAGATATTTAACCTTAACTGATTCTGGATGGAGAAAGGCGAAATACACTGTACGAGATGTAGCAGGAAATACAACAACTGTAACAGTTATTGCAAAAATTGATAAATCTGCTCCAACGTTTTCAGGAACAGTTACAGCTAATATAGATAGTGCAAACCAATTAACTTTTAGCCTTAATATAAGTAGTGCATCTGATGTTGGTAGTGGAATATTAGGATATGAGATCTTAGATGGAACCACATCATTAATAGGACTTGCTACGACTACAACAACTGGAACTGAAACAATAGAATTACCAAATAATACAGATTGGTATTCTAAGGATTTGGTTGTAAAAGCAAAAGACAAGGCAGGGAATTTTTCAGCTGGGTTACCAATAAGCTATTATACTGTAAATAATGTAAGTGGTTTAAATGGATTGTCAGCTTGTATAAATACAGCAAATACAAATTCAAATGTAAGATTTAAAAACAGAACTGTAAAACAAACTTCCAATATTTCTTTCCCATTAGGTGGAAGTATAATACCTATTGGAGGTAGAGTTTTAAATTCAAGTAATACAGAAGTGTATTATGGATTTGAAGGAACTTTTGATGGACAAAATTATACAATTTCTGGTTATACATTGCCTAATACACCAAACATTGTTGAAAATGGATTATTTGGATATGTAAAAAATGCTACTATAACAAATGTAAATGTAAGTATAGCAAAGAAATCAGGAATGCAAAGTAGCGTAAATTATTCTAATCGTAGCTCTGCTACTATTGGAGGAATTATTGGAACATCATCTAATTCAACTATAAGTAATTGTACGGCTTCTGGATATATTACTTCATATATAGGCTCATCAAAGGACAGCAAAGCTTATATTGGGGGAATTTGCGCTAGAGCAGATAGTGGAACAGTAATTACTGGATGCACTAATAATGCTAGTATTACCACTGAAGGTAATACTTATAATGGAGATGACTCAGAGATAAAAGTATATACTGGAGGAATAGCTGGGTATGTAAGTAATAATTCAAAAGTAAAGACTAATATAGTAAATAATGGAACTGTTCGAGGAACTTATGAAACTGGTGGTATAGTTGCTTATGCAAGTGGAGAAATTTCAGGATGTACCAATAATGGATTGGTATCAAGCGATAACTCTTTGGGCTATACAGCTGAGGCAATAGGCGGAATTGTTGGTAAAGCAGATTCTCCAAGTTACTGTACAATTACAAACTGTACAAATACAGGTAAAATAAGTTCATTTGGAATAACAAGTCAAGGTTATGCTAATTTAGGAGGAATTGTAGGTAAGAATGAAGGAGTTATAATTAATTCAGCTACAAACAATGGAGAAGTAGCTACACTACGTGGTTCAGTAGTTGGAGGAGTTGTAGGAAACAATATAGGAGGAACAATAAAAAATTCAACTAACAATGAGAGTATTACTTATAATTATACCTTAGGTAATGAATTTGCATGTATGGGAGGAATTGCAGGTAAAAACTATGGCGGAACAATAAGCGATTGTTCATCAAGTAGAGCTATTTCAACAATGGACTACAAAATTCAACGTATAGGCGGAATAGTTGGCCAAAATGAGAATGATACTTCAAATAATAAAACAGCAATAATTCAAAATTGTACTATATTAACTGATGTACTTGCTTACCAATATGTTGGAGGAGTTGCAGGAGATAATGTAAATGGAACAATAAGTGGATGTACGGTAGATAATAATGACATGCAATTCATTATTGGTGCAAACAAACTTATAGGAGGAATAGCAGGAAATAATGGTGGAACTATTTCAAACTGTGATGTTAGTAATAAATACTTAATGGGAAGAAATACTGGCGGTGGTATTGCGGGAAACAATACGGGAACTATTAGAGAATGTACTGTTCTAGCTTCAAATGAAGAACTATTTATAGATGAACCTAATAATTCTGATAGTGGTACTTATCAATATATTGGAGGAATTGCAGGAAAAAATTCGGGAAATATTGTTAGCTCTCAATTTTTAGCAATGTTAGGAAGTCAGAAGTCAGGTAATAGTAGTCAATATTCAGAGGTAGGAGGAATTGCCGGATATAACGAAAGTGCAGGAAATATAGTAAGCTGTTTAGTGAATTCAGAAAAAATTGGCGGAATAAGTAAGGTTGGAGGAATAGCCGGAATTAATGAAGGAGATATAGAAAACAGTGGAGCAAAGGGAAACATATATGCTTATGATACGGGAAGTACTTCTTATGTAGGAGGAGTTGCAGGAATAAATAAAGGATTTATTACTTTATGCTATAATAGAGCTAATGTCGGTTCTTCAACTAAATATAGCAAAATATCAGGAGGAATTGCTGGAGGAAATGCCTCAAATGGATATATAGAATATTGTTATAATACTGGAAGCATATATGGCGGAGATGAGAGTACAGGAGGAATTGCAGGAACAAATACAGGAGAATTAAGAAATTGCTATAATAGAGGGTTTGTCAAAAATGCTCCTTCAAATAAGTATTATGGGATAACGGGAAATAATGCTGGAACTTGGAATAATTGTTATTATCTAACAGGCTCAGGAGCGCCTCCTAATAGTAACAGTATAGGTACTGCAAAAAACGAAACATATTTAAAAACAACGTTACCATCTGAATGGAGCGGTTTCTTCCAACAAGATAAAACGCCAAATATAAATTCTGGTTATGCAATACTATACTGGGAGTAATAACAAAATATAATAGAAGGGTGACTTAATATGAAGAAAAAAATAAATTTGACTAAAAAAAATATAGTATTCTTAAGCATATTATTAGTAGCTTTAATATTAGTATTAATACTGGTAATTTATCTAAATAATAATACTACCATATTTAAAAGCAAAGAAGATGTTAAAGATGATTTATTAGAAATTCAAAGTAATGTAAAAAATGATGCAAAGAATGAAATTGATAATCCTTTATATAAAGAAGATGTAGGAGTCTCAAGAGAGACTCTCTACATCAGAGAAAATGCCTCTTCTAAAATTAAAGAAGCAGCAAAGGGAACAGAAGTAGGGTTTGAAAAAAACAATAAATCTGAAAATGGAATGCTTATAATAGACACATATGAAGGAACATCAGCAATAGAATATAAGGTATTAGGTCATACTAAAGATATTTTAAACGTTGAAATATTTTCTTATAGCAATTTGTGTGATTTATCATATATTATGGGAAGCATTGAAGATGCAAAAATCATAGAGGAAGGAAAAGACCAACAACAATATAATATGATAGCATCAAATACAACATATACACTTTCAAGTGATTTCGAAGGTGGGAAAAATATTGCATTCTTCTTTGATACTGACATGAAATTCATAAGCAGTACAACAGAAAAAACATTTACAACACCTGCAAATGCAAGGTACATAAAAGTTATGACAGAAAATGTAGAAGATAAAAAAGATACATTTATAAGTTATAACTTAGTTTTGGGAAATACACCATCAAACGTATTTACAACAAACAGGGCACAAACAGTTATAGATGTAAACCAAAATCACCAAAACTGTATTCCATTTAATACTGAAAAAACAGTTCTTTATATAGATGGCGGAGACATAGAAATAAACTATGTAACAAAATAAGCTTTTGGGGACACTCCCCAAAAGTTTATTTTTTTCTTGCTTAATTTTTAAAATTGTAGTATAGTAACTTAGGAAAAACAAAGGAAAGGAAAAAATAGATGGAAAAAATTATTAAAACTATCGCTGAAGAATTAAACATAAAGCCTACACAAGTTGAGGCAACCATTAAGTTAATTGATGAGGGAAATACTATTCCTTTTATTGCACGTTATAGGAAGGAAGTTACAGGAGGATTAAGTGACGAAATTTTAAGAGATTTGTCTGATAGATTGAATTATCTAAGAAATCTTGAACAAAGAAAACAAGAGGTTATAAATTCTATTGAAGAACAAGGAAAGTTGACAGATGAAATTTTGCAAAATGTGGCTATTGCAAAGACTTTGGCCGAAGTGGAGGATATTTATAGACCATATAAGCAAAAGAAAAAGACAAGAGCTACAGTTGCTAAGGCTAAAGGCTTAGAACCACTTGCTGATATTATACTTGCTCAAGATGAAAAGAAAGATATTTTTGAGCTAGCAAAAGATTTTATAAATGTAGATAAATTGTCAGATGAAGATAAAAAGAATAAGGACAAAGTTGTAAATACTGCAGAAGAAGCAGTTCAAGGAGCTTTGGATATTATTGCTGAAAATATTTCTGATAATGCAAAGTATAGAAAAGAAATAAAAAGATTATGTTACAGAGAAGGACTAATTGTAACAAAAGCTTCAAATGAAGAGGAAAAGACAAATTACGAAATGTATTATGACTTCAATGAGGCTATTAAATTTATTCCAAGCCACAGAATTCTTGCAATTAACAGAGGTGAGAAGGAAGAAGCTATTAAAGTTAAAATCGAAAAGCCAGAAGAAAAGATTTTAGCATACATTGAAAGAGATATTCTTAAAAAAGAAGAAACACAGTTTACTCAAATGCTAAAAGATACAATATTAGACGCTTTCAAGCGCTTGATAGAACCATCAATTGAAAGAGAAATTCGCTCTGATTTAACAGAAAAAGCTGAGGAAAAGGCGATTAAAGTATTTGGACAAAATTCTAAACAATTGCTTTTGGGAGCACCAATTAAAGGCAAAACTGTAATGGGATTTGACCCAGCTTACAGAACAGGTTGCAAGATTGCAGTAATTGACGAAACTGGAAAAGTTCTAGATTATACAACTGTATATCCAACAGAGCCTCAAAATGATGTTGTTGGTGCAAAAAGAGAATTATTGAAATTGATAGATAAAGATAAAATTGACATGATTGCAATTGGTAATGGAACAGCTTCTCGTGAGTCTGAGATGTTTGTTGCAGATATGCTAAAAGATACTCCACGTGATGTAAGTTATGTTATTGTAAGTGAAGCTGGAGCTTCTGTATATTCTGCTTCTAAGCTTGCAACAGAGGAATATCCGGATATAAATGTTTCAATTAGAGGTGCTATTTCTATTGCAAGACGTTTACAAGATCCGCTAGCTGAGCTTGTTAAAATTGATCCAAAGGCTATAGGAGTAGGGCAATATCAACATGATGTTAATCAAAAAAAATTAGCTGAAAGCCTTGCAGGAGTTGTAGAAGATAGCGTTAACAAAGTTGGAGTTGATGTAAATACTGCAACACCATCACTTTTAAGCTATGTTTCTGGAATTAATTCTACAATTGCTAAAAACATTGTAAAATACAGAGATGAAAATGGAAAATTAAAAAATAGAAAACAATTATTAAAGGTTCCAAAACTTGGAAAAGTTGCATTCGAGCAATGCGCAGGTTTCTTAAGAATTATGGATGGAGACAATCCACTAGAAATTACAGCAGTTCACCCAGAAAGTTATGAAGCAACAGAAAAACTTTTAAAATCAATCGGATTTGACAAAGAAGACATTAGAAATAAAGAAAAATTAACAGACTTAAGACAAAAATTGAAAACAATAGATATTAAGAAAACATCTGTAGAACTTGGAATTGGCGAAATGACTCTAACAGATATAATTGCAGAACTTGCAAAACCTGGTAGAGATCCAAGAGATGAGATGCCAAAACCAATTTTAAGACAAGATGTTTTAAAATTAGAAGACCTAAAAGAAGATATGATTTTAACTGGAACAGTTAGAAATGTAATAGATTTTGGCGCATTTGTTGATATTGGCGTTAAATACGACGGGCTTGTACATATTTCTGAAATGAGTGATAAATTCATTAAAAATCCATCTGATATAGTTTCAGTGGGGGATATTGTAAAGGTTCGTGTAATAAAAGTCGATATGGAGCGAAAAAAGGTTGCACTTTCTATGAAAGTATAATATAATGTAAAAAAACATTCAGAGGTGATGCAAATTGAATCCTGACACAATTGCATTAGAACAAAATGAGGAAATGACAGAAATTAAAAAAATAAATGATGAGTTATCTGAAACCAATGCAGTACTTGAAAATGCATATTTGGAACTAGTTGAAACCCTTAGACTTGCTGTTGAAGCAAAGGATAAATATACAAGAGGTCATTCAGATAGAGTGTCTGCTTATTCTGTTTTATTAGGAGAAAAGCTTGGTTTGTCAGCAAGAAGGTTGAAAACCCTTCGTATAGGGGGAATCTTCCATGATGTTGGCAAAATTGGTGTGCCTGATAGCATTTTGTTAAAAGAAAAAGGCTTAAGTGACGATGAATATGCAGAAATTAAGAAACATACTGTTGTTGGAGTTGATATTTTACAGCCGGTCTCATATTTTAAAAATATTTTACCTATTATAAAATATCATCATGAAAGATATGACGGAACTGGCTATCCAGAGGGATTGAAAGGTGAAAAAATCCCTTATTTGGCGCGCATTGTTGCTGTGGCTGATAGTTTTGATGCCATGACTTCAAGACGATCTTACAGGAATTCTTTAACAAGAAAAAAAGTCATAAAGCAGCTAGAAATTGGCAAAGGAACTCAGTTTGACCCACTAATTGCCGATGCAATGTTAGATATTATTAACAATGAACCAGATAAAATAAAAGAGGTTCAGAATAAATATGAATAATGGAGGAATTTGAAATGAAGTATAAGAGAATACTACTAAAACTAAGTGGAGGAGCTCTAGGAGGAGCAAATGGAGAAAACTTTAGCAAAGAAAAACTTGAAAACATTACTAACCAAATAATCGCAGCAAAAAATAACGGAGTTGAAATAGCTGTTTTAGTTGGTGGAGGAAACATTTTCAGAGGAAGAACAGCTGAAGAATGGAATATAGAAAGAGTTGAAGCAGACAATATAGGAATGATGGCTACAATTATAAATAGTTTAATGCTAAGAGGTGCTATATCTTCTAAAACTGATGATGATGTAAGAGTTATGACATCAATTCCAGTACCTTCAGTTGCTGAACCATATATCAGATTAAAAGCAAAAAAACACTTAGATAAAGGTAGAATTATTATTTTTGGTGGAGGACTAGGACAACCTTTTGTTACAACAGACTACCCTTCAGTTCAAAGAGCTATTGAAATAGAGGCAGACATTGTTTTGATGGCAAAGAGCGGAGCAAATGGAGTTTACACAGCTGACCCAAGAAAAGATGCAAATGCAAAAAGATATAAGAATTTAACATATGATGATGTAATTAGCCAAAATCTACAAGTTGCTGACCAATCATCATTTGTATTAGCAAGAGATTACAACATGCCATTATATGTTTTTGATTTTGACGAACCAGATGCAATTTCTAAAGTTTGCAATGGTGAACTTATTGGAACTTATGTTGGAAAAGATTGTGAAACAGAATTATACTAAATTAAGAAAGCTAATTTTCAGAAAAGCTGAAAATTAGCTTTTTAATTTGACAAAATCAGGCAATTTAGGGTATAATATACTTGTGTAAAAACGCAAATAAGAAAGGAGCGTATGATACAAAATATCATACAAATGAAAATGCAAAGTCCAAATAGAAAAGTTTTTGATAACTTAGTTTCAAGAACTAAAATTTATTTAGTAATTATATTACTATTATTGGTTTATATTTGTGTAAAAGAAAATGCATTGATTGTGCCTGCAATTTTAGTGTTTATAGTAATTATGGCTTATGCTTATTTTGCAAATAACAAAAGAAAGAGCGAAATATCAGAAACATTACAAGATTTAACATTAACAGTTGATAGCACAGCAAAAAGCAGTTTAATAAACTCGCCTTTTCCACTTGTGATTTTGGAAACTGACGGTAACATAGTTTGGAAAAGTTCAAAGTTTGTTGCTGAATTTCAAAATGTACCTATAAACCACTATATAGACGACTTAGTATATGACATTAAAACTGAAATTGAAAACGAAGAAAATAAAAAAGATATTGAAAAAGAAATTCAAATAGGAAAAAATATTTATAAAGTATTTGCTAAATCTGTTCATACAAAAAACAAAGATAAAAAGAACAAAAACGAATACATGATGGTTATTTATTTTCTTAACGAAACAGATAAAATTACATTAGAGCAAGAATACGAGGATTCTAAAACTTGTGTTGGAATGATTATGGTCGATAACTATGAGGAAACAACACAGCTTTTAGAAAACGAGGAAGTTTTAAATAGCAAAGCTGAGATAGATAAATGTATGTATGACTGGATTAACAAATGGAATGGAATCCTAGTTAAAACTGAAAGAGATAGATACGTTTGCTATTTTGAACAAAGATATTTAGAAGATATTAAAGAGGAAAAATTCAGTATTTTAGACCAAATAAAAGAAATCAATTTAAAGGGTAAAGGTCAGTTAACTTTAAGTATTGCTATTTCAAATGAAGGCGAAACTTTAAAAGATAAATATAAAGCAGCTCAAGTCGCAATGGATGTCGTTCTTGGTAGAGGCGGAGATCAAGCTGTTATTAGAGAAAACGACATTTATAAATTCTTTGGTGGAAGAGCACAAGAAGTTGAAAAAAGAACAAAGGTTAAAGCAAGGGTTGTTGCACATGCTTTAGAAAACTTAATAAAAGAATCTAGTAAAGTTATGATAATGGGGCATACAAATCCTGATATTGATGCTATGGGGTCAGCTCTTGGAGCATATAGATTTGTAAAAAGTCTAGATAAAAAGGCATATATAGTTGGAGGTAATTCAACTGCACTAGATAATTTTAATGAAATATTAAGTGAAGATGCAGAATATGAAGATGTGATTATTTCCAAGGAAGTAGCACTTGAAAATATAGATGAAGATACGCTTTTAATTGTAGTAGATACTCACAAGAAAAATTTTGTTGAGTCAATTGAAGTACTAGAAAAATGCGAAAAAATTGTTGTAATTGACCACCATAGAAGAAGTACAGACTTTATAGAAAATGCAACATTAATGTTCCAAGAAGTTTATGCATCTTCTGCAGCAGAGCTTGTGACAGAGTTGATTCAATATGCAACATCTGAAATTAAATTGAAAACAATGGAAGCAGAAAGTTTATATGCTGGAATTATGATGGATACTAAAAACTTTACATTTAAAACTGGTGTAAGAACATTTGAGGCAGCTGCTTACCTTAGAAAATGCGGTGTTGATATAATAAAAGTAAAAAAATGGTTCCAAAGTAGTTTGACAGGATTTACTAAAATAGCTGATATAGTTAAAGATGCTGAAATAGTAAATGACACAATTGCAATATCTCAATATGAAGGAAAAGAAAGAGATGCAAGTATAACATGTGCAAAAGCTGCTGACGAACTTCTTACAATAAGCGACATAACAGCATCATTTGTACTAGGATATATTGGTGATAGAATTTGCATAAGTGGTCGCTCAATTGGTGATGTAAATGTTCAGGTGATTCTAGAAAAACTTGGCGGTGGAGGACATTTAACTGTCGCTGGAGCTCAAGTTGAAGGAATGACTATGGAACAAGTAAAAGAAGAATTAAAAATAAGAATAGATGAATACTTTGCTGAACTAGCAAATTAAAAAACTGCCTTTGGCAGTTTTTTTCAGCAAAAGAGGAGAGCTTGAATTTTAGGACACTTCTAAAATTCAAGATTTTAAAAAATACTTGAAAAAATAACTAAAATATTGTAGAATAGGAACACGAGGAGTGATGATAATGAAAGTAATTTTATTAGATAATATAAAAGGTGTAGGAAAGAAAGATGAGATTATAAACGCAGCAGACGGTTATGCAAGAAATTTCTTATTACCAAAAAACTTAGCAGTAGAGGCAAATGCAGAAAATTTATCCAAACTAAAAGCTAAGAACGATTCAAAAGCTTATCAAAAAGACCAAGATAGAGATGCAGCTAAAAAGGTGGCAGAAAAAATGGAAAAAATAAGACTAAAAATGCCAGTAAAAACAGGAGAAAATGGTAAAGTATTTGGTGGAGTTTCATCAAAAGAAATAGCAGATGTTTTGGAAAAACAATATGGTATAAAAGTAGATAAAAAGAAGATTGAATTAAAAGAAACTATTAAAACACTTGGCACTCAGACTGTTGATATCAAATTATTTGAAGGTGTAATTGGAAAATTAAAAGTTGATGTAATAGGAGAATAAAAATGGAGTTAGGAAAAGTACCACCACATGACATTGAAGCAGAGCAAGCCGTAATAGGCAGTATGCTAACAGACTTTGAAGCAGTAGTAACTGCAATAGAAATGTTAAAACCGGAAGACTTTTATAGAGAAGATAACAAATTAATATTTGTTGCAATTGTAAGCTTATTTAATAAAGGCGAGCCAGTTGATATTATCACAGTAAAAGCAGAATTAGAAAGTATGGGTAAGTTCGACAATGTTGGAGGGATTGAATATTTGGCAGAATTACCTGACAAAGTTCCAACAACTGCAAATGTAAATAAATATATAAAAATCGTAGAAGAAAAGTCAACATTAAGACAACTTATAAAAACAGCAAACGAAATAATCGATTTAGGGTATGACACAACGGAAGATGTGGATGCTATAGTTGAAGGTGCTGAAAAGAAAATATTTGATACTATTCAAAACAAGAACACAAAAAGCTATACACCTTTAAAAGATGTTTTGGTTGATAGTTTTACTCAATTAGAAGAATTATATAATAGAAAACAACATGTAACTGGCGTTCCATCTGGTTTTAAAGAATTAGACTACAAAACAGCCGGATTTCATGGTTCTGAATTGATTCTTATAGCTGCAAGACCTGCAATGGGGAAATCAGCATTTGTTTTAAATATTGCTACAAATGCAGCGTTGAAGGCAAATACACCAGTTGCAATTTTTAGTTTGGAAATGAGCAAAGAACAAATGGTAAACAGAATTCTTTGTAGTGAGGCGATGGTTGATAGCAATAAAGTTAGAACAGGTAAGCTTGAAGAAGATGATTGGGCTAAGCTTGCGGAAGCAATTGGGCCACTTTCAGAAGCTGAGATTTATATAGATGATACACCAGGTATTTCAGTTACAGAAATAAGGTCAAAATGTCGAAAACTAAAAATGGAAAAAAATATTGGTATGGTTATAATAGATTATCTTCAACTTGTACAAGCAAGTAGCAGAAGAGGCGGAAGCCGTGAACAAGAAATTTCTGAAATTAGTAGATCTTTAAAAATTTTAGCAAAAGAAATTGGAGTTCCTGTAATTGCTCTTTCTCAGTTATCAAGAGCAGTAGAGCAAAGACCAGACCATAGACCAATGCTTTCAGACTTACGTGAATCTGGAGCAATAGAGCAAGATGCTGACTTGGTAATGTTCTTGTATAGGGACGATTATTATAACCCAGAAAGTGAAAAGAAGAATGTTGCAGAAGTTATAATTGCAAAACATAGAGGTGGTTCAACTGGAACTCTGGATTTATTATGGCTTGGAAGTTACACAAAATTTGTTGATTTGGAAAAAAGATTTGATGATTAAAAAGTTGCCATTGGCAACTTTTAATCATTTAATACTGGATTTTATTGGAAATTTGTGTTATAATATTGCTTGCAAAAATAATTGTATATAGGAGTAAAATTTTATGAATTGTTTAGAAGAAAAAGTATTAAATACAATAAAAGAAAATAAATTGATAAATAATGGAGATAAGCTAGTATTAGCTGTATCAGGGGGACCAGACTCAATTGCAATGTTAAATGCTCTAAATAATATTAGAAATAGCAAAGAAATTGTTTTTGAAATTGTTGTTTCTCATATAAATCACATGATAAGAGAAGAAGCAGGAGAAGACGAAAGTTTTGTAAAAGATTTTTGCGAAAAAATTGGTGTTCAATTTTATTCAAAAAGTATAGATGTAAAAGAAATTGCTAATAATAATAAAATAGGATTAGAAGAAGCTGGACGAATTGCAAGATATAAATTTTTTGATGAGGTCGCAAAACTTACGGGTTCAAAGAAAATCGCGATTGCACATAACAAAAATGACAGCGTAGAAACAGTTATTATGCATATTTTAAGAGGCTGCGGAACATATGGTTTACACGGAATTGTTGCTAAAAATGGCAAATATATCAGGCCTTTAATTGATTGCGAAAGATATGAAATTGAAGAGTATTGCAAAGACAATAATATTGAAGCAAGAATAGATAAAACAAATTTTGAAAATGTTTATACAAGAAATAAAATTAGGAATGTCGTTATTCCGTATATAAAAGAAGAATTTAATCCCAATATTATTGAAACAATTTCAAGACTTTCTGAAGCGATTAGATTAGAAGATGGATTTTTTGATTCATTTACAAAAAAAGTTTTTGATATTTTAAAGCGTGAAGATACTTCAAAACAGATTGTTTATGAAATTGGGGCTTTTAATATGCAAGAAAAGGTTATAAAATCTAGGTTAGTTTTATATACTATAAAGAGACTTATGGGTACAAGCAATGGTATTGAAAAAATACATATTGATGATATTTTGAAACTTTGTGAGAAAAATATTGGAAATAAGTTTTTGATGCCTAATAAGCATTTGAAAGTTTTAGTACAAAATAAAAAAATTTATTTTATTAAAATGTAGTGATTATATATTTCCGTAATAAAAGCTTTAAATGCGTATTTTTGTAATAAAAAAGACATATAAAAAAGTATTGTAATTCTTTTGATTATATGTTATAAATCATTTAAATAAAAGCTAACTAGAGGAGGAATTAGTTTGAAAAACGGAATTAAAACTATAGCCATGTGGCTAATTATTGGAGTAATATTTTTAGTAGTGTTAACAGCTGTTATGGAAAATGACAGTTCTAAGATTAAATATTCTGAACTTGTTACATTAATAAATGAGGGAAAAGTTCAAAGTATTTCTATAGAGGCTGACAAAACAAAAGCTACTGTTACTTTAAAAGATAACAAGCAAAAGAAAGAAGTAAATATTCCAAATGTTGAGAGCTTTATGAATTCTAATCAAGAGTATTTGAAAGAAGGAGCTTTCGAGTTAGAAGAAAAATCTGAATCATTTTTTATTACAATACTTAGCCTTCTAACACCATTCGGAATTTTCATAATTTTCTTAATTTTCTGGTTTATCATGATGGGAGGAATTTCTAGTAATAGTGGCGGAAACAAAACTATGTCTTTTGGAAAAAGCAAAGCTAGAATGATGACACCAGCAGATAAAAATAAAGTTACATTTGAAGATGTAGCAGGTGTAGATGAAGAGAAAGAAGAATTAGAGGAAATTGTTCAATTTTTAAAAAATCCTAAAAAGTTTACAGACATGGGAGCAAGAATTCCAAAAGGTGTGTTACTTGTAGGACAACCGGGTACTGGTAAAACATTATTAGCAAAGGCAGTTGCTGGGGAAGCTGGAGTACCATTCTTTATTATAAGTGGTTCTGACTTTGTTGAAATGTTCGTAGGTGTTGGTGCGTCTAGAGTAAGAGATTTATTTGACCAAGCTAAAAAGAATTCTCCATGTATAGTATTTATAGATGAAATTGATGCAGTTGGTCGTCAAAGAGGTGCTGGACTTGGCGGAGGACATGATGAAAGAGAACAAACATTAAATCAATTATTGGTTGAAATGGATGGATTCGCTCCAAATGAAGGCGTTATAGTACTAGCTGCAACAAATAGACCAGATGTATTAGATAAAGCACTTTTAAGAGCAGGAAGATTTGATAGACAAATATTGGTTGGTGCACCAGATGTTAAAGAAAGAGAAAGAATATTAGAAGTTCATTCTAAAAAGAAAAGATTTGCTGCTGATGTTGATTTAAAAGTTATTGCTAAAAATACATCAGGATTTGTTGGAGCAGACTTAGAGAATGTTCTAAACGAAGCGGCACTTCTAGCTGCAAGAAGAAACTTAACAGAAATTGGAATGAAAGAAATTGAGGATGCCATGGTTAAAGTAACTATGGGACCTGAAAAGAAAGCAAGAGTAAGAAGTGAAAAGGAGAATAGACTTGTTGCATATCATGAAGCAGGTCATGCGGTTGTAAGTCACTTCTTAGAAACACAAGATCCAGTTCATCAAATTTCAATAGTACCAAGAGGTATGGCTGGTGGTTATACAATGTATAGACCAACAGAAGATAAATCATTTATGTCTAAAACAGAAATGGAAGAAAACATTGTATCACTTTTAGGTGGTCGTGTAGCAGAAGCAATAATATTAAATGATATTTCAACAGGAGCATCAAATGATATTGAGAGAGCTACAAAGATTGCTAGAAGTATGGTTACAAAATATGGTATGAGTGAAAGAATTGGAGCAGTAATGCTTGGTTCTAATCAAGAGGAAGTTTTCTTAGGAAGAGATTTTGCACAAGGCAAAGAGTATTCAGAAGAAACTGCTGGAATAATTGATGAAGAAACAAAGAAAATTATTGATATTGCTTATAACAGAGCAAAACAAATTTTAACTGATAATATTGACAAATTACATCAAGTTGCTGGAGTTTTACTTGAAAAAGAAAAAATTGAAGGCGAAGAATTTGATGCGATATTTGCAGAGTAATATAATAAAAAAACGATTTGGCTTAGCCAAATCGTTTTTTTAAGCGTCTTCATCACATCTTGGCATTGGTTTATTGTCTTCAGCAAAACAATCGCATTTGCCCATGTCTTTGCCTCTTAAGCATTTACCTTCATGATGACATTTTGCACATATTTTGATTTGCTTTGTATCATTTACCCAAATTTGTACGGCATATTTCTTATCTGGGCAAAGTGGTCCAAAAACAAATTCTCCTTCTTTGTCAGTAAAGGTATGACCTACTGGTCTTCTTTCTTCTTTTCCGTGTTCATATACTATTTCTACTAATTTTACAACTGCATCTGCAACTGGTTCTTTAAAACAATTTTTAACTGTTCCGTAAATTGCGTTTCTGTGGTCTTCAGGTAATGTTATATCTAAGTCATATTGTTTGCCCTTATTTATTACACCATCAATATCAAATTTTGGGCAATCAGGTTTTTTAAATTCTTCCATTTATATCATCCTTTCTATTATATAATATGAAAAATTTGTCAAATTAGTGATTATTAAAAATGGAATAATTATTTAAAATTTTCATATAAATAAAAGAGAAATATGGGGTGAAGCAAAATGTTTTTGGTTTTGAACAAAGAAAAAATTTCAGCATATGTTGTTTCAATACTAACAGTATGCTTTTTGTTTTTTATAGCAAGCAATACAACTAAAAACAATATTGAAAATACTGAAACAACGTCAGTAAAAGTGAAAGTAACCAATGAAGATGACAAAGAAGAAAATGATAATGTTACAAATATGAATAATAAAGCAAATTCTGGAAATACTATACAAAAATACAATAGTACATATTAGGAAAAACTTGTAAAGTGCAACAAGGAGAAAGAAAAAATGATTTTTATTGGTGTAGTTTCAGACAACAAGAAATTTGAAGCTGTCAAAAAACTAATTTACAAAAACAAGAATAAAAATGAAATAACTTTAATAAATATTAATAATAAGAGTATAGATAACTTGAAAAACATCAAATTTAAGATTGTAGTTTTCCTGGATATACCAGGTCGATTTAAAGAAAACGATGAAAGTATAGAAGAAGTTTGTAAAGGTACAAATTTTTTAATAGTTAATTCAGATATAGAATATCCCAAAGACTCGCTGAAAAATATTAAGGCAAATATTATAACATTTGGATTTAATCATTTAGCAACTGTAACATTTTCAAGTGTTACAAATGAAAGTTTATTGATATCTGTTCAAAGAAATTTTCCTGATATTAGTGGATTCTTGGTGGGTGTTGGAGAGTATAGTTTTTCAATCGATAAGGCTGATAGAAATTATATATATGAAGCGTTAGTTTGCTATATAATTATGGCTTTGATAGCTGAAAACCAGTAGTACGTTTGAATGAGTTAAAAAAAATTAGAAAAAATTAACTTTTTATGTAGACAAAACCAAAAAAACGTGATATAATGGTTAAAGATTAAATAAGCTTGAAAGAAAAAAGTACAATTGATAAATATAAAAATAGGGAGGAAATGTTGTGGAAACAAATTATTTAGAAAACAACTATATTACATTAGTTGGAAAAGTTACAGGAGAAAAAAAATTAAGTCATGAAATTTATGGAGAAAAGTTTTATGTGTTTAACTTGGAAATTCCAAGACTAAGCGGAAACTCAGATATAATTCCAGTTACAATTTCTGAAAGAATTATAAATGATGATACTTTAGTTGAAGGAAAAAAATTATTAGTAAAAGGGCAATTTAGATCATACAATAGCTATGTTAATGAAAAGAACAAACTTATTTTAACAGTATTCGCAAAAGATGTTGTTGAAGTAAATGAAAATGAAGTAGAAGAAGAAAACGAAATGGTTAAAAAAGATGTTGTAACTAACGAGGTTGTTCTTATTGGTTACATATGTAAAAAACCAATTTATCGTCAAACACCATTTGGTAGAGAAATAGCAGATATCTTATTAGCTGTAAACAGAGCTTATAATAAGTCAGATTATATTCCTTGTATTGCATGGGGAAGAAATGCAAGATTTTGCCAAACAATAGATGTTGGTGCTCAAGTTAAAATAGTAGGTAGAGTTCAATCAAGAACTTACGAGAAAAAATTTGAAGACGGAACTTCAGAAACAAGAGTTGCATATGAAGTTTCAATTGGAAGCTTAGAAGTAATTAACGAAAATAAAGATGAAGCAGAAGGTTCAGAACAAGTAGAAGAACAAGAAGCTGTATAAATATATATAAAAAATCCAGATAAAATCTGGATTTTTTAAGTATTATTTAGTATAATTAAAAAGACTTTTTGGGACACTCCCAAAAACCAGAAAAACAAGAATTGAGGGATATAATTGGAAAAAATAATTGTTGAAAGTGAAGATAAGAAAAGAATTGATGCATTTGTAGCTGAAAATACAGAATATTCAAGAGTTGCAGTTCAAAGACTTATTGATGAACAAAAAATATTGGTAAATGGTAAGCCAACCAAATCTTCTTATAAAGTGCAAAAAGGAGATGAAATTAAAATTGAAAAGGTTGTGGCTAAAGAAATATCGCTTGAGGCACAAGAAATTCCTATTGATGTTTTATATGAAGATAATGATATTATTGTAATAAATAAACCGAAAGGAATGGTAGTGCATCCTGCAAATGGTAATCCTGATGGGACTTTGGTAAATGCGGTAATGGCAATTTGTAAAGATTCACTTTCAGGAATTGGGGGAGAAATCAGACCCGGTATTGTTCATAGATTAGATAAAGATACTTCTGGTGTTATTATTGTTGCCAAAAACGATAAGGCTCATATAAATTTGAGTGAACAAATTAAAAATCATGAAGTAGAAAAAACTTATATTGCACTTGTAAGAGGTAGTATACCAGAAAACGAAGCAACTATAAATATGCCAATTGGAAGAAGTACTAAGGATAGAAAAAAGATGGCTGTAACAAAGTCTGGCAAAAATGCTGTAACGCATTTTAAAGTCTTAAAAAGACATAATAATTACACTTTATTAGAAGTCAAAATAGAAACTGGTAGAACTCACCAAATTAGAGTACATTTGGCAGAAATTGGTTTTCCTATTATTGGTGATGGAGTATATTCAAATGGAAAAAATGAATGGGGAGTTGAGGGACAATGTCTTCATGCTAAATCTATAAGATTTAAACATCCAATTACCCAAAAAGAAATGCTAATTGAAGCTCCTTTGCCAGAGTATTTTAAAACTATTATTGACAATTTATAAACCTAAAACAAAAAATATATATAGTCATAATAGTCAAAATATATTTAATTTGAGGAGAATAAAATGGAACAGGTTAGATTGCAAAAGTTCTTGGCAGAAGCTGGAGTTGCTTCTAGAAGAAAAAGCGAAGAATTGATAAGTGCTGGCAAAATTGCCGTAAATGGTAAAGTCGTAACTGAATTAGGAACAAAAATAAATCCAGAAGTAGATAAAGTCACATATAATGGACAAATTGTGGAAAACAGAGAAGAAAAAGTTTACATTTTGCTAAATAAACCGATTGGATATGTTACAACAGCAAATGACCAATTTAGTAGAGATACAGTTTTAGATTTAGTAAAAGTCAAAGAAAGAATTGTGCCTTGTGGTAGGTTAGATATGTATACTTCTGGGGCATTAATTCTAACGAATGATGGAGATTTTATTTATAAAATCACACATCCAAAACATGAAATTTCAAAAACATATACAGTCACTTTAAAAGGAATTATAACAAATGAAGAAGTCCAAAACTTGCGTGAAGGTGTAGTGATTGATGATGATGGAATACCATATAAAACAAAGGAAGCCAAAGTGAAAATTCTAAAAACAGATTCAGAAAAAGACATCTCACGTTTAGAAATTGTAATTCATGAGGGGAAAAATAGGCAAGTAAGAAAAATGTGCGAAGCAGTTGGCAGAAAAGTTCTAGCTTTGCATAGAACAAAAATTGGAGATATTGGTGTAAAAGATTTGAAAATTGGAACCTGGAGATTTTTAAAAAGCAATGAGATTTTGCATTTAATTAAATAATTTGTTTATTTGCTTATAATGATAAAATATTATTTTTTATTCTCCCCCAACTGCATAAGAAAGCCTATATAAAAAAGTTCTCGAAAACTTTTTTTATAAGGCTTTCTAATTTGTCGGTCCCCACAGCGTTCATAAAAAATAATATTTTATCATAATGGGCAAATAAAATAATAAAAAAACTTGAAAAATAAAAAAAGAAAATATATAATATAAAAAACTAAAGATAGGAGAAACAAATGATACAAAATAATTTTATGCCAGAGGGTTGGGACAACGTGGTTTCAACATTAGACAACAGCAATATAAATGAAATAATAAATAACCAAACAACATTACAAGGGATAGTAACAGATTGTGATGATGATTTTAATTTACATATCGATCTAGGAAATTACCAAGGTGTAATGCCTAGAAGTGAAGTCGAAGGAATAAACCTTCAAAGAAACGGATTACCAAAAACAAATCTATGCACAGGAAAGGTTAACAAATTTGTACAATTTAAAGTAAAAGATGTCGGAAATAATGGAATAGCTATATTATCTAGAAAAGCAGTTCAGAGCGAAGCCTTGGATTGGGTAAAAAAAGATTTGAAAGTTGGGGACATTGTAACAGGAATAGTAAAAAGAGTTGAAAGTTATGGCGTGTTCATTGAAATAGGCGGAGGAGTTGTTGGACTTGCTCATATAGAAGATTTATCAGTTGCAAGAATAAAATCAGCTTTTGAAAGAGTAAGTATTGGACAAAAACTTGAAGTTATGGTAAAATCTATAGATAAAGAAAGCGGTAAGATAGTTTTATCTTACAAAGAACTTTTAGGAACATGGGAAGAAAATGCAGATAAATTTAATGTAGGGCAAAGAACAACAGGAATTGTAAGGGAAACAGAAAAACATAAAAACGGTATTTTTATTGAACTTTTGCCTAACTTAGTCGGAATGGCCGAATATGTTGATGGATTAGAATATGGGCAAGAAGTCAATGTTTATATAAAACGAATTGATTACGAAAGACGAAAAGTAAAATTACTTGTAGTATAATTTCTTTTTTATAAAAGGAAGTGGAGGATATTATGATTAAAGATAATGAAATTAAAGCACAAATTTCACCTTTTGCAATGAGAGAAGGAGAAATCAAAACATTTGATGGGAAAGATGGATATGTTTCAATGAACCAAATAGTTCACAAAATTAATATTGGACATATTACAGACATTCATTTTGCGATTTTAGATTTGGTAAATGAATTTGAGTTTATCACATCAAGACAAATCTATCAATTATTAGAATTAAAAGGATTTGATCCACAATCACAAGATAAATTAAATAATAAATTGGATAGCTTAGTAAAATCTAAAATTTTAACAAGATATTACTTTACTTCTGATGAAGGTAAAGGGGTTTATAGAATTTATTGCTTAGAAAAAATGGGAAAATATCTATTAAACTCAAAAGAAATCGAATGCAAATGGCAACAATCAGATAATACAAAACCAGTATCAATGATTAAGAAAAGACTTGCTGGTAACCAAATTTTAATTGCTTACAAAACAAAAGTTAAAGCATTTGAGAGTTTTAAAGTTAAGCCAGTGCTTCAAGCAAAACAAATTGGAAAACAATTTAAAGCAACAGCTGGTGGCGTAAAGCTTACAAAAGGCGGAAAATCAATAGACTTTATTTTTGAAGCAGTTAGAAGAGAAGATGATTGGAAAGAAAAATTAGTTGATAAAATGAAATTATACAAAGACTTCTACGAAAACTATGTAATAGGAGATTCTGGATATAGCTCAATGCCTCAATTGATAATAGTTGCGGAAGATGATAAACACATGGCAGAATGCTTTAAAGAAATCGTAAAATCTGGAAATGAAATTTCTAAAATTTCATTATTGTTTACAACAGATTTACGTCAAAATGAAGGGGATTTATCAAAATCTTTAGTGCAATTTAAATTAGATGAAAAAACAAACAAATATAAAGTTGAAAATGTAAGTTTAAAACTTTTAGAAGGCTAGTGGAAACGCTGCTTGAACAATTTGGGGATACTTCTAAAAATGTACAAGCTTGTACATTTTTAGAAGTGTCCCCAAATTGTTCAAGTGGCGTTCTTAATAAAATTAGAGGTGAAAAAATGGATAAAAAAGATATCTTAAGAAATGTTTATGAAGATTTTTTTGGAATTGAGAAATTAGCAAGAGAAAATGAAAAAATAGCTCGTGAATTAGAAGAAATGGACAGCAAATATAAGCCGTTAAAAGATGAAGAAATTCCAGAGATAATTGTTAATAAAGATAAGGAAAGTCAGGGAAGTGAAGAAGCTTCTCAAATCGACAAAGACCAATATATGAAAGATGTTTTTGAAGAGATTGATAATTTATATGTTGATGATAAATCAAAAGATTTGTTAAAGAAAATTATTGAATATATGAGAAAATATAATGAAAAAATTGAAAAACAATATATTTCATTTAATTTGAAAATATATTCAAATAATAAAGAAACAATGTCTTCAATTGTAAAAATTCTTTTGGATTCAGCAAACATTTTTAAATATCTAAAAAACGGAGAAGCGGCATATTACTCAATGTATGATATTGAGGAAGTTAAACAACTAGAAAGAATTTATGGTGACAAAAATAGTATTGTTATTTTTCAAAATTTTGAAGGATTCAATGAAAAAGAGGATAGTTTTAAAAATAAATATATAAGCAAGTTTGACGAAACACTAGAAAAAAATGAAAATCATATTTTGACAATTTTATATGCCAAAAATAGAGATATAATAAAAGATTCATTTTCTAAAAATGAAGAAGTTTTACAAAAATTCTTCGACTTCGAAATTACAGGCGTAGAACCAGATGTACAAGATACATATCAAGAGGTACTTAATAAACTAGAAGAAAAAATGGAACTTACAGATGAATTTAAAGTGAAACTTTTAGATTATATAACAAAGAATTATCCTGCAAATATCTTGCCATACCCAGAATATAGGGACAAACTATGTGAAAAAATCTTATTCACAAAAGAACTTCCAGAAATAGAAAAAGAGAAGACGATGGAAGAAATATTTGAAGAATTAAATGCACTTGTTGGACTTAATAAAGTTAAAAACATGTTACATGATTTAGTAGATTTAATCGAGTTGAAAAATAAAACAAAAGACGATTTAAAAATCAAAAACATAAATTTACATATGGTGTTTTTAGGAAATCCTGGAACTGGTAAGACAACGGTTGCAAGGATTGTGGCAGAAATGCTTTATAACTTAAAGTATATTAAACAAAACAAATTGATAGAAGTTTCTAGCAAAGACCTAGTTGCAGAATATGTTGGACAAACAGCACCAAAAACAAATGCAGTAGTTCAAAAAGCTTTGGGTGGAGTGCTATTTGTAGACGAAGCATATAGTTTAGCTTCTGGACAAGGTCAAGGAAATTCATTTAATGAGGAGTCTATTGCAACTTTAATTCAGGCAATGGAAAATTACAGAGATGACTTAGTTGTGATATTTGCGGGTTATACAAGAGAAATGCAAGACTTCCTAAATGCAAACTCTGGTATAGTATCTAGAATAGGCTATACAGTTGAATTTGAAGACTACACACCAGATGAGCTAATCCAAATATTCAATCAAATGATGGAAAAATCTGGATTTGTTGTAACAAAAGAAGCACAAGATAAAGTTAGAGAAATAATAGATGAATATAAAGGAACTCAAAACTTTGGTAATGCACGTTTTGTAAGAAATATCTACGAAAAATCAATAGTAAAACATGCATCAAATACAAAAGGAAAGAAAGGCAAAAAAGTGCTAAAAACAATATCAAAAGAAGACATAAGCACAGAAAACTTGTTAAAGATGTAACTCTTAGAAGTGTCCTAATTTTAGGACACTTTTTGTATTGAGTTTGAATTTGATTTTATGCGGAAAATGTGGTATAATATTAACATAAAATGTTTTAATCATAGACTAATAATTTGCTATGATGAAAACAAATGTCTACAAAGGAGGTATAATAAACAAAATAGTAAGCCCAAAAAACTGAAAAACAAAAATCAAAAAGGAGGAATCAGCAGTGCTACAACTGCAAGTAAAAAACATTGACATCTGTCGGATTAGTCAAATTCTTGTAAGGTATAATATCAAAGCAACAATTTCTAATTCGCAAATCATAGTGGATGGTGACATTTCCGATGAATTACTCACCCAGATTTGTGGTGAATCTGAAATGGAGATAAGATTCATTCAGAACTATGCCAGCGAAGCTGCACCAGACTTACAGGTGCCAGTCTTTATTCAACAACCTGAATTTGACTTATTATATCCAAAAGCCAAGTTTGGCGAGTTATATTTGTGTGATTTTGGTGAACCCTATGAACACGAGCAAGGATTCATCAGATATGCTATTGTTGTACAAAATGACTTAGGAAAAGAAAATTCTTCTACAACAATAGTTGTACCTTGTACGACTCAAACTCAGAAAGTCATCCCATCTAGCTATTATACAACCTTTTCTGCTGAGAATATGGTTGATTATGATGAAACCAGAGTCGGAACACGTGAAAATGCCATTAAAGTTGGGCAAATAACATCAGTTGACAAGTCCCGTTTGAGAAAATATTTGGGTACACTGAAACCTGAATTAATGGACAAAATTGTAGAAAAGATATATGAAACAATACGCCGAAACGAAGAGCAGGACAATGAGCTAAAAAATGAGGATTATAAAGCGGTTTATGTTTCCAGGAAGAAACAACCTGCAAGGAAGCGGAAAGATATTAATTTGGAGCAAGTTAAGCTATTATCTCGTGTAGATATAGAAAAGCTGCTAGAAATTTCCGAAAGTAGCTCTGAGGATGAGATCAAAGTCGAAAAAATTCTAGAACTCTTCGGATTTAATCTCACTCAAAAGGGTGTAAAACTGCTAGCAAAAGCTATTCTTGCTTCTCCCAAAGATGATTACTTTAATATTGAAACTTTATCTGGAATTGTTTCACAAGATGAAGTAATTAGTAGGAAGGAAATTGAAAGATTAATAATAGCAAGAGTTAAAGAAACCTTTGGTTTTCGTAAGACACCAACGATTGATTTCATAAGACTCATTAACGCATTCTTAGCCAAACAGGAGGAAAATAAAGATGAAGAAGTTGTTTTTTAGAGTTAATGCCAAAAAAGATGAACTGTCGCTTCCGCTGATTAAGGAAATCAACAGGATATCATGTAGGATATTCATTAATCTTAACAAGGGCATTGTTGCTGTAGAGAATGTTGAGGAAAACATGCTTGAAAAAGTCATAGGGCTTGTAAATGAGTATTTTACAATTTTTAGCGTTGACATTGACAATACATTTGAAACTACAACTCAAACAAATAATGCTGAGAAGGTGATGACTACAGAAACAGATTTTTCAGCGGATGATGTTTTACGGAAAGTAGGAAACGACTATATTGATAACAAAATTAGCAAGCTTTGCAATGCGGCATATTGGGCCGTATTCACTTGTCATGCGCCTGAGAAGGAAGTGAGTAATTACCTTCAAGCATGTATAAGCAATATTTCTATGAAATATACAAACAAGCCAGCTATAGAGTTTGATGTAGGAGATATTGTTGATATTAATCTTGGCCTTGAACTTCCAGGTGAGATTTACAGAAACCGTATCCATGCTATTATAGTTGGCTTGGGGAATAAAGGCTCAGCTTATGTTGTACCAATAACTCCCAATAAAACTGATTTGGCATCTAAATCGTATATTTGTTTTGAGTCTAATAAGGACGTAATTTATTTTGATGATTATTTTACAGGAGGCACTGCATTGGTTGACAAAACAAATTGTATTAAAGTTGAAAGCTTTATTAGTGTTGTAGGTAAAACAAAGAAAGAATTTTTTCAAAAATTGATTGATATTATACCTACTGCATTTGATTTCAAGGATGAATGTATTAATTGGTAGACATTATCTGGGGAGGATTATATCCTTCCCATTTTTTATTTTTGCAGATAGTTTAAAATTCATAAATAAAAAATCACCTAATATATTTATATTAGATGATTTTTTTGCGTAAAACTCTATACAAAAATAAAA
>CAMPBS010000013.1 GCA_946639585.1 uncultured Clostridium sp. | reverse complement strand
GCAGAGGAAAAATCATAGAAAAAAAGGGAATAACATATATTCCAACTTGGCATCCAGCGGCACTTTTGAGAGATGAAAATAAGAAAATAGATTTTATTAGAGATTTAAAAATATTGCAATCAAAAGATTTGTTAATTTGATAAAATCGTTTGACAGCATTTACATAAAGTGATATAATGAGCGCATACGTAAATTAAAAAAGAGATAGGAAACTATCTCGCCAGTAGTTTTATAAGGAGGGCTCGATCATGACAGAAAAAGGAACTTTGAAAAAAACAGGCAAAACCCGTATTGCAAACATCCGGCTTATTCCCAATGAAAGGATCGAGGCGGAAAAGGTCACACACTTTAAGTTGATTGAACCAAACAGTTTCCCTGTGATAACAGAAAAACGAGAGGTTATATCATTCGAGCTTGAGGAAATCTCTGTTGAAAAACTGAGAGAACTAAGAAGGATTAAAGATGTGCCGATGTTCTTTCTTAAGAACGATGGAAAGTATTTCTATGCTTGTATTCCTCCCGAATTTAACAGAATGTTGAAATTCGACGAAGCGAACATTATTGGAGATCATAAGTGCTCACCTAATGGCTCGGTAATCTGTTGTAAGTATCTTTCAGCAGCCCCAGATGAACTTGGGGGATGTGCCAAAGTGAGAGATTGCAAGCATAAGCGTATGGAAAACTATAAGTTCATTACAACATGTTATCAGGTTGTTAATACGATGAACGATGTTTTCTGTGTCTGTGCATGCACAAAAGCAAAGTATAACGAACCCAGGCCAAAACTTTCTCGCAAAGAAATGATAGCGAATAGTGCAATACTATTGCAGTTTTGCGACTATGAAGAAAACTTGTAATTTTATTGGTAAAAAGCAACAGCTTCAATTGGAGCTGTTGTTTTTTTTATATAATATGGTATAATAGATGAGTAATATGTAATATTAGGAAAGAAAAATTGGAAATAAAGAAAAGCAAATAGATGAAAGGAATAAAAAATGAAAGAAATGACAGAAAAAGCTAATTATTGTTTAAGTTGTAAAATAAAACCATGTAGTATTAAGGGATGTCCTCTAAATAATGATATTCCCGAATTTATAAAATGTATAAAGGAAGAAGACTATAAAGGAGCATATAAGGTGCTTTCTAAAACAACAGTATTACCAGGAGTTTGCGGAAGAATATGTCCACATACAAAACAATGCCAAGGAAGTTGTATAAGAGGAATAAAAGGAGAGCCAGTCAGCATTGGAGAACTAGAGGCTTATGCTTATGATATGGCTACAAAGCAAGGAATGATACTATTAGATTGTTACAAAGAAGAGATTGAACAAAATAAAAATGATAAGAAAGTTGCAATAGTGGGTGGAGGACCGGCAGGATTAACATGTGCAGCATTTTTAGCTAAGGCAGGTATACAAGTAACAATATATGAAAAGTATGATTATTTAGGTGGACTTTTAGTTCATGGGATTCCTGAATTTAGACTTTCAAAAGACATTGTTAAGAAAACAATTCAAATGATTTTAGATTTAGGAATAGAAGTTAAATATAATAAAGAATTAGGTAAAAATCTAAATTTAAAAGATTTAGAAAAAGAATATGACGCTGTATTCCTAAGCTTCGGGGCCAATATATCTTCAAAAATGAGAGTAGAGGGAGAAAATTTAAATGGAGTTTATGGTGGAAATGAACTTTTAGAACATAATCTTCACCCAAATTATGAAGGAAAAATTGCTTGCGTTGTGGGCGGAGGAAATGTTGCAATGGACTGTGCTAGAACTATAAAAAAACTTGGTGCAAAAGAAGTGAAAGTAATTTATAGAAGGTCAAGAGAAGAAATGCCTGCAGAAGACAAAGAAGTGGAAGATGCAATAAATGAAGGTATTGAATTTTTGTACCAAAACAATATTGTCAAAATAATTGGCGAAGAAAAAGTTGAAAGCCTAGAATTAATTAAAACAGAATTAGTTCAAAAAGAAGGCGAAACAAGAAAATCACCTGTAAATATAGAAGGCTCAAACTATGTAATTGACGCAGATTACGTGGTAATGGCTTTGGGGGCTGGACCAGAGAATATTGTAGAAGATTTGGATTTAACATTAACCAAATGGTGTAATATAATGGTAGATGAAAAATTCCAAACATCAAATCCAAAAATATTTGCTGGGGGAGATTTAGCTGGTGCAAAAGGGACAGTGGCTTGGGCAGCTCGTTCTGGACGTGATGCAGCTAGTGCTATAAAGAGTTTTCTAAAGATTTAATATGTTATATAAAAATACAATAAGTTTGAAACCTGCGTAAGCGACCAACCGGAGCGAAGCGCAGGGCGACTGGAGCAATTTACAGATAAGTCAATTTTAAAATCTGGAAATTGCGACACCAAAGGTTTCAAACTTATTGTATTTTTAGCGTGATGTAACTAAATTGTAATAAACATTTAATGCTTTTGAAATACAATATGGGAATTTTTAGTGTATAATTTAAATAGGATAATTGTACAAGGAGAATTTTAATGAATATAGAATTAGAACTTAAAAAAGAGGGAATAGAAGTTACAGAAGAGCTTGACCCAATTATTAAGCATAATCTAATTAGAAATGTTGTTACCAAAATAATAAATACATTCCCAGAATATGGATTAGATACAAATGATTTAATAGCAAGACTTTCAGAAGTTAAAATGTATAAAGCTAAAAGACCTGAGGGAATGAGTGAAGCAAACTATTTCTATAAGAATACATCAATATATTTTAATAACAACATTCCGAATGAGGATTTAGGAGAGTTTGCAGTACATGAATGTATTCACTTTCTACAAGAAGTAAAAGATAAAAAGGAAAACTTAATTAGAATGGGGCTTTCAGATTATAAAGAATCTAAAGTTACAGGAGAAGGCATAAATGAGGCTTCTGTTCAACTTATGGCATCATATGCAAATGGAATGGAAAAAGAGGCAGTAAAATATTATGGCATAAGTTTTGAAACAATAAGCCCATCATATTATCCATTAGAATGCTGCTTGGCAAATCAATTAGCATACTTAATTGGAGAAGATGTATTATTTGAAAGTACAATAAATAGCAATAACAATTTTAAAAATAAATTTATAGAAGAAATGTCAATAAAAACATATTTGTGTGTTACGAATGCAATAGATAATATATTAGAAGCTGAAGAGAATATTGTAAAACTAAATAATAAAAAGTTTGAGTTAGATACAGATGATTCAAAATGTGCCAATATTACAGGAAAAATAGAAGAAATAAAAAATGAAATATTGCTTACATTTTTAAAAACACAGAACCAAATTATTTCAAGCTATTTCAATAATAGCTTTAAAAAAATAAAAACATTAGAAGAAGTAGAGAAATACAGACAAAAGTTATATAAATTTAAAGATTATTTAGGTTCAACAGATGGATATACTTTCTATCATGATTACTATGTAGAGAAAATGGCAGCATTAGAACACAAATACAATGTAATAGAAAATGGTGGAGAAACAGCATTAGCAAGAACTAAAAAAGAAAGTTTCTTCGCTATGTTAGTAAGAAAAATAAAAGAATTATTTGGAAAGAAAGAAATAGTTAAAGTCATAAAATAAAAAAGTTGCCGAAGGCAACTTTTTATTTTATGACTATATTGTATATTTTATTTTTAACATAAATTTCTTTTACAATTGTTTTACCATCCAATTTATCAGCAATTGCTTCATGAACTTTTTCTTTAATAGTAGCTTCATCTTCATCTAAACCAATTTGTATTGTTCCTTTTAGTTTTCCATTAAATTGAATTGGTAAAGTTATTTCATCACTAATTGCTTTGTCAGCGTCAAATGTTGGCCAAGGTTCATAAGTAATTGTTTCATTGTGTTTTAAGAATTTATTCCATATTTCCTCAGTAACAAATGGTGAGAATGGATTTAACATTTTAACCAATCCTTCAGCATATTCTGTTGGAACTTGATTTTCTTTATAAATAGCGTTAACAAAAATCATAATTTGGCTAATTGCTGTATTATATTGAAGTCTATCTAAGTCTTCAGTAACTTTTTTAACTGTTTGATGATATACTTTTTCAAGATTTTTGTTTTCTTTATCAGAAATTTCTTTTTCTTCAAAAATTCTATAAACTCTATCTATAAATCTTCTAGCACCTTCAACTCCATCAACATTCCATGGTTTGTTAGCTTCGATTGGTCCCATAAACATTTCATATAATCTTATTGTGTCAGCTCCATAATCTCTAACAATATCATTAGGATCAACTGCAAAATCAGGATATCTTTTTCCCATCTTGATTCCGTTAGCACCAAGAATCATTCCTTGATGAACTAATTTTTTGAATGGTTCTTTAACTGCAACAATTCCTTTGTCATATAAATAGTTGTTCCAAACTCTTGAATAGATTAAGTGTCCAACTGCATGTTCAGGACCACCCATGTATAGGTCAACTGGCAACCAGTGCTTTATCAATTCAGGATCTGCTAAAGCTTTATCATTATCTGGATCTAAGTATCTTAAGAAATACCAGCTAGAACCAGCAGAACCAGGCATTGTACTTGTTTCTCTTTTGCCTTTCTTTCCATTAACTTCAACATTAACCCATTCAGTTGCTTTTTCTAGTGGGCTATCTCCATTTTTACTTGGAGCATAGTCTTGTAGTTTAGGTAAAACTAATGGTAAATCATTATCGTCTAGAGGGATGTGTGTTCCATCATCCATATTAATAATTGGAATTGGTTCACCCCAATATCTTTGACGAGCAAAAATCCAATCATGTATTTTGTAGTTTACTTTTTTAGTTCCTATTTTTCTTTCTTCAAGCCATGCAATCATCTTGTTAATTCCATCTTCTTTATTTAGACCATTTAAGAAATCAGAATTAATATGAACTCCGTCACCTATAAATGCTTCTTTTGAAACATCTCCGCCTTCTAGAACAGGAATTATTTCGATTCCAAATTTAGTAGCAAATTCGTAATCTCTTTGGTCATGGGCAGGAACAGCCATAATAGCACCTGTTCCATAACTTGCTAAAACATAATCTGAAATCCAAATTGGAATTTTTTTGTTATTTACTGGATTAATTGCATAACTTCCAGTAAATACACCAGTTTTGTCTTTATTTAAATTAGTTCTTTCTAATTCAGATTTTGCTGATGCTTCTTTAATATAGTTTTCAACTGCTTCTTTTTGAGATGAAGTTGTGATTTTTTCAACAAGTGCATGTTCAGGAGCTAGTACGCAATAGGTTGCACCAAATAAAGTATCGGCTCTTGTTGTAAATACTGTGAATTCAGCATCTTCAAAACCATCTACTTTAAAGTTTACTTCAGCTCCAACTGATTTTCCAATCCAATTTCTTTGAATTTCTTTAGTTGATTCTGGCCAATCAAGTTCGTCTAATCCTTCAAGTAATCTTTCAGCAAATTTAGGTGTATCAATAACCCATTGTTTCATGTTTTTTCTGACTACTGGGTATCCACCTCTTTCACTTTTTCCATCAATAACTTCGTCATTTGCTAAAACTGTTCCAAGTTCTTCGCACCAGTTAACTGGCATTTCAACAATTTTTGCATAACCATCTTCAAATAATTGCTTGAAAATCCATTGTGTCCATTTATAATATTTAGGATCTGCAGTAGATATTTCTTTTGACCAATCATAAGATAGCCCTAAATTTTTGATTTGACCTTTAAAAGTTTCTATATTTGCTTGTGTAAAACCATCTGGATGTTTACCAGTTTTAATAGCAAATTGTTCAGCAGGTAAGCCAAACGCATCCCATCCCATTGGGTGTAGAACGTTGTAACCTCTCATTCTTTTATATCTTGCAACAACATCTGTTGCTGTATAACCTTCTACGTGACCTGCATGTAATCCAATTCCTGATGGATAAGGGAACATGTCTAGTGCGTAATATTTTGGCTTTGAAAAGTCCCATACATCTGTATGAAATGTATTATTCTTTTCCCAATATTCTTGCCATTTTTTCTCTACTTCTAAATGATTATATGTCATTTTAATTGCTCCTTTCAGTTTATAAGTTTGTAAAACACGTTTTCACAAATTATATAACATAATCTTGCTAAAATCAAGGAAATTTTGGATTTTTGGCTTGTTTTTTTATCAAATTTATTATATAGTATGAAAATAGGAAAAGGAAGAAAAACATGGGAAAAAAACTACTAATTACAGAAAAGCCATCTGTTGCAATGGAATTTGCAAAGGCTTTAAAAATAAATAGTCAAAGAAAAAATGGATATATAGAAGGAAATGATTGGATTATTACATGGTGTGTAGGTCATTTAGTAACAATGAGTTATCCAGAAAAGTATGACGAAAAACTTAAATTCTGGCGTTTAGATACACTTCCATTTATTCCAGAAGAATGGAAATATGAGTTAATTCCTGCAGTTCAAAATCAATTCAATATAATTCAGCAACTTATGCAAAGAGAAGATATTGAAGAAATCTATAATGCAGGAGACTCTGGACGAGAGGGAGAATACATTCAAAGGCTTGTTTTCATGATGGCAAAGCCAAATCCGAATGCCAAAATGAAAAGGGTATGGATAGATTCTCAAACAGAGGAAGAAATACTAAGAGGAATAAGAGAAGCAAAAGATTTATCAGAATACGATAGCTTATCTGATAGTGCATATTTAAGAGCAAAAGAAGATTACTTAATTGGAATTAACTTTTCAAGACTTCTTTCAATTATTTATGGGAGAAATTTAGCGAATAAGATAAATGAAGATAGAGCGTCAATTTCAGTAGGGCGTGTTATGACTTGTGTTCTTGGAATGATTGTTTCTAGAGAAAGAGAAATTAGAAATTTTGTAAAAACAAAGTATTATAAGATAGTAGGAGAATTTGGGGATGAAGCTTCTTCATTTAAAGCAGAATGGAAGGTAAATGAAAAGTCAAAAGTATTTGAATCTCCTAAATTATATAATGAAACAGGTTTCAAAAAAGAAAATGATGCAAAAGAATTCATTACAAGTTTAGCTGGAAAAGAAGCGATTGTTACAGAACTAAAAAAATCAAAACAAAAAGAAAATGCACCACTATTGTTTAACTTAGCTGAAATTCAAAATGAATGCACAAAAAGGTTCAAAATTAAGCCAGATGAAACATTAGAAATAATACAAAATTTATATGAAAAAAAATTAGTAACATATCCAAGAACAGATGCCAGAGTGCTTTCAACAGCCGTTGCAAAAGAAATAAAGAAAAATTTGAATGGAATTGCAACAAAATTTCAAGATGAAGAAATAAAAGGATATATAAACAAAATGGTGGAAGAAAAATATTCTACAAATCTTGAAAAAACAAAGTATGTAAATGATAGCAAAATAACAGACCACTATGCAATAATACCAACAGGGCAGGGCTTTGAAAATTATGATAAATTGCCAGACTTGCAAAAGCAAGTATATAGGCTAATAGTAAAAAGGTTTTTAGCGATATTCTATCCACCTGCAGAATACAGCAAAGTAAACGCAACAATTCAAGTAGAAAACGAAACATTTTATGCTGCTGGAAAAGTATGCGTAAACAAAGGTTATTTAGAAATACTAAAACCAGAAAAAAAGAACAATAAATCAACAGCAAACTCACAAAATGTGGAAAACTCCAATAAAAATGGAGAAAATGAACAATTTGGGGACACTTCCCAAAATGTACAAAATGAAGAAGAACAGGATACAAACCTTGATATTCTTAAAAATCTAAAAAAAGGTCAAATAATATTAGTTAAGAATTATGAAATAAAAGAAGCAGAAACATCTCCACCAACAAGGTATAATTCAGGGTCAATAATTCTTGCTATGGAAAATGCAGGAAAACTAATAGAGGAAGAAGAACTAAGAGAACAAATAAAAGGTGCTGGAATTGGCACATCTGCCACAAGAGCAGAGATTATGAAAAAACTTGAAAAAATAAAATATATTGAAATAAACTCAAAAACTCAAATAATTACTCCAACTCTAAAAGGAGAAACTATTTATGATATTGTAAATCGTTCTATGCCAGATATGCTAAATCCAAAGCTTACAGCAAGCTGGGAAAAAGGATTAGACATGGTTGCAAAAAAGGAAATACAATCAGATGAGTTTATGGTTAAACTTGAAAGCTACATAAGAAATAAGTTTAATAAACTTGTAATTAAGTATTAAATTTTGGGGGCAAAAGATATATTGTTTTTTGTTCTCACCCAACTGCATAAGAAAGCCTATATGAAAAAGTTCTTCAAAACTTTTTTATAAGGCTTTCTAATTTGTCGGTCCCCACAGCGTTCACAAAAAACAATATATCTTTGCTAAAATTAATTTAATAGGAAAGGATGAAATGAATGGAAAATTACAAACACAAAGTAGCATATTATGAAACGGATAAAATGGGAGTTACCCATCATTCAAATTACATTAGATGGATGGAAGAAGCGAGAGTAGATTTTCTAGATAAAATAGGCTTTAGTTACAAAAAGTTAGAAGATATGGGGGCAATTTCGCCAGTAATTGGAGTTGAATGTGAATATAAGATTTCAACACAATTTGATGATGTTGTAGAAATTCAAGTTGAAGTATTTGAATTTAAAGGAGTTAAACTAACTTTTAAATACACAATAACAGATACCAAAACAGGTAAAGTTGTTGCAGTAGGAAAAACAAAACATTGCTTCTTAAATAAAGATAATAAGCCAATTATTTTGAAAAAAGAATTCCCGGAATTAGCTCAAAAACTTACAGAATTAGCAATAAAATAGTTGTAAAATAACAATAAATATGCTATAATAATTTTTATAATTAAATAGTAAAAAGGAGCATTTGAAGTGAACACTATAATTGGAAAACTTGGTAAAAGTGCCAGGTTTGTGGAACTGATAAAGCAAATAGAAAATAAAAAAAGTCCGATATCAATATCGGGCTTAATTGGCGTTGGAGGAATAAGCTTAATTGCAGGTTTAAACGAATACTCTAAAAAGCCATTATGCATTGTAACATATAATGAAATACAAGCAAAAAGAATAAAAGAAGATTTAGAATATTTTACAGATAAAATAATTTTATTTCCTAAAAAGGAAGTTGTAACTTATGACTTTGTAGCTGAAAGCAAAGACTTGCCTTATGAAAGAATAGAAGCCCTAAATGAAATAAAAGCAAAAAGAAATTTAATAGTAGTAACAACAGTAGAAGCACTAATGCAAAGGCTTCCAGCAAAAGAAGCTTTATATAAAAATTCAATAGATTTTAAAATAGGAGATTTGAAGAACTTAGAAGAAATAAAACAGAAACTTGTTGAACTTGGTTATGCAAGATATGAATTGATAGATGGAAGAGGTCAATTCTCAATAAGAGGTGGGATTTTAGATATTTCATTAACTGAAGAGTTAGGGGTAAGAATTGAATTTTGGGGAGATGAAGTAGATTCTATAAGAACGTTTAGTATATCAAGCCAAAGGTCAATAAAAACAATAGATAAAATAACAATAAACCCTGCACATGAGTACGTTTTAGAAATGCCAAGAGAAAAAGTTGCAGAAAGAATAAGAAGAAAAATATTAACAGATAAGCAAGAAGAAAATGCGGAAAGTGACATAGAGCAAATCTTAAATGGAGATTATATAAGTAAAGTTGATAAGTATTTTGACTGTTTTTACACAAAACAAGCTAATTTGCTAGATTACCTAAATAACAATTATGTAGTAATTTTAGATGATATTTCAAAAATAAATCAAAGGCAAAAGAATATAAATCAAGATAATACTGAACTTATAAAAACATTGACAGATAAGGAAAAAATAGTTCCAGAAGCAATACAAAATATGCTTGGAGAAGTGGAACTAAAAGAAAAATTTGAAGAACATCAGTTGATTTATTTAGAAAGATTTGATTCAAATACAAAAATTCAAGCAGAAAAATATAGTTTTAAATATAGAGAAATTAACTATTTTAAAAGCGAAGTTGAAGAACTAATAAAAGACATTCGCAAGTGGTGCAACGAGAAAAAAGAAATAGTAGTTTTAGTAAACAGCAAAGATAAAATAAAAAAACTAAAAGCAATTTTTGAAAAAGAAGATATCATTTGCAAAGTTGAAGAAAATTTAGATAAAACAATAATTTCTAAATCAGCTGAAAGTATAGTTACACTTTCAATTGGTAAGATATCAACAGGATTTGAAAACTTTGAATTAAACCAAATAGTAATTTCAGCAGACAACATAATTGAAGGAGACAAAAAGAGAAAAGTTGTAAGTTCAGTTTATAAAGATGCTGAAAAAATAGTATTTGCCGACTTAAAAGTAGGGGACTATGTAGTACACAAAACCTATGGAATAGGGATTTATATTGGTGTTAATACAATTAAGGCAGACGGAATTACAAAAGATTATATCAAAATAAAATATAAAGATGACGCAATTTTATACATACCAACAAATGCAATGGACACAATTAGAAAATACATTGGTGGAGATGGTGCAGCTCCTAAAATGAATAAACTTGGATCAAAAGAATGGCAAAATACAAAGGCCAAAGTTAAGAAAAATCTAAGAGAAGTTGCAAAAGAACTAATTGAACTATATGCAAAAAGAGAACATGCTAAAGGCTACGCTTTTAGCCCAGACACACCATGGCAAACACAATTTGAGGAGAGATTCCCATACCAAGAAACAGATGACCAATTAAGATGTATAGAAGAAGTAAAAAAAGATATGGAAAATCAAAGACCGATGGACAGACTACTTTGTGGAGATGTTGGATATGGTAAAACAGAAGTTGCAATTCGTGCAGCATTTAAAGCAGTAATGGATCAAAAACAAGTTGCATATTTGGCACCAACAACAGTTTTGGCCGAGCAACAATATGAAGAATTTAAATCTAGAATGGAAGAATTTGCAATAAGAGTAGCAGTACTAAATAGATTTAAGTCAGCAAAATATCAAAATGAAGTTATTAGAAAACTTAAATTAGGCGAAATTGATGTGGTAGTCGGAACACACAGAGTTTTAAGCAAAGATGTTGAATTTAAAGATTTAGGATTATTGATAATAGACGAAGAGCATAGATTTGGCGTAAAAGATAAAGAAAAAATCAAACAATATAAAACAAATGTCGATGTGCTTACAATGACAGCAACTCCAATTCCTAGAACAATGCACATGTCAATTGTTGGAGTAAGAGATATGTCTATTATTTATGACCCACCACAAAATAGAAAGCCAGTTCAAACTTATGTGTTAGAATATGATGAGGAAATTATAAGAGAAGCTATAACAAAAGAATTAGAGCGTGAAGGGCAAGTATTTTATATTTTCAACAATGTAGAAGGAATAGAAAGAAAAGCAAATTCAATTGCAAAACTTGTGCCAGAAGCAAATGTCGCATTTGCACATGGTAGAATGACTGGAAACCAGATTGAAGACATTATGAAAGAATTTACAGAGGGTAAGACGAATGTATTGGTATGCACAACAATATTGGAATCTGGAATCGATATTCCAAATGCAAACACAATAATAGTTGAAAATGCTGACAGAATGGGATTAGCACAATTATACCAAATAAGAGGTAGAGTAGGTCGTGCAAATAGGCAAGCATATAGTTATGTAACATATAAGAAAGACAAAATGCTTTCAGAAGTAGCAGATAAAAGGTTAAAAGCAATAAAAGAATTTACTGAATTTGGTTCTGGATTTAAAATTGCAATGCGTGACTTAGAAATTAGAGGTGCTGGAAGTTTGCTTGGTGAAATTCAGTCAGGGCATTTGGAACAAGTAGGTTATGAAACATACTGTGCTTTACTAGATGAAGTTGTAAAAGAGACAAAAGGAATACAAGTGGAGGAAACACCGGATATTCAAATAGACCTAAATGTTACAAGTTACATTCCAGATGAATACATTTCAGATTCAAGCCAGAAAATTGAGATATACCAAAACATTGCCCTTTGTAAAAATGAGCAAAACATACAAGATGTAATTGACGAAATAATTGATAGATACGGCAATATGCCAAATGAATTGGAAAATTTAATTTCAATTGCAAGAATAAAATATTTAGCAAAAGAACAAAAAATATCAAAAATAATGAGCAGAAAAACTGCTGTTGTGTTTACTTATGAAGGAAATGGAGATAATATAGATATAGCAGGTTTAGTTCAAAAATATGGTAATAAAATTAAGTTTTCAGCTGGTATTAAGCCAATGGTTACTCTTGAAATTGGTTCAACTGATGAACATGTCATTTTAAAATCTGTTACAGATTTTTTAAAAATATAATTTAAGCAAAATATATGTATTTTGCTATATATAAATTTGCAAAAAAGGAGAATAAAAAATGCAAAAAATAACCAGCAAAGATAATGAATTTATAAAACATGTTAAAAAGTTAAAAGACAAAAAATACAGAGATGAAAGCAATGAATTTGTAATTGAAGGAATTAAAATGGTAAGAGAAGCAATTCAAGAAAAAGCAAGAATTAAGCAAATTGTAATTTGCGATGATGCTGAAAATTCAGATATTCCAAAAGATCTGACCTATGAAATTGCAAAACTAGATTGTGTGTATGTTTCTAAACAAGTTTTTTTAAGTATTACAGAAGTTAAAAATCCACAGGGGATTTTAGCAGTTGTAAGTAAAGAAAATGCAGAAAATGAAATAGATTATTCACAAGATATAATAGTTGCATTAGATGACCTTCAAGATCCAGGTAATTTAGGTACTATTTTAAGAACAGTAGATAGCATTGGATTAAATCAAATACTAGTATCTAAAGGTACTGCAGATTGTTTTAATCCAAAGGTAGTGCGTTCAACAATGGGAGCGATTTTTAGAGTTAAAATAATTGAATGTGAAAATTTAATGGAAACTTTAAAACAAGCTAAAAAACATCATTTTAAGGTAATGGTTACATCACTTCAAACAGAGAATTCTATTTATGATGTTGACTATAATAAAAAGGTTATAATAGTAGGAAATGAGGCAAATGGAGTAGAGAAAGAAATCCAAGATTTTGCAGATGAAAAGGTTAAAATTCCTATGCTTGGAAAAACAGAAAGCCTTAATGCTTCAGTAGCTACTGGCGTTGTACTGTATGAATATGTAAGAAGAAAAGTTGGAGGAAAATAATAATGAATTTAACAAATGATAATGTAATTCATGTTAAAAAAGATGGTATAGAATATTTACAATTTAGAAAATTGTTAGAATACAAAGACATAATAAATCATGCATATTCTTTGGGGACAGATTTGAATTTTAGAATAGCACAACCTAATAAAGTTCCATTGCCAAAAGATGAATTTGAAAGCAACTGCAAGGACTATGAGAAACTATGTAATAACATGGGAGAGAATTACATTAATGTTATCTTGTGTAATCAAAATCATACTAAAAATGTTCAAGTAGTTGATAGAAAGATAAATTCAAATAAACCTGATTTTAATCTGAGCGAAAATGATTATATTGATGGATTAGTTACAAATAAATCAGATTTAATACTTGCTACAACAAATGCAGATTGTATTTTGCTTTTATTCTTTGACCCAGTAAAAAGGGTAATTGCAAATGTGCACTCTGGCTGGAAAGGAACGCTTCAAAGAATTTCAGTAGAAGCGGTTAGAAAAATGAAAGAACAATTTAATTGCAATCCACAAGACATTATTTGTTGTATTTGCCCAAGTATTAGAAAATGTCATTTTGAAGTGGATAAAGACGTAAAAGACTTATTCGAAAAAGAATTCAAAGAAGTAAGCAATTTTATTGAATATAATCAACAAAATCAAAAATGGCACATAGATACAGTTTTAATAAATAAAGAAATATTAAAAAATGAAGGCTTAAAAGAAGAAAATATTATAGATAGCGGTCTTTGCAGTGTTTGTAATTCTGAAATAATTCACTCTTTTAGAGTTGAAAAAGAAGGATATGGGTTGAATACGGCATTGATAAGTTTAATATAAAACAATAAAATATTTTATATTTTATTGTTTTTATTTTTGCCGAATGGTACAATTTTTATATAAATAATGAGATTACAAAGGGGAACGCTATGGATAAAAAAGTTATGGCAAACGCGTTTTAGAGAATTGTTGAGCAAGATGGTAGTTTGCTTGAATTTGTACCAACTGAATTAATAGATGAATAAATGTGTATTTATGCTGTTTGGGATGATAGTAAGGTATTTAAATTTGTCCCAGAAAATATGAGGGGAACAGTTCTTGCAAAAATGCCATATGAGTTTAGAACATATACCGGCATTTTATGGTGGAAAGTGTTGGAAGAAAAGATTCCTAGAGATTTAATTGAAGCTATTGAGAAAGCAAAGGATAAGAATTATATCTATAAATATAAACCAGGTATTCCATTAAACCAGCAGGATTTATTGCCGGAAACTAAAAGTCTTTTATCAGTTATATATAGCGATTACCTATGCAATGAAAATGTAACAAAACCAGGCAGTTGGTTAACTGCCTGGTTTTGTTTAAAATGGTAGACTAAGCCTATTTGGCATTTTCAGGATAGATTGTAACCCAATCTGCGTCATATCCGTCCTTGACTTCTACAGAATCACTAGTAATGTGCATTCTCCTTTTAAAAGGAAAAAGATGCATATCAATTCCAACTTCTTCTGCAGCTTCGCCTAGAAGCCTGCATGGACCGTAATCGCAGTCAAGTTCAACTCTTGATCTGTTTTCCAGCTCAACCTCGATACGCTTAGTAAGAAGCTCACGAAAAGCTTTAATCTGTTCAGGTGAGGCAGCGTTCTGTTCCGCTAACATGTGCCCCACTACCATCATCATAAATGAGCTATCGCTTGTGCGATCACCATTACAAAAACTGTTTGGGGTAGGGTTAGCAATTGCGTTAGTCCACCATTCTGCTGCAACAATTGTTGCCTGTCGTACATCTGTCATCGTTGACAACCTCCTTCAAGAATTACTAGACAAATACGTATACAAATTGTACTTTGTTTTTATTCGTGCACAACGAATATATAATATATTATATCATGGATTTACATAAAATACAATATAGGATTATTTATACTAAAAAATTTAATATTTTAACACAAAAAATACAATGTATGCTAGAATATAAGAAGTGAGGATAGGAGGAATTTGAATGGTTAATAAAATAAATATCGAAAATGGGGTAATAGAAGGAACATTGGAAGAAGTTGGTTTAAGTAAAGAACCATTTGATTTAATTAATAGTATTATTGAAAAAGATATAATAAATGGATTTACAAGTGCTCAAATGGCAGTAATAAAGGATGGAAAATTAGTATACCAAAATGCTTGGGGGCAAATAAATTCATATAATCAAGATGGCACAAGAATTAAAAATGGAACTAAAGTTACAAATAACACACTTTATGATTTAGCATCAAATACTAAAATGTATTCTGTAGCTTATGGAATTCAATATTTAATAGATAATAAAAAAATAAAACTAGAAGATAAGATAGTAGATATAATAGGTCAAAAATTTGTTGATAATACAATAGAAATAAAGTTTTCAGCTTTTACAGGTGATTATCCCGGAATAGAAAAGATCAAAGAATGGAAATCACAAATTACTATAAAAGACCTTTTAATGCATCAAGCAGGATTTTGTGATAATGGGCATTATCATAATGAAAAATTTGATATGGTTAATTTAAAAATCAATGATGATGTTGACAATGTTTTGTATGTAGAAAATGCTAATAAAGAAAAAACATTAAATGAAGGAATATGTAAAACACCATTGATTTATGAACCAAGAACTAAAACATTGTATTCAGATATAGATTATATGCTTTTAGGTATAATAATTGAAAAAATAACGGGAAAAGATTTAAATATTTTTTTAAAAGAAACATTTTGGAATCCAATGGGATTAAAACATATTACATATAAACCATTAGAAAATGGATTTAAGAAAGAAGATTGTGCAGCTACAGAACTAAACGGAAATACTAGAGATGGTTTAATCTATTTTCCAAATGTAAGAAAAGAAACAATACAAGGTGAGGTACATGATGAGGAAGCATATCATACAATGGAAGGCATGTCTGGTCATGCTGGTTTATTTGCAAATGCAACAGATTTAGCAAAACTAGCTTCAGTGATGCTTACAGGTACTTATGGAAATAAAAAATACTTTTCAAAAGAAACGATAGACTTATTTATTAAGCCACAAAGTAATTCTAGTGTAAACTATGGGCTTGGATGGTGGAGAAAAGGAGATAATAATTCATTCAGATGCTTTGGAACAAAAGCTCCATTAGGAATAGTTGGACATCAAGGATGGACAGGGACATTAACAATGATAGACCTTGAAAACAATATGGTAATAGTGTTATTAACTAATGCCGTAAATACAACTATTTCAGATAAATCTAGTTTAGATTCCGTTAATGATTTTATTGGAAAACACTACACAACTGGAAAATTAGGTTTTGCTCCTGAAATTATATATACTAGTCTTAGAAAAGAAAATTTACATAAATTGACTTATTGAGTTATAAATGGTATAATAATATTTAAATACTGGCAAATGTCAGTTATACAACATTAACCCCTCCTCTATTTTTACAAGAGGATACAAAAGCAATTAGTTAGGAGGAATTGCTATGAGTAGAACCAAACTGGTAAGTTTAAGAATGAACTGGATTATTTGTTTTTAAACAAAAGCCATGTTGATTCTAACACAATCGTAAAGGAAATGTCGGATGATTGGTGTGAACATTATGATTACGGCGATGTTCAGGAGTATAGAATGTGTAATGACGGATTTTTCCCTGGAACAATTGATGATGGATATGTGTATAGTGATGGTCCTGTTTACCATGTGGATACTCACATCAACACGGAAGTAGTTGATTCTATTCTGAAGTTTTATAATGAGGAAGATGGTGCTAATAAGACTCTTGAGGAGCTTGCACATTACCTTTATTATGATGAAAATATTAGGAAAGGATTAGGAAAACACTTCGAAAATGTAGTTTGGTGGCGTAAGGTAAAGGAGCTTTCAACTAGAAATCTTAAAAAAGAAAAAGGAATAAGATACAATCGTCCCAGAATGTTTGAGCTTCAGAAGAGTTTTTTTGATCAGCCGTCTTTTGTGTTCGTACAGCCAGACAGACGCAAGCCGGTTTATTATGTGGTTTCTGGTCATGGTATTGTTCTTGATGAGAGAACCATTGTAAATTTTGATTGGAAGTAAATCAAAATTAAAAGATCAGGCAGTTGTTTAACTGCCTGTTTTTTTGTTTGAGAGGTATTTTTCTATTGATTTTTCACATGGGGTATGATATTATGCTGAATAAAGGAAGTGATACTAATGATTATTTCAGAGAATTATAAAAAATCATTTATAGATAATAAAATATATGATACTGTTGTACTTTCTGACATTATAGAATTAAATAATGAAAAATACTTTATTTTATCAGGATATTTATTTGATTATAAAGAAATACAACAACAAACAAATTTAGAAGAAGAATATAAAAATAATACTTTTTTCAAAAGAGATATCGGCAATGAAAAATCAGACATAGATGCATATTATTTAATATATAATATAGATAAAAATGAATTTGTTAAAAATAAAAGCCAATTCATTAAAGAAAATGAATTGTTTAAAAAAATAAGACTAGATAGAACTAAATGTGAACAAATTGAAATTGCTGGTGAAACTGCATATAAAATCAATACAAGTAAATCAGAATATGTTTTTATCAATATAGCTAATGAAACAGACTCATATATGGTTATGAGAAATACTAAACATGGTTATTATCCAGAGCATACATTTGAATTCAATAATGAATACAATAATGTTATATTGGATAAAAATATAAAGAATTTACAAGAAATGTCAAAAATGCTAGAAGGTAATAATATTAATCAACTAGTAAAAGATTCATGTAAAATATTTAGAGAAGTACCAATTGATAAAAAAATAGAAGAGGATAATATATAAAATGAACGAAAACATAGAATTAAGAAAATATGTCGATATGCATACACATTCAACGCATTCAGATGGAACTTGTTCTGTATCAGAAATATTAGAATTAGCAGAAAAAAGAGAAATGGCTATTTTAGCAATAACAGACCATAATGTAGTTGAAGCATATGAAGATTTAAAAAATCTAGAAATTAGAAATAAATTTAAGGGGAAAATAATACCAGGATGTGAGGTAACAACAACATATAATGGAGAAGTAATAGAGGTATTAGCTTATAAAATAGATTTTGAAAAGTTTAGAGAAAAACTAGCTGAAAACACATTAACAGACAGAGATAGAAGGTTAAGAAAATATAAAGTTAGTTGCATGACTGTTGATACTTTATGCAAGTTAGGGGTAAGATTTAGGGACAATTTTGGAGATGAAATATATAAAAATCCAAGACAATTTTATGATAATAGAAATGAAGCTGTAATGGATGGAATATTAAGAGAAATAAAAAGTTTTGAAGAAAATGCTAGATTTTTTGGCGGCTTAGAAAATATGAAAAAACTTACAGCTAAAGAGTTTGTTAGAAAAATGTTGTACAATCCCAAAAGTGATCTTTATATTGACCAAAGTGCAATCTATCCTAGTTTAGAAAAAGTTCTTGAAATAATACATGAATGTGGTGGCTTAGCATTTTTAGCACATTTATATGTTTATTCTGAATCAGTTGCAGAAAACCTAGATAATATTGTAGAAAAATACGATTTAGATGGCATAGAAACTTATTATACACTCTTTACAGAAGAACAAATAGATTACTTGAAAAAATATACATCTTCCCATAACTTATATAAAAGTGGCGGAAGTGACTTTCATGGAGAAAGAAAACAAAATCACGATTTAGGAATAGGTAGAGGAAATTTAAGAGTCCCTAAAGAGATAATAGAAGAATGGTTATAAAAATTAAAGTAACATGCAAAAACAAAAAGAAATGTATGTACGGTTATATAGAACAAGAAAAAAGTGATAATAAATTTTGGGAGGCAAGGTTATGGATGATAGTAGATATTGGAATCAAGAGCAAATAGAAGCATATCTAAGAAAATTAAATGAATATAATAAAAAAGAAAATGCTAAGATAGACATGCATAATCATACAACTGGATCAGATGGAAATGACTCTCCTCTAATGTTATTACTAAGAGCATACAGATTGGGATTAAGAACTATTTCAATTACAGACCATAACACAATTGGAGGATATAAAAGGCTTCAGGAACAGATTAACGAACTGATAGAAAAATATGAAAAAACAGTTTCCAACAATGCTTTAAGTGAATTAGAAAAACAAAAAGTAAAGTTAGGGGCCAAAAGAATTTTTAAAATTTTAAATGAAGTGGAAATAGTTACGGGTTGTGAAGTATTAACGATTTTTAAAGGATGCCCTTATGTAGAAATTTTAGCATATGATGTTGATTTACAGGTTTTGGATCAAAAATTAAATGAGGCAAGAGAAGGGCTGGAACAACCAGGTGAAGTATTAGCAAAAGGGCTTAAAGAGGTAGTAAGAAAAAACAATTTAAAAATTGATGAGTTCTTTATAGATAATAGAAGTGATTATCGAAAGTTATTTTTTCATGAAATGATTAGACATCCAGAAAATGTGAAAATTTATGACAATATTGAAGGGGAAACAGAAGAAGAGAAAACTCAAAATTTTGCAAGAAAGTTTATTGATAATCCAGAAAGCGACTACTATGTGGACTTAAACAATGCAAGTACAAGAAAAAAAGCAATGATAAAAATGATAAAAGAGCATGAAGATTTAGTATTTGATACTGCAATTATACAAAGTGCAGGAGGAGCAGCGGGACAATTCTATTTAGAACTTATGAAATATCCTGAAAATAGACATTTAATTGATCCGAGAATAACTACTAATAAAACCTTTAATTATTTAGGCTTGTATAATGAAAATAGTCCATTCTATGTGGATTTATCTACTACAAAACCATCACCTCAAAGTGTTGTTAATGCAATTCATGAGGCAGGCGGAAAGGCAATTGTAGCACACTGGGGAAGATATAAACTAAGCAATGAAGATGTATTTGACTGGACAACTCCACAAGGAAAAGCTAATTTAGAAGAAATAATAGATTTGTGTGATGGTGCAGAATGCTCATATCCAGATAACCCAATAGATTTAAGAAGAATGATGTATAATATATGCAAAGAAAAAGGAAAATTAATTTCTATGGGAGGAGATAACCATGGAAAATCTGGTAAAGAAGGGCCACAGTATCAATTAGGATCTCAAATAGGAAAAGAAGTTGAGGAACTAAAATGGGTAAAGAAATCAGTAATAAGTGGACATGAATTTATTAAGATGTTAGAGGAAGAATATCATTATAAGAAAAGATTACAGGACATTGTTGAAGGAAAAGATTCAAGATAAAAACTTTAATCAAAGAGAAAGGGGGAGCTATTAATGGATAGAATTGCTTTAATAAGCGATATTCATGCAAACATAACAGCTTTAGAAGCGGTTATTAAAGACATAAAAGACAGAGGGATTACACATATTTATTGTTTAGGTGATTTAGTAATAAAAGGCGCAAATCCAGACAAGGTAATAGATTTAGTAAAAGAGAATTGCGAAGTAGTATTAAAAGGGAACTGTGATGAAATTGCTTGTTCAGATAGGGGAATAGAAAGAAAATTTTGGACTACTGAAAAAATTGGCAAGGAAAGAATTGCATATTTGAAAAAGCTTCCAATAATGCATGAGTTCTACTTAAGTGGACAACTTGTTAGGCTATTCCATGCTTCTCCAAATAGTTTAGAACATATCTTTAATCCTATGTATTCAAATATAGATAATAGATATTCATGTCTAGAGTTGAATAATGCATTAGAAATGTTTAAAAACACTAAGTTTATAGGTAAAAACGATATTGATGACACTCCAGATATAGTAGGGTATGGGCATATACATACTCCCAATATTTTAAAATATAAAAATAAAACATTATTTAATACAGGAAGTGTAGGAGCACCGAATGAGATGGAAAATGATGGAAAAGAACATAAAACAAACTCATTTTCAACACTTGCAACATATTCTATATTAGAGGGGAATATAGGTTCAAAAGAACTTGGACCAATCTCAATTACAAATGTTAGAGTTCCTTATGATATAGAAAAAGAAATATCAATGTTAGAAAATTCTGATATGCCAAATAAGGAAAAAACAATCTTTTGTTTAAGAACAGCAAGTATTAATTTTGAAAAGGAGTAAAGTGATTTGAATATGGATGAAAAATTGAAAGAAATAAGTCCTATTTTAGAAAAGTATGAACAAAGTCATTTGCTTAATTTTTACGATGATTTAACTGAAAAGCAAAAGGAAAATTTAATTGAACAAATAAAAGAAACTAATTTTAGTTTTATAAATAAACTATATGTAAATTCTTTTAAAAATAAGGTAATAGAAAAAAATAGAATTAAACCAATTGATTATTATAGTATTTTTGATTTATCGCAACAAGAAAAAGAAGAGTATATTAATCTTGGTAAAAGTATTATAGCCAATGGAAAATTAGCCGTTATTACATTAGCAGGTGGAATGGGGAGCAGGCTTGGATTCAAAGGACCAAAAGGAACTTACGAATTACAACTTCCGCCAGATGAAAAGCGTAAATCCTTATTTGAATTTATATGTGATAAATTAAAATATGCAAATGAAAAATATAATAGTTGTATACCATGGTATATAATGACAAGTCCATCAAATGATAAAAAAACTAAGGAATATTTTGAATTGCATAATTATTTTGATTATCCAAAAGAAAAAGTACATTTTTTTAAACAACATACAATTCATATATTAGACATAAATGGAAAGGTAATGCTTGATAATATAGGAAAATTAAAAAGAGATTCTAATGGAAATGGTGATATTTTCAAAGCATTTAAAGAAGCTGAGTTGGAAGAAACATTAGAAAATATTGAATGGATTTCAGTTTGTGGGGTTGATAATATTTTATTGGAAGTTGTTGATCCATTATTTGTAGGATTATCAGCACATAACAAATCGAAAGTTGCTTCAAAATCTGTTTCAAAAAAGGATTTAGAAACTAAAACATGGGTATTTGCTAAGGTTGATGGAAAAACTGATATAATTAATCCTGTATTTTTAACAGATGGAATGCGATATAGTAAAAATAAAAACGGGAAATATCAATATAATCAAATAAATATATTAGCACATTTATTTTCAAAAGATGCATTTTTAAAATGCTCAGAGCTTGAAATACCATACCATAGAGCATTTAAAAAGACGGACTATATAAACGAGGAAGGAATGAAAATGGTTGTGAGAGAACCAAATTCATTTAAGTTTGAAAAATTTATTTTTGATGTATTTCAATATTTTGATAATTTTACATTATTAGAAGTTGATGAAAGTCAAGAATTTGCTCCAATAAAAGCATTTACAGGTATGGCAACTCCAGAAAGAGCTTTAGAAATGTATGAGAAAAAAATGAAAAAAAGTCAAAATAAAAAGTGAAAAAATTAATTTTTCACTTTTTATTTTATATTGTTTATCTTGAATTATCTAAATCTAAGTCATCTATTGGAATTTTAAAAGCTCACATAATTTAGATAAATCTTCTGAAGACATTGTTTCTAATTTGGAATTAATTGTTCTAATCAATTTAAATTTTTTTTGTTTTTCAATTTTATCTTTTTCATTCTCTTCATTTTCTAATTCTAATGCTTTTCTTATTGCTAAGATTTTGAATATCGGTAATTCATCTGCTTTCCTGTTCATTTTAACATATTGGTCGGTTTTGGGGTTGCGTTTTATAGTTCCGATATATATTTCTTTTAAACCATAAGATTCTGCTATAATTTTTTTGGATTCTATACGTTCAGAAGATAATAAGCTGTTTGCAAGACAATCTAGATATTCTTTATCACTCTGTATTTTAGAAAAATCTAAACCATCTGTATAGGCATTTATGGTCTGAGTTAAATTATAATTCTGATCAATTTCACTTAATTCAACTTTTTTAAATGAAGAAATATCAGATTCTATCTCGTGAATAATTATTTTAGAATCATCGTCTCTTATAACTAAAATGTCTTCTAAATATTCATTACCCAATTTGTCTTTTCTTCTTTCATCATATCTTGGATTTTGTGAAATAGTACCAGCTTTTTTATCTAAATATTCAAAAGGATCTTCTTTTTTTATTTTTGCTTCTTTTCTTATTTTTTTTGTTGGGATTAATGCATATCTTGCCATATAATCACCTCCATATATTATAACAATATTATACCATAAATAAAGGAAAAAAGCAAAAAGAAAAAGCAAAGTTCACTATTGTAATATAAAATCAATTATGATATTATATAAAAGATTAAAGAGAAAAATGTAAAAAAAGGTGAATTTATGGAATATAAAATAGGAGATATAGTTAGAACAAAAAAAGTCCATCCCTGCGGAAGCAAACTATGGGAAATAACTCGTGTTGGAGTGGATTTTAAACTAAAATGCCTTGGGTGTGAACATGTAATTGTATTGCCACGAGAAAAGGCTTTAAAAATAATAACAAAAAAAGTAGAGGGATAAAAGATGTATTTAAAAAGACTTGAAATGCAGGGCTTTAAGTCATTTGCAGATAAAACAGTATTAGAATTTATGCCAGGAATTACAAGTGTAATTGGGCCAAATGGTTCTGGAAAAAGTAATATAGTAGATGCTATCAGATGGATACTTGGGGAGCAAAGTATGAAATCCCTAAGAGGAACAAAATCACAAGATATCATCTTTGCGGGAACACAAAATAGAAAATCTTTAGGATTTGCAGAATGTTCTCTTGTATTTGATAATGAGGATGGAGCTTTACCAATTGAATATACAGAAGTAACAGTTACAAGAAAGCTTTTTAGAAGTGGAGAAACTGGTTATTTCATAAATAAAGTGCCTTGCAGATTAAAAGATGTGCTTGAGCTTTTTATGGACACAGGTATTGGAAAAGATGGTTATTCTATAATTGGACAAGGAAAAATAGATGAAATTTTAAGTAACAAATCAGAAGACAGAAGACATATTTTCGAAGAAGCAGCTGGAATTGTAAAATACAGAACAAGAAAACAAGAATCTGAGAAAAAGCTTGAAAGCACAAAGCTAAATTTACTTAGAATAAACGATATTTTATCAGAGATTGAAACAAATTTAGAACCTTTAAAACTTCAAGCGGATAAAGCCAAAAAATACTTAAACCTAAAAGAAGAACTAAAAAGCATAGAAATTGGGCTATTCATTTACAATATTGAAAAATATAAACAAACTTTAAACCAAGTAATAGAAGATGAAGAAATTCTAAAAGCAAACTGCAATGACGAAGAAGGCAGATTAGAAAGAGTTAAGAATTTAAAAGAAGAACTTAAAAATCAAATAGATGAAATTACTTTAAAAATAGAGCAAATGTCAAATTTAGGATTTGAAAGTAAAAAAGAAATTGAAATGTTAAACTCTGATATAAATGTTGCAAATACTAGAATTTCTAACAATTTAGAAAACAAAACAAGATTTGAAAATGAAATAGAAGAGCTAAATAAAAGACTTACAGAGCTTGCAGATGAAATAAAACAAAAAGAAGAGAAAAAAGATAACTTAAAAAATAACAAAGAAAAGTTTGAAAAAGAGCTAGAAGAAAAGCAAAAAGAACTTGAAGAACTAACAAAAAAATTATCTGGAAAAGAGCTAGAAATAGAAGAACACAAGAAAAAAGTTGAAGCAAATACAGACAAAAAATATGAGTTAGCATCATACATCAATGCACAAGATATTCAAGTTGAAAACTTTGAAAAACGCCAAAGACAGATAAAACAAGAAATTCAAAATAATATATCTGAATTAGATGCAACACGTCTTACAAAAGAAGAAGTATCTAAAGAATTTTATGATATTCAATTAAAGAAAAACAAAGTAACAGAAGAGTTGCAAGAAATTAGCAAAAAAAGAGAAGAAGCAAATAACAAAATTAAAAGCTATGAAACTAGCATAAATACCTTAGCTAGTGAAATTAGAATAAAAGAATCAAGACTAAAATTCTTAATAGAAACTGAAAAAGAAAAAGAGGGCTATGTAAAAAGCGTAAAAGAACTTTTAAAAGATTGTGAAAATATAAAAGACTTAGGCAAAGGAATGCATGGCGTATTAGCAAATATTATAGAAGTTCCAAAACAATATGAAACAGCAATAGAAATGTGTCTTGGAATGTCACTTCAAAACATAGTTACAGAGACAGAAGAAGATGCAAAAAAATTAGTTGAACATTTAAGAAAAAATAATTTAGGGAGAGCATCATTCTTACCAATATCATCAGTAAAAGGTAAAAAACTAGACAAAATAAAGGGAAAAGAAACTGGAATAGTTGGAATTGCTTCAGACTTAGTAAATTACAACAAAAAGTATGAACAAATTATATTGAATTTATTAGGAAGAACAGTAATTGTAGACAATATGGATACAGCAATTAAGGTTGCTAAAAACAACAGCTATACATTTAGAATAATTACATTAGATGGAGATTTAATTAACCCATCTGGAGCAATTACTGGTGGTTCTGTTGCTAAGAAAACAGTAAATATTCTAGGTAGAGGAAGAGAAATTGAAAACCTTGAAAAAGAAATCAAAAAGGAAAAAGAAAAATTAGCTAAGCTAGAAGAAGAAAAAGAAGGTTATGAAAGTTCAATAGCAGATACTCTAGAGTTTGCAATGAGCCTAGAAAAGAGCTTACAAGAAATTGAAATAGAATATGCAACTAAAAAGCAAAAACTAGATTCAATAGAAGGCGAAATTCAAAAAATAGAAGCAAGGCTTGAAAAGTTGAAGAAAGAAACAGTAGAACTAGATACAAGTAAGGAAAATTGCAAAAAAGAAAAAGAAAATGCAATATCTGAAACAAATAAATTAACAGAAGAAATTGAAAAGTTAAATAAAGTAATTACTGAATTTGCTGAACTTAATAAAGATAATCAAAAATATATTGATGACTTGAATTTTGATATAACTAACTTGAAAATTTCTGTATCATCATTCGATGAGAGTGAAGCTTCAATAGAAGAAATTGTTGAAAGAATCAATCTTGAAACTGAAAACACTAACAAGAGTATAGAAAATAAGAAAAATCAAATTGATAAAATATTTCAAGAAAATGAAGAATTAAAAACATCAATAGAAGAAACAAATAATAAAATAGCAGAAATTAAACAAGAGGTTGAAAATAGTGGAAGCAAGATAGAAGAACTAAAACAAGAAAGAGTGGAAAAAAACAAAAAACTTGAAAATCAGGAAAAAGAAATCTCAGATAAATTCCACGTAATTGAAGATTTAAAAGCTCAAATTGTTAAAATTGATGTAAAGAAAACAAAACTAGAAGATGACATCAATTCAATTATAAACAAAATGTGGGAAGAATATGAACTTACTCCAAACAATGTTGGAGAAGTTAAAAAACCAGATAATGTGCAACAGACACAAAGAAGAGTAAACAATTTAAGAACAGATATTAAAGAACTTGGAAGTGTAAATGTAGATTCAATTGAAGAATATAAAAACCTTAAAGAAAGATATGAATTCATGAGTGCACAACGTTTTGATTTAGAAGAAACAATGGCAAAATTAAGAAAAATAATCTCAGAAATGACAACAATTATGAAAGAACAATTCAGAACTCAATTTGAGATAATAAACAAAAACTTCAGCGAAGTGTTTAAAGAACTATTTGGTGGAGGACAAGCAAGCTTAAAACTTGCAGATGAAGATAATATTCTAGAATGTGGAATAGATATTACAGTACAACCACCAGGAAAGAAACTTCAAAATATGATGCTTCTATCAGGTGGAGAGAAAGCGTTTACAGCAATTGCACTTCTATTTGCAATATTAAAAATTAATCCAGCCCCATTCTGTGTGCTAGACGAAATTGAAGCTGCACTTGATGATGTAAACGTATTTAGATATGCAGATTATTTAAAGAAATTCTCAAATGAAACTCAATTCTTAGTTATAACTCACAGAAAAGGTTCAATGGAAGCTGCAGACACAGTTTATGGCGTAACCATGGAAGAGAATGGTATATCTAAGTTGCTTTCAATGAAATTGAAATAATTTTCCGAAAACTCTTGCCAAAGTAACATAAATGTGGTAAAATAGGTAT
>CAMPBS010000012.1 GCA_946639585.1 uncultured Clostridium sp. | reverse complement strand
ATGCTACTTGTGTACACATACATTCTTTAACTTTCATTTAAATACCACCTTTCTGATTTAATTTTTCCCAATGTTATTATTTTATATTCAAAAAATGAACAATCTGGGAAGTGTCCCTAGATTGTTCATTTTTTTATTTTAATTCATTTGCAATTACTGACCATACACTTGTATCTTCTCTATCTTTTGCCCAAGCAGATACACCAGCTAATTCATATTCATCTACTAATGAAACTTTTGCTTTTATTGAATCTAAATCTTCTATCCACATTTTCTTTGTAGCACCTTTTTCTTGGTATTCTACATAGTTTTGTTTTAAGTCATCTTGCCATTGTTTTTGCACATTGCTTGGAATTACTTTATTTATGTCTTTCATGTTTACTACATTACTTGTTACTTTTCCATCAGAGCTTTCTGTCCAAAGTCTTGTGTAGAATGGAATTCCAAGTATTATTTTTTCTGATTTTACTTCGTCTGTTTTTATGAATTTTTTCAAATTAGCTACTGTCCAATCATAGCCAGCTGTTGTTCCAGCTGTTTTGCTTCCTGTTCCATTTTGGTCGTATGCCATAAATACTATGTAATCAGCAACATGTCCTATTACATTTCTATCAAAACATAATGACCAAGTATCTCCACCATCTGGTGCAGTAACATCAACAGATGTTACTAAACCAACTTCTTTCATTCTAGGTGTTAATTCTATTATAAATCTCGAGAACATGTCTTTATCTTCTTTTTTCATGTTTTCAAAGTCGATATTTATTCCATCTAATTTGTATTTAACACAAACATCAACAATGTTTTCTATTAAAGCTTGTCTGTATTTGTAGTTGTTCATTATTTTAGATGTTGTTTCAATCATGTTTTCTTCATAAGAGTTTGAAACCATTGCCCAAACTTTGTATCCATTGTTGTGAGCCCATTCTATGTATGCTTTGCCTGCTTCGCCAACATTTTCTTTGAATTGTGCTTTGCTTGTTATGTAGAAAAATGATGGTGATACAACATTTACTCCTTCGATTTTTTCAGTTCTTGTAGGAGCTTTTGAGTATTGAGAGTAGAAGTCCCAAAACATATTAACTTTTCCTTTTATTTGTGGTTCTTCTGCCATGTTTTCTCTTATTTTTACTTCATTTACTACAACATCATTTTTAACAAATCCAACTTTTCCATTTGGTGTTCTGATTTTTGTCCAGCCGTCTTCTGTCTTTGAAACAACGATTACATAATCACCTTTATTTACTCTGTCTATAGTTTTTGCAATAAATCCTGTTGAACCTTTTACTGCCGCATCTTTAGAAACCATAGCTTTTTTCTGTTCTCTATCTGTTGAATCTATTGTAATAACTTTGGAATCTTTAATATTTTCAATTTCTATTCCATAAACTTCCTTCATCTCAGAAATTGGAAGATATATTGTTTCTCCCTCTTTTTTTGCATTTGCATATATTCTTTTATTTGCACCATTTATTGTTAGGAGATTTCCCTCAAACCCGATTGTAGCAATCTTTTTGTCATATGTAGTAATTATTTGGTTATTTGCTTCGTCTAAATAAATATATCTATCAAAAAAGTTCTTAATATCTTCTTTTGAAACATAAATAGTATCATCTTCAATTAAAACATCATGTTTTAAATTTGATGTAATATTACTATTGTTTATTACTAAATTTGTTTTTTCATTTTGGTCTAAAATGATATAATCATTTGCTATAAATCCTGCTATCACTAGCACTACCAAAGCTACAAATATAAAAAATCTTCTCTTTATTTTTTTCTTTTTGGCTTCTATTTCTTCTCCTGTCATCTTTCTTTTTGGTTCTTTTACTTGCTTCATTCTTTTACCTTGACTCATTTCAATTTTTTCCTTTCATTTATAATGACATTATAACAAATAATCCCATTTTGTAAAATACTTTTTTAAAAAATTATCATATTAATTTTAATGCGTCCCTTTTTTAGGGACGCGTCCAAAAATTTGGTAAATAATTAACTTAATACTTTTTCAATCATAGCCATTCTTACAAATACTCCATTTTCAATTTGCTTAAATATTCTTGATTTACTGCATTCTACTATATCATCAGATATTTCAACATTTCTATTAAATGGCGCAGGATGCATGATAATTGCCTTTTCCTTCATTTTAGATACATTTTCAACATTCAAACCATATTTCTTATTATATGATTTTGCATCAATATTAATTTTTTCATTATGTCTTTCTAATTGAATTCTAAGTAGCATTACAACATCAACTTGTGGTAAATATTCCTCAAAATTTACAAATTCAAGTTCTTCATCTTTAAATTCTTCTGGACCAGATGTATAAACTTTCATTCCAAGCCTTTCCATCACTTTAATATTTGAATGTGCAACTCTAGAATGCTTTATATCCCCTACAATAAGGACTTTCAAGCCTTCAAAATGTCCAAATTCTTCTTTTATTGTATATAAATCTAATAATGATTGAGATGGATGGTCTTTAGTTCCATCTCCTCCATTTAATATTGGAATTTTAATGTTGTTTAATTGTTTATAATATTCATCTTCTCTATGTCTTATAACAACCGCATCTACGCCAAGGCTTTCAAAAGTTTTTACTGTGTCATATAATGTTTCACCCTTTTTCATGCTTGAACTTTCTGGAGCAAAATCTATTGTTTTACATCCTAATTTCAATTCTGCTGTTTCAAAACTATAATGTGTTCTTGTAGATGGCTCAAAAAAAAGATTAGCTATAATTTTTTCTCCATTATAGTTAATCTTTTTTTTACCACTTTTAAAAGCAGTTGCTGATTCTAATAATTCTTCAATTTCTTTTATTTCCAAGTTTGCAAGTTTTAATATGTTCATTTTTATACCCACCTTTCTTATACTTTTTTTGCCTTTTTGATTTTATCATTTAAAGATTTTTTATTCAACATTTTTTTTAAAATTTCTATAATATTTTTACTACCAAAATTAATGAACGCATCCATTTCTAGAGACGCGTCCATTAATTTATTATTCCATTAGTTTTTCTAACTCTTTTATTTTATCTCTTAATTCTGCTGCTCTTTCAAATTCCATTTTTGAAGCTGCTTCAAGCATTTCATCTGTAAGTTTTGTAATTGTTTCTTTTATATCTTCTTCTTTTTCTAGTTTGTATTCTACTTCTATATCTGCAACACTTGTAGCTGAAATACTGTCTCTTACAGATTTTTTGATTGTTGTAGGAGTAATTCCATGTTCTTTGTTGTATTCTTCTTGGATTTTTCTTCTTCTATTTGTTTCAGATATTGCTTTTTCCATACTCTCTGTCAATTCATCTGCATACATTATAACTGTTCCATCTGTATTTCTTGCAGCACGTCCTATTGTTTGAATTAGTGAACGTTCTGAACGTAGGAATCCTTCTTTGTCAGCATCTAGAATTGCAACCAATGACACCTCTGGTATATCTAAACCTTCTCTTAATAGATTTATTCCAACTAAGACATCAAATTCACCTAAACGAAGTTTTCTAATTATCTCCATTCTTTCTAAAGCTTTTGTGTCTGAATGCATATAATTAACTTTGATATCTAAACTTTTCAAATATGCAGTCAAATCTTCTGCCATTTTTTTAGTTAGAGTTGTAACTAACACTCTTTCGCCTTTTTCGGCTCTTATTCTGATTTGTTCAAGTAAGTCATCTATTTGATTTGCAACTGGTTTTACTTCTATTTTAGGGTCTAGCAAGCCTGTTGGCCTTATAATTTGCTCAACCACATTATCTTTTGAATGTTCTTTTTCATAATCTGCAGGAGTTGCACTAACAAATACCACTTGATTTAATCTTTTCTCAAATTCTTCAAATTTAAGAGGCCTATTATCAAATGCTGATGGAAGTCTGAATCCATATTTAACTAGACTTTCTTTTCTTGCTCTATCTCCATTATACATTGCTCGAACTTGAGGAATTGTAGCATGAGATTCGTCTACTAATAGTAAGAAATCTTTTGGGAAGTAGTCAAATAATGTATATGGCGGACTTCCTGCTGGTCTTTGGCTTATATGTCTTGAATAGTTTTCTATTCCAGAGCAGAAGCCTGTTTCCTTCATCATTTCCATATCAAAATTTGTTCTTTCTTCTATTCTTTGTGCTTCAATAAGTTTGTTTTGAGATTTGAAGAATTGAACCTGTTCTTCTAGTTCTTCTTCTATTGTTTCAATCGCTCTATTCATCTTGTCTTTGCTTGTTACATATTGAGAAGCTGGTGGAATCAAAATATGTTTTCTTGTTCCAATTGCTTTCCCTGTTAAAGGATTTATTTCATTTATTTTTTCTATTTCATCTCCCCAGAATTCAATTCTAACAGCAGACTCACTTTGAGATGATGGATATATTTCTAAAATGTCACCTTTAGCTCTAAATGTACCTCTTTTAAAATCTATTTCGTTTCTTGCATATTGCATTGAAATAAGTTTTCTCATAACATCATCTCTAGATTTTTCCATGCCAGGTCTTAGAGATAGCATCATTTCTTCGTAATCAACAGGATCGCCCAAACCATATATACATGAAACTGATGCAACTATTATAACATCTCTTGTTTCAAATAAAGATAGAGTTGCAGAATGACGAAGCTTGTCTATTTCGTCATTTATAGAAGAATCCTTTTCAATGTATGTATCTGACTGTGGTATGTAGCTTTCTGGTTGATAATAATCATAGTAAGAAACGAAATATTCCACGTTATTGTGTGGGAAGAATTCCTTAAACTCGCTATATAACTGCCCCGCCAATGTTTTATTGTGAGCTAAAACAAGTGTAGGCTTTTGCACTTTATTAATTATATTTGCCATTGTGAAAGTTTTACCAGAGCCTGTAACACCAAGAAGTGTCTGGAATTTCTTGCCTTCTTCTATTCCTTTTGATAAATATTCAATTGCTTTTGGCTGGTCGCCTGTTGGCTTGTAATCTGAAACTAATTCGAACATTTTTCTATCCTTTCTTTTTATTTAAAATTGTCCACTCTCTTTTAGCTTTTAACGTCTTCTCGAGCGTTTTAACTTTCTTTTTAATATCATTAGTATTATTAATGCTACAACTATTACAATTGTGTTATATAACCAATATGGAAGTTTTTCAACTGAATGGCTTGCTATAAGATTTGTGGTGTAGTTTAAACCATCAGCATAGAAAGTCACTTTTCCTAAAACTTGATTTTGTTCTATTGGAGCTGATATATCTTTATCAAGAATTATTTCTTGGCGAATGTTTTTTACATCAATATCATTTGGGATAATTGTTGAAATAGTATTCTCTGTTTTTATATCAAGTGATTCAGTTTCTTGTGTTGCATGTTTTACTTTTATGTTTGTAATTGTTTGCTCTTTATTTACTATTTCCTTTAATGCATAGTTTTTGTATGTAAAATCATAAAGTTGCTTTGTATCGTAAAAGCGTTCACTTAAACCTTTGCTATTTGTTCCGCCACCAAGAACTACTGAGATTAAGTCAATGTTATCATGTGAACTACTTGCAACTAAGCACTCTCCAGCTGGAGTAGTTGTACCTGTTTTTATTCCTGTACAATACTCATAGTAATAGCTTTTATAATTAGGTAATATCATATAATTTGTATTTTTAAATGTTCTATCGCTTTTTGTATAAAGGCTTGTTGCAGGTATTGTAAAGCTTGTTGTTTTTACAATTTCATTGAAAATTTCATGTTTTTGACATTCTTTTGCAATCAAATATAAGTCATAAGCTGTGCAATAGTGGTCATCATTATGTATTCCGTTTGGATTCACAAAGTGAAGATTCTCACATCCAAGTTCTTTTGCTCTATTGTTACATAATTCAGCAAACGCTTCTACATTTCCGCTAACATGCTCTGCCAAAACATTTGCTGCTTCGTTTGCACTTGGAATTAACAAAGCATATAATAGAGTTTTTATATCAATTTCTTCACCTGCTACAAGATTTGCATTTGAATACCCTTCTGGGACTAAACTAATTGCTTTCTTAGAAACTTTTGCTTTGTCTGTTAACTGGCATTTTTCCATAACCACTAATGCTGTAAGAATTTTAGTCGTGCTAGCTGGATATAGTTTTTCGTGTGCATTTTTTTCGTAAATAATTTTTCCTGTAGATGGTTCTGCCACATAAGCCGCTTTACATCCTATTTTCGGAACTGTATCAAAAACTTTTTGTTCATCTTTATTGTATTTTAAAGTTGTTTCACTATCGGCAAACGCGCTTATTGGTGCTAATAATATAATAATCAATAAAATACTTGTTAATAATTTCTTTTTCATATATTACCTCTCTTAATCATTTGGAAGTGATTTAGGGTACGGGTACAAAAATGTTTTAATTCTGATTTAAAATACATATTGCACTTTTGTATTCTGAGTTTCCAACTTTTATTTCCTCTAACTGATATATATTTTCTAATTTATCATTTATAAAAACCTGTGGCTTATCATTTTTCAAACTAACCCTAAAATCTTTTAATGGTGTTCTAAATCCTTTACCTGTAGCTTTTATAAAGCTTTCTTTTAATGCCCAAATTCTATAAAATAACTCTCTTTTTTCGTCTTCTCTAGCATTTTCAATCATTTGAATTTCTTCTGGATGGAAAAATCTTTGAGCTATTTTAATATAATCTTCTTTATCCGTCATTTTCTGAATATCGCACCCGACTTCACTATCAGCTATTATGCACATTGCCATATCTCCAGAGTGTGATAGGTTAAAGTATAATTCTTGAGGACAATTTTTTAAAATTGGTTTGTTGTTTTCTACAAAACCTATTTCTATTTTTGAATAATCAACATTCAGTTCTTCTAAACCTTTCATTAAAAGATATTCTGCAGCTAAGGAGAGCCATTTGTCATCTTCAAACTTAAGCTTGTCCACTTTGTTTTTTCTATATAATGGAACTTTGCTATATATTTCTTCAAAAGAAAATGTTTTTTTCATATTATTTATATCTATAAAATATACTTTTTTCATTAAAAATTATATCTCCTTTAATTTTAAAAAATTATATATTAAAAGACAAATAATTGCAAGAATTATTTGTCTAATTTTCTAAATGCTGACTTCGTGAAATTTTTTCCAGATTGAGTCTGATATTATTTCTTTAAATATTACAGAAATCTTGCTATCAAGTATTTCTATTCTTAGTACTTCCACTTCTTCGCTTTCTATAATATTTATTATATTTTCAATTAGTTTCGTGTTTCTCATTATTCCTTCGCCTATTATTGATATTTTTGTTACATCTTTTTTTACTACACTTTTTACTGTGTTTTCTTCTATTGTTCTGGACAAATGTGTTCCATCCGCTTCTGTAAATGTCGATTTTGTAACTATTGGCACATTAAATTTTTCGCCAATTTTTATACTTCTATCATGTAAAACTTTTGCTCCCTCATTTGAAATATCTATCATTTCTTTATATGATATGTTTTGTAGCTTCTTTGCTTCTTTTATTTTATTTGGATCTGCTGTGTAAACTCCATCTACATCTGAAAAAATATAGCACTTATCTGCATCTAATGCAGCTGCAACCGCTACAGCTGTTGTGTCTGAGCCCCCTCTGCCCAATGTTGAAATATCATTTTTGGCATTTACTCCTTGGAAACCAGCAACTATAACAATTTTATCATCTTTTAGTTCTTGTTCTATTCTTGAGACATCTATATTTTCTATTATTGCACATTTATTTGCTATGCTACTACGAATTCCTGCTTGCCATCCTGTAAGTGAAATTGCAGGGACATTCATTTCGTCTAAAATAATTGCTAGCTTTGCAATTGACACTTGTTCTCCTGTTGAAATAAGCATAGCAGTTTCTCTTTTGTCTGGATTTTTTGAGAGCTCCATGGCTTCTCCAATCAATCTATCTGTTGTTTTTCCTTGTGCTGATAAAATTACTACAACATTTTTGTATTCCTTTTTGTATCCAATTACTTTGTTTGCTACTATTTTTAATTTTTCATTATCAGCTACAGAACTTCCACCAAATTTTAAAACCACTGTTTTTTCCTTCATTTTTTCAATCCCTTTCCTAAGATCATAGCAATTTGAAAATAATTGAGTAAATTTCCAGGCGAACAAATGAGGTAACCGGAGGCGTGCTATTGCACGTTGAGGATTAACGAATGAAGTTCAACGCAGAAATTGGCCAATTATTTTAAAATTGAAAAATATAGAGAGTAATTAAATTCCTACTCTCTATATTTTATGAATTATTTAGTTTATTGTTCTTGTCTTATACATTTCTATTAAGTTTTTTCCTTGGTCTTCTGGGTTCAAGTCGACATGTTTAGCATGTTCTTTCCAGTCATTTCCATCTGGCAGTGCAAAATATGCAATATTATGTTGAAACCATTCGTTAGCCATATCTTGCGCTGTTCTATAAGATTTCATATCATTCCCATGTATCGGATGAATGTCTATTAGTGCTTGGCATATTTTAGTAATATCTTCTAAATCATTTATTTTATATGAATCTTTTATTTGCCAATTTTCTTTTGAATAAATGGCTGTAAATTGTTCATTTTCGTACATAAATGAATAGTTTTTGCCTTGTCCATCTGTATCAATTACTTCTATTTTTTCTGGTTTTACTCCCATGTTAGTCTCAATTGTATTTTCTTCTACAGGCTTGTTCTTTACCGCTATTTCAATAGTATCTTCATTTTCTGAAGGGGTATTTATTATTTCGCCATCATTGCTTTTATCAGTCTGAATTATGAAGAATATAACTGAAACTGTTATTATTCCTATTATTATTTTTAATATCTTGTTAATGAAATCAGCTCCTTATTCTTCTATTTCTTTTATCAACTGTTCCTTTTCATCCTCTGAAACCTTAAACAACCCTCTTACTGCATTTATGTTCATTTGTTGTAAATCGTTTAGGTCTAATGCAGTATGTTCTAGTATCCATTTATATTCATTTATTATATCAGTGTTAGAAACTGTATTATTATCGGTATTAACAGTAACTTTTAGTTGTTTTCTATATAGCTCTTCAATAGGATGATTTTCCCCAGTTGCCTTTGTTTGTAAATTACTTATGGGACAGACTTCAAGCACAACCTTATTCTTTACTAAGTAATCTACTAATTGTGGATCTTCTAGACATCTAACACCATGTCCGATTCTTTTTGCTCCAAAATCCAATGCTCTTTTTATACTTTCCGCTCCAGCTGCCTCTCCTGCATGAATTGTAAATGGTATGTTTAAATTACTTGCTTCTTTAAAAATATTCTCATAATCTGAAGTTGGAAATAATGCTTCCGCTCCTGCAAGGTCCACTGCTGATACTCCTTTTTCTAAGTATCTTTTTGCAACCCTTATAGTTTCTAAATTGTCTGTTTCATTATCTCCTCTCATAGCGCACAATATTAGGCTTCCACCAATATGATATTTTTCTTTTGCTTTATTCATTCCTTTTATTGCTGCTTCAACTATTTGGTGATAATCTAAGCCTTTTTCTCTGTGTTTATTCGGAGCAAATCTAACTTCTGCATATATAACATTTTGTTTTGCTAAATCTTCAAATAATTCAAATGTTGCTTGCGTAATATGTTTTTCAGTTTGTAATTGTTTACAAGGTAAGTTAAATTTTTCTAAATATTCGTTTAAATCTCTGCAGTCTACACTAACCATTAGAGCTTTTTTTACTTTTTGTAATAGTTCATCTCTATCTGTTCCCAAAAAGTCTTCTTTGCTCTCAAATCCTAATGCCTTATAATCTTCTTCATCTATTAGCCATTGTAAAACTGTTTCTGGTCTTAGTGAACCATCTAAGTGTAAATGAAGCATTATTTTTTTCATTTTATTAATTATATTTACTTCATCAGTATTACAAATTGTTCTTATTGGTTTATTTTCAAAATCCTTATCTAATACCATTAATTCTTTTTCCAATATAGTAACCTCCTTACGAAAGTGAACTTATTTTTTCTATAACTTTTTCATAATTGCCATAAAACAATGGAGCTGATATATTGTTTTCTTTTCCTTTATCGTATACACTTTTGCATACAAATAATAAATCATCTAAATTTCCATGTAAAGTCATAATCTTTCTGGTTAATATATTGTCTCTAAACATTTTTTTCATAATCGGTGCTGATATTATAGTTGGCAATTTATAAGCAAATAACTCATTATTGTAATTTTTTAATTTAACTCCACGTGATTCAATAATTTTTGAGGTTTCTCTAATTGATCTTACTGCTTCAGAAAGTCTTTTGGCTGAATCCATTAAATTTTCTGCTGAAGTAGATGCATTTTTTATATCGCCATAACTTCCAGCAACAGATACGACACCAGCATTAATAGCCATGTGAAGCCATATCCATTCTAGCATATCATATGGTTGTTCAAGTTTTATGTTACATGCTTTAAATACTGATTCTATATCATCGTAATTTGAAATATTTGCTTTTTCTTTTTGTTCAAGCATAAAATGATCAAATACACAACAATTAAGAGTTTGATTTTCTATATTTCCCCCTGCAACAGGATAACCAAGAATATAATTCCATCCTGTAGTTATATTGTCTATATATGAACGTTCCTCCCATATTCCACATCCAAATACTAATGTACCAGATATATTTTCGTTTTTCAATTCATCTATAACTCCAGATATCTTTCCTGAAGATACTGCTACAAAGATGAAGTCGTATTCATTTCTTGTAGCTTTATTTACAATATATTCATCACTTGATGCCTCTCCTTTAGCATTAGTTCTTCCATCAAGCAATTCAATATTCAATTTATCTATATTGTTCTTAGAGCTGTTTTTTCTTATGTAATGTTCAACATTAAAACCAGCTTTCTTAAATAGATAACCATATGTTGTTCCTATAACTCCAAGTCCTATAATTAAAATATTCATTTTTTCTCCTCCATAAATAACTATTTTTCTTTATTTCAAGTTCAATATTGTGATTAACCCTATGCAGGTAGTTAATCGACCATTGATATGTTTTGCAAAGTCATCACCGCTATGCACTCCACATGGCTTGTAAACGGGAACATATCAACTGGCTGAATATCACTTATACTATATGTTTCTTCAAATTTTGCTAAATCTCTTACAAGTGTTGCTGGATTACAGCTTATGTATACAACTCTCTTTGGCTTAATTTTTAAAATATTTTCAATACTTGTGTTGTCTAATCCTTTTCTTGGTGGATCTACCATAACAACATCTGGAATTATTTTCTTTTTATTTATTAAGTCATCTAAAACTATTTCTGCATCACCTGCAATGAATTCAGCATTTTCTATGTTGTTTAATTTTGCATTTTCCTTGGCATCTTCTATTGCTTGTTCTACTATCTCAACTCCATAAACCTTTTTTGCGTATTTAGACATAAATAACGAAATTGTTCCTATTCCGCAATATAAGTCAAATACAACATCTTCTTTTGATATTTCTGCATTTTCAACTCCAATATTGTATAGTTTTTCTGCTTGAACTGGGTTTACTTGGTAAAATGATAGTGGAGATATTTTAAATGTGTAATCTCCCAAAACATCTTTAATATAGCCATCTCCATAAATATTCAAATTTTCTATTCCTAGTATAACATTTGTATTTTTCATATTGATATTTTTTACTATTGTTTTGATATTTGGATATTTATTCGTTAATTCTTCTACTAATTCTTGTTCTTGGTTAAATCCTTTTCCATTTAAAACAAGAATACACATTATTTCTTTTGTTTTTAAACCAACTTTTATTACAATGTGCCTAAATAAGCCTTTTCCAGTTTTTTCATTATAAATTGTAAGATTATTTTTCTTTATAAAGTTTAAAACTGTCTTCGCAACTTTTTGTGCTTCTTCATTTTGAATTAAGCATTTTTCAATTGGAACTATTTCATGTGTTCTATTTGCATACACTCCTAGTTGTGGCATGTTTTCTTTGTCTAATCCTAATGGAAATTGTGCTTTGTTTCTATAATAAAATGGCTTTTCCATACCAATTGGTTCTAGCACGTTGACAGGATTTTTTAAAGTTTTATCAACTAATGATTTTACAGCATTTTGCTTCATCTTTAATGTTTCTTTATATTTTACATGTCTTAAACTACATCCTCCACATCTTTTATATGTGGTACAATCTGGCTCTACTCTTTCTTTTGAAGGTTCTAGTATTTCTAGTATTTTTCCAAAGGCATGAGAAGAAAGTACTTTTACTATTAGTGCTTTAACTTTTTCTCCTTTTATTGCATTTGGTATAAATATTGTAAAATTGTCTATTTTGGCTATTCCTTCTCCTTGAAAGCCATTGTCGATTATTTCTAAAACATATTCTTTATTTTTTTCTACTGGAATATTCATTTAACTTTTACTCCTTTTATTTAAAGAAACATGAACGGTTTTTTACATATTTCTTTAAACTAAAATTTAATAATATTTTCCCAAGACAAATTGTCTTTTCCAAAATGTCCATAATTAGTTGTTTTCTTATAAATAGGATTTTGCAACCCTAAATATTGTATAATACCTCTAGGGGTTAAGTCAAATGTTTTGTTGATTTTTTCAATAATTTTTTCTTCTGGTATTGTATTAGTTCCATAAGTATCAACATAAATTGAAACCGGCTTCGCAACTCCAATGCTATATGCAAATTGAATTTCACATTTTGTTGCATATCCATTTGCAACTATATTTTTTGCAATATGACGAGCCATGTATGCCGCTGACCTATCAACTTTTGTTGGGTCTTTTCCTGAAAATGCTCCACCACCATGTCTGCTGTATCCCCCATAAGTATCAACAATTACTTTTCTTCCAGTTAAACCGCTATCTCCTAAAGGTCCACCTATTACAAATCTTCCTGTTGGATTTATAAAATATCTTGTGTTATCATCTAATAAATCACTTGGTACAACGGGTTTTACAACTTTTTCTATAATGTCTTGTTTAAGCTTGTCCAAATCCGCTTCTTCTGTATGTTGTGTTGAAACTACAATTGTATCAACTCTTACAGGTTTATCATCTTCATATTCTACTGTAACTTGTACTTTTCCATCTGGTCTTATATAGTCTATGATTTTTTCTTTTCTAACTTCTGCTAATCTTTGTGATAGTTTATGTGCTAATGATATTGGAAGTGGCATTAATTCTGGTGTTTCAGAGCATGCAAATCCAAACATTAACCCTTGGTCTCCTGCACCTTCTGAGTCTACATCTTCTCCTTCTCTATCTTCTAAAGACTTATCTACTCCTTGAGCTATGTCTGGAGATTGTTTTGAAACATTTACTATTATGTTACAAGTTTTATAATCTATATCAATCTCTTTTCCAACATAGCCAATTTCTTTTATTGCATTTCTTGCAACTTGCTCTATATCTACATTTGCGATTGATGATATTTCTCCTGTAATGTAGATTTCTCCTTTTCCGGCAACTGTTTCTGCCGCTACTCTTGCCTGCTTGTCTAGTGCTAAATATGCATCTAAAATACTATCTGATATGTAATCACATAGTTTGTCTGGATGCCCCTCTGTTACACTTTCTGATGTAAATAATTTTTTCATATAAATCAATCCTTTCTTTCTCTTCCTATAATAGTATTAACATTATAGAAATTTTTATTTTACATATATGCTTCAAGGATCTTGTTTTTGGAAATAGGGTCATTTTTCCAATTATATTTTTTTATATAACAAAAAACCTTTGTATAGTACAAAGGTTAATAATCTTGTTTTAATTATCATCCAAAGTACTTGTACTTTGACGGTATTAGCACCTAACTTAATAGGTTGCTGTGGAGTCATTGAGCCGATTCTCTCGTCCACTCTTGATAACATATATATAATTATTTATATTTTAGCATATTTTTTTGAAATGTCAAGATGCTTTTTTAGGGTATCCCAAAAAGTTTGTTTAAATCATTAGTCGTTATATCCATGTTCCCATAATTCTTCACATTCTAAATCTATTTCATCATTCCATGAAATTCCATAGCCACCTTGGTCAACTTTTACTTGTTCAAAAAGACCATCTATATTTTTAAGATTTTTAAAAACTTCCCATTTATCAAATACATTGCTAACATCATAATATTTTATTATATCATTTTCGAATGTTACTTCTAATACAAATTCACTAACTATTTTTACAGATTTCACTTTATGAAACATATTCTCTACCTCCTATGCCAAAGGTGGAATTTTCTTAAAATTTTGAGTATTCCATATTTTTAATATTTCATTTCTATTGACATTTAACCACTCTTGAACTAGTTTTAATGCTCTTGGTGGTAAATCACCTTCTAAAAGCTCTCCTGTTCTAATATCTATTGCTCCCATATATTCTCCGTATATAGCATGAATATGTGGTGGATTATGCTCTGCTTGCTGGAAATACATTTTAATCATAATTCCATAAAAATTTGATAATATTGGCATTTCTTCACCTCCTATTGTAACACATCTTTCTAATTTTAAAAAGACTTTTTAAATATTTTAATAAAATTGTTATAACTACATTTATTAAGATTTTTCTATTTAAACATTTTGCTACAATTAGTTTATGTACAAAAAACAAGCCTCCCTTCTTATGAAATTTTTAATACTATAGATTAATGGAAATCAAGAAATTGATTTAATTAATGTGATTAAAGATTTTGATAATAAATTAAATTAAACTAAAATTTAAAACATACAATAAATAACTCAAGAATAAATAACTAAACTAAATAATTCTGTTAAAATAATTTATTATGAAAAAACTAATCAGCACAAAATGTACTAAATAGACTACTCTACTTATATCACATTTTGTACTGATTGTAAAGATTATTTACATATTTTTCCAATTTAACTGTATCTTAACTTTTTAAGAGTGTCCAAAAAAGTTTTTATTTAGATAAACATTTATCTAATGTTTCTATTATTGCTTTTTTGTCCATTTTTTGGCCTATGAAAACTAATTTCATTAGTCTGTCGCCATATGTTTCATCCCAATCGTTTAGGATTGATGGATTTTGTGCTATTACCATGTCTTGTTCTGCTTTTGAAAGTGATGCAATCCATTGTCCTGCAATGTCTGCTCTTATTTGTTTTCCAGCTTGTTCAAATACATATGAGTGTTCTGGTTCATCTGAAAACCAAATTATTCCTTTGCACCTTATTATGTTTTTTGGGAAGTTTGATGCAAATTTGTCAAATTCGTCTCTATTGAATGGTGCTCTTCTGAAATATACGAATGTTCCTATTCCGTATTCTTCTGTTTCTCCTTCTCCATGATGGTGATGATGGTGGTGGCATTTATGCTCATGATTTTCACATTCGTGGTCATGATGCTCACATTCGTGGTCATGATTATGACATTCACATTCATGTTCATCTTCGTCATGTTCATGATGATGTTCATGTTCTTCTTCTTCCTCATCATGCTCATTATCTGTTCTGTTTAATTCTTCTATCCATGCTGCTGATGTTGAAGCTTCTTCAAAATTGAATGAATTTGTATCTAATATTTTGTTTACATCAACTTTTCCGAAGTTTGTTTCTATTATTTCTGCTTTTGGTTGAAGACTTCTAATTATTGCTTTTACTGTATTTAGCTCGTCTTCTGATAATTCATCTACTTTATTTAAAATTATTTTATTGCAGAATTCTATTTGTTGAATTAAAAGATTCTCAATGTCTTCCTCTTCAATTTCTTTTTTTACAAGATTTTCACCGCATCCAAATTCATCTCTTAATCTTAATGCGTCTACAACTGTTACAACATTGTCTAGTCTACAAATTTGTGGTAAACCATATTGTGCTGTTTGGTCTGATAGCACTGTAATTGTTTGAGCTATTGGTAATGGCTCACAAACACCGCTTGCTTCTATTAGAATATAATCAAATTTTCTTGTTTTTATAATGTCAACTATTTGTTGCATTAAATCAACTTTTAGAGTACAGCAAATGCAACCATTTTGAAGTGGAACTAAGCTTGCGTCTTCTTCTTGAACTATTCCACCTTTTGCAATTAGGTCTGCATCTATGTTTACTTCTCCTATATCGTTTACTATTACTGCTACTTTATATCCTTCTTGATTTGTTAAAACATGATTTATTAGAGTTGTTTTACCAGCTCCTAAATAACCTGTTAAAACCGTAATTGGTACTACTTTATTTTCACTCATCTATTTCTCCTCCTATATTTCTAAAATCCTTTGGCTATTATACAACTTTTTAGCTTGTAAATCAAGAAAAAACGTCAAAAAGGTATTACCTTTTTGACATTTCTTAAAATATTCCTACTATTTCTCCGTTTTCGTCTATATCTATACTTTCAGCTGCTGGTACTTTTGGTAATCCTGGCATTGTCATTATGTTTCCAGCTAAAACTACAACAAAGCCTGCACCTGTTTTCAATACAACATCTCTAACATTTATGTTAAAATCTCCTTTGCATTCTAAGTTTTTAGGATCGTCTGAGAATGAGTATTGTGTTTTTGCTATACATACAGGATATTTTCCATATCCTAATTCTTCTATTTTTGCTATTGTTTTTAATGCTTCTTCTGAATAATCTACACCTTTTGCTCCATATATTTTCTTAGCTACTTTTTCTATTTTTGTTTTTATACTATCTTCTAAATCATATGTATAATTTAATGTAGTTGGCTTGTTTGTTAGTTCTACTAGTTTTTGTGCTATATCTATTGCACCATTTCCGCCTTTGCCCCAGCCTTCTACAACGCTAAATTCTACACCTTTCTCTTCAACCTTTTGTTTTAAGAATTCTATTTCAGAATCTGTATCAGAATTATATTTATTTAATGCAACTACAACATTTAAACCAAAATTGTCTTTTAAGTTTTCAATATGTTTAAATATGTTGCTTAATCCTAGTTCTAATGCTTCAATGTTTTCCTTTTGAATATCTTCTTTTGCCACTCCACCATGATATTTTAGAGCTTTTATTGTTGCAACTAGAACTACCGCATCTGGCTTTAATCCTGTTTTTCTACATTTTATATCTAAGAATTTTTCGGCCCCTAGATCTGCACCAAAGCCTGCTTCTGTAACTGTGTAATCCGCAAGTTTAAGTGCTGTTTTTGTTGCAATTATGCTATTGCATCCATGAGCAATATTTGCAAATGGACCACCGTGTATTATTGCTGGTGTGTGTTCTAATGTTTGAACTATATTTGGCTTTATAGCATCTTTTAAAAGCACTGCCATAGAACCTTCTGCTTTCAAGTCTTTTACATATATTGGTTTATCCTCTTCATTATAACCAACAAGAATTTTTGAAAGATTTTCTTTTAAATCAACTATATTTTTTGATAAACATACAACTGCCATAATTTCTGAAGCAACTGTAATATCGAATCCATCTTCTCTTGGAACTATTTTACTTTCTCCTGAAAGTCCTGTATTTACTTTTCTTAATTGTCTATCGTTTAGATCAACACATCTTTTCCAAACTACTTTTTTAAATTTCAATTCGTTTCCAAAGTAGATATGGTTATCTATTATAGCTGAAAGAAGGTTATTGGCAGATGTCATAGCATGAATATCGCCTGTAAAGTGTAAATTTATATCTTCCATTGGTGCAACTTGAACATATCCTCCACCTGTAGCCCCACCTTTTATTCCAAATACTGGACCTAATGATGGTTCTCTTAGCGCTAAGATAGATTTTTTTCCAATTTTTCTCAATCCATCTGCAACAGCTATTGATACTGTTGTTTTTCCTTCTCCTAAAGGTGTTGGACTAATTGCAGTAACTAAAATTAGCTTTCCATTTCCCTTATTTTCTAACTTTTTTTCAATTTCATTAGAAATTTTTGCTTTATATTTTCCATAAGGTTCTATGTAATCTTGTATTTCTAATTCTTCTGCAATTTTTGTTATTTCATCTAATTTTACACTTTTCGCGATTTCAATATCTGTCATTATACCACTTCCTTTTTTATTTTAATCTAAAATATTAGTCCAACTGCTAAACCAATAAGTGCACCAACAAAAACCTGTATTGGAGTATGCCCTAAAACTTCTACTAATTTTTCTTGAACTTCTAGTCCTGTTAAACCTGGTGTTTGAACAATCTTATTTAAAAGTCTGGCTTGCTTTCCCGCTGCTCTCCTTACACCTGCAGCATCATACATTACTACAAACGCAAAAAGAAGTGCTATCGCAAAAATTGGATTGTCTACTCCAAAATCTTTTCCTATAAGTGTTGCTAAAGACACAACTACAGCAGAATGAGAACTTGGCATTCCCCCTGCACCTAATATTCTTTTAAAATTAAATTGTTTTGTTGTTACTAAATCATAAAGTAATTTAAATAATTGAATAAAAAACCAAGTTAGTATTGGTAATATAACATATTTATTTCCAATAAAACCTTGGAAATTATTCGCTAAATTTTCTTGCATTTTTTCTTTTCCTTTCTATCTTTATGTGTTTTGATTTATGCATCAAAGTTTTCTTCTGCTGTTTCTCCATCTTTTTCAAGAAGAATTGTTATTTTCTTTTCTGCCTCTTCTAAAATTTTTGTGCAATCACGAGAAATTTTCATTCCTTCTTCAAATTTTTTCATTGATTCGTCAAGGTTTAAATTTCCTTTTTCCAGCTCAGTTACTATGCTTTCTAAATTTTCAATATTTTCTTCAAATGATTTTTCTTTCATTGTAATCTCCTTTTTACTATAAAACTTCTGCTTTTACATCTCCGTCAATGAACTTCAAATCAATTTCATCTCCAGAACTCAAGCTCTTTGAAGACTTCACAACATTGCCTTCATGCAAGGTTACTGAATACCCTCTTGTCAAAGTCTTTAGTGGACTTAAAGCATCTAATTTTGCAACAAGTTCTATATACTTAGTTTTTTCTTCTTTTTGTTTTATTTTCATTGAATTCTCTAATCTTTTTAAATATGTATCTATTTTTTGATATTCATCATAAATAAATCTTTTTGGTTCTTTAAACACTCTGCTAGACATACATTTTTCGTATTGCATACGCATTATTTCAACTTTTTTTAATAGTGAATCTCTTAGCCTTTTTTGATACAAAGCTATTCTCTCTTCTACTTCCATAATATTAGGGACAGCCAATTCAGCTGCTGCAGAAGGTGTTGGTGCTCTTAAATCCGCAACAAAGTCTGCAATTGTAAAATCGGTTTCATGTCCTACAGCTGAAATGATAGGTAATTCAGATTCATATATTGCATCTGCCACAACTTTTTCATTAAATGGCCATAAGTCTTCTAATGAGCCTCCACCTCTAGCTAAAATCAATACATCTGCTAGTTTGTTTTCATTCATATATTTTATTGCTTGTGCAATTTTCACAGCTGCACCTTCACCTTGAACCGGTACAGGGCATATTCTTAGATTTACATTTGGATTTCTTCTTGTAGATACATTTATTATATCTTTTACAACAGATCCTGTTTTAGATGTTAAAACACCTATTGTTTTAGGAAACATAGGTATTTTCTTTTTATAGACTGTATCGAAATATCCTTCTTTTTCCAAGTCAGCTTTTAGTTTTTGGAATTGTTGGTACAAATCTCCAACTCCATCTTCTTCCATAGCTTTTGTGTATATTTGGTAAACTCCATCTCTTTCATACACTGAAACTGTTCCAAAAACAATTACCTTGCTTCCTTCTTTAGGATCAAAAGGCAACTTATCTGCATAACCTTTAAACATAACACATTTAATTAAACTATTTTCATCTTTTAATGTGAAATATAGATGACCTGTGTAATGTCTTTTAAAGTTTGATATTTCGCCTTTTACTAGTACATTATTTAAAAATTCGTCTTGTACAAATTTTTCTTTAACATATAAATTAAGGTCTGTTACTGTCATTGGATTATATTTCATTAGTTTTCTTCCTTACTCAATATTGTTATCTTTTACAACACTTGCTAAAATTCCATTTACGAATTTTTTAGAAGCATCTTCTCCATATTTTTTCGCTAATTCAACGGCTTCATTTATTGCTACTTTGAATGGTACTTCTTTATAAAGTATTTCATAAATTGCCAATCTTAAAATAGATAAGTCTATTTTAGATATTCTTTCAATTTTCCATTCTTGTTTAAGATTTTGTTCAATTTTTGAATCAATTTCTTTTTTATTATCTTCAATTCCCAAAATAGCATCTTCAATATAATCTATCGCTTTTTTACTTGTGATTTCATTAGCTTCTATAAACAAATCTATTGCTTCTTTTAGTTTGTCTGTTTTTTGAATTTCTAAACTATATATTAGTTTAAATGCTTGTTCTCTGATTTGTGTTCTATCCATATCTGGTCTCCTTATAATTTATCGATGAAATTTTTAGTTTTCTTTTTTACATCATCTTTATTTTTATAAATATAATTTCCAATAAAACCACAAGCTATAATAAGAACTAGTCCAATTATTAGATGTTGTAGTCCTGTTATTAGAAGTATTACAGCAATTGTAACACCTATAATTATTCCTTTATTTCTATTCCAGAATTCTTCCATTTTTTTCTCCTTTTTACACTAAATTTTTCCTTAAACAGATTTTTATTTATTTTGTTGAATGTTTGATATATCTTTAATCTTAATATTAACCTCTTTAACCTCTAAGTCTGTTGCATTTTTAACTTTTTGTTTAATATCATTTTGTAAATTAACAGATAAATCTTTAATAATTGCATCATTGGTTACAGTAAGATTAACAAATACATTTACATTATTTTCCTTGTCCAATTCAACTCTTGTATTTATTTCTTGTGTGTCTTGATATCCTTTTGCAACTGAACTAACTAAGTTTTCTATTGTGTCTTTAGAAATCATTAGTTTTCCATTTTCATTTTGCATTAAAACACCTTGTCTATCATGTATTTGTTCTTTTGATGTTTTATCAAAGAAGATGCATCTAATTGATAATAGAATAAATGCAATGCTTACTCCTAGAACTATTTTTGAAGATGTTTCTCCTGTTAGGACTCCATGAACCCAGTTTCCAACTGAGTTCATATCTACCCACCCAAATATCATTGTACATAATAGTATAGCTAGTATTAAAATTAAATTTGAATATATTATTAAAGTTATTTTTTCTAATATTTTCATGATTATTTCCTCCTTAGTTTTCTTCTGATTTTGCTTCATCTAAAGCTGGTTTTTCTTTTTTTACATTTGTGTCAACGCCTTGAACATGAACATTTACCTCTGTCACATTCATTCCAGTCATATTTTCGACTGCTTTTTTAACTCTGTTTTGAATTTCAAATGCTACATCTGGTATTCTTGTTCCATATTCGACAACAATGTTTACATCTATTTTTACTTTTCCTTCTGTCTTTTCAACTTTAATTCCTTTTGCCATGTTTTTCTTTCCGCTTAAAACTTCTGAAATTCCTCCTGCAAATCCTCCAACTGTGTTTGCAACTCCTGAAACTTCTGAAACTGCTACACCAGCAATTACTGCTATTACATCATTTGATATTTGTATATTTTCTTGTTCTGTTGAAACTGCTAAACCTTTTTCTGCTGTTTCTGTTCCGTCGTTTTGCACTTCACCTTGAACTTCTATTACTTCGCCTTTCTCTTCATTTTCTTTACTCATAATTTTTCCTCCTTACACATATTCAGTCATAAAAAAACTGATATACTTTTGCTTATATAAGTATATCAATTTTTATTGTTTTTTACAACCTATTTTTGAAATTTTTAGGTTTTTTTTACATTGTTTCCAATAATTACAAATTGAATCTTACATCACATAAAATAAAATGCAGAAAAATTGTAAAATACTTGCAAATAGAATGCATAAATGGAATATTGAATGCATCCATTTATGTTTTTTTCCTAATCCATATAAAACTGCTCCAATTGTATAAATAACTCCTCCACCAAGTAGAAGTCCAAATCCTTTCCATGTAAGCAATTCAGGCAATACATTTATTTTAAATATTATGCACCATCCCATAATTAGATAGCAAATCATAGAAAATTTTTTGTATTTTTTTAGGTCTATTGCATTTAGTGTTATTCCTAAAATTGCAACTGCCCAAATTATTCCAAAAATCCACCAACCTGTTGCAGTATCATATTCTCTTAATGTGCATAATGCAAATGGTGTGTAGCATCCAGCAATCAACAAAAATATGCTGCAATGGTCTAGCACTTGCATTACCTTTTTTCCTTTTATTGTAGGATTTAATCCATGATAAATACTGCTCATTGTATATAGTAAAATCATTGTTGTCCCATAAATTGCAGCGCTTACAACTCCATAGCCATTTGAATGAAATGCAGCAGTTACAACACATAATACTAATGCTACAATTCCAAAAACAGCACCAACAATGTGGGATGTCATATTCATTATTTCTTCGCCTTTTGTGTATGTAGGCAAAATTCTATCTCTCAATTTTGTTCTAGTCATTGTTTCCTCCTTTATAATTATAAACAATAAAATATATTATTGTATTTAATTCAATAATGATTTAATGTCTTCATCATTTTTAAGTCTAGCACTTAAAAAATGAAAAGCCTCTTTGTTTTGCTTAACCGCAATTTCAGCAAATTCTTTATTATCTCTTAGTCTAAAACTTGCATATTTTATAATCAATCCTTTATTTGTAATTGCAGCTTTTACAACTTCTTCATCATCTCTAAGTTCTTTACTTGCATAATAAAGTGTTTGGCCATATTCTTTTACACTTGCTAAAATAACTTCTTTATCAGCCTTAAGTCTTTCAGACGCATAGTATGCTGTCCAAGGAGCTTTACTTATCGCAAACATTATAACTTCTTTATCATCTTTTAATCTATCTGATGCGAACTCTAAAGCCTCGCCATCTTGTTCTAAAGCCGTCATCACCACTTCTTTATCATCCTGAAATTGTGGTGGCAAGAATTCAAGACTTTTCCCTTTTTCTTTAACCTTTTCAATTGCTTGTTCTTTATTTATTGCATTTTCTTCCATTATTTTTTCCTCTTGAGTATTTTAACACAATAATAAAAATCGGTCAATGAAAAGTCAAAAGAAAAATGCATAAAAAAACCACTTATTGTTAATAATAGCAAGAGGTGGTTTTAATGATAAAAAGAGATTTTATAAAATATAAGAGACTATTAATAATTTTAATAATTCTGTTTAGCGTAGGAGCTGTGTTTGCTTTAGCCCAAAATAATAATGTCGAGGCAACTTCAAGATATGGCTCACGAGGAGAAGAAGTTAAACAAATTCAAACAAAGTTAAAAAGATGGGGCTATTATAATGGCTCAGTTGATGGAATTTATGGTACGCAAACTGTGAATGCTGTAAAAAATTTCCAAAGAAAAAATGGATTAACAGCTGACGGAATTGCAGGTCCAGCAACTCTAAAAGCATTGGGAATCACATCGTCTAGTGGTTCATCACAAACAAGCGGTACCAATTCTTCGGATATCAATTTGTTAAGCCATTTGATTTATGGAGAAGCGCGTGGAGAGCCGTACACAGGGCAAGTGGCTGTTGGTGCTGTAATTATGAATAGAGTAAAAAGCAGTTCGTTTCCAAATTCAATTGCAGGTGTAATTTACCAAAGAGGGGCTTTCGATGCTGTAAGTGACGGACAAATTAACATGAGTCCCGATTCAACATCAAAAAAAGCAGCGCAAGATGCTTATAATGGCTGGGACCCAAGCTATGGAGCAATTTATTATTTTAATCCTGCAACTGCAACAAATAAATGGATTTGGTCAAGACCTTTAACAATAACAATTGGAAAACACAGATTTTGCAAGTAGGATCTTAAACCTTAGCGAACAATCCCGCAAAAAATCTTTAAAAAGAAAAACCTTGCTTTTGGGGAGTGTCCCCAAAAACAAGGTGGTTTTAGCTGCAATAAGCGCAAAGAATTGATTCTAGACCAATTTCTAAGTCTATGTTTCCTGCTTTGTAGTTATAATCCAAGTCTATTAGCTCTTGCAATATTTTTCTTAATTCTCTTTCTTTAAAGTATTTTGCTTGCATTTTGTATTTGTTTACCAAAAATGTTTGGTTTGGTTTTAGGTTTAAAACTTGTATTAAGTCTTTATTGTCTTTTTGTGCAAGTATTGTAAAATAAAGCTTTTTGAAGTGATTGTATAAAGTTATTAATATTTTTTGTACCGGTTCTTTTGCGTAAATTAGGTTTCTCATTACTTGCAAAGATTTTTCTATTTGTTTTTTTCCTAGGTTGTCTGTTAATTCAAATATTATGCTTTCTAGTTTTTTAATGCAAAGCTTGTCAACTGCTGTTTTGTCTATCGTTCCATTCTCACCAGCATATTCAATAAGTTTTCTTATTTCGTTTATAAGTTCTTGCATGTTTGTTCCGCAACTTTCAATAAAATAATTTAATGTTGCTCCATCTATATTTACTTTATAACCATTGCATATTGCTTTTATTCTTTTTTCTAATTGAATTGGTTTTTGATATTCAAATTTTACTGAAACTCCATTTTTTTCAATCGTTGTAACTAGTTCTTGCTTTTGAACATCTTCTTCTATTATTACTAATACTACGGTTTCTTTTATTATATCTAAGTTTTTCAAAATATAATCATTTAGTTTTTCTTTAAATTTAGTAAGTTCAGCGTTTTTACGTTTTCCTTCTTTCTTTAGAAGTCCTGAATATTTACAGATAATTAGTTTTTTTGCGTATCCAAATGAAGGTGTTTCTATTTCTGAAATTAAGCTATTTAAATTTGTTTCATCTATTATTACATAGTTTATACCTTTAACGGTTTCACCAAATATTGTTTTTATTTTTTTTACTGAACTTTCCAGTAAAAATAGTTCTTCACCATAAAATAAATATAAGCTTTGTAATTTTTCTGATTTTAATTCTTTTTCTAATTCTTCTATTGTCATCTTTTCACCTTATTTCTTTATACCCTATTACTATTTTCCAAGAATAATTCTAAAGACTTCAGAAACGCTCCAAGCTTGTGCAAATGCTCCTTTTGGGGCATGTGGTTTAACTGAATCGTATAATTCTGAAATTGAACCTATGCATCCATTTTCATAAAATTCTTGCTTGAAAGTTTTTATAACTTGTTCTCTGAATTTTTCTATTTTGTTTTCTAATTGTTGTTTTTGGTTTTTAGCTTTTGTATATTCTGCCATATTTTTTAAACTGTTGTAATATAATCCAAGTAGCCAAGGCCAAGTAATTCCTTGATGGTAACTTTTATCTCTTTGTTCTGGGCCACCTTCATATACTTCTACATAGTTTTCTTCGCCCTTTGCTAGTGTTTTTAATCCATAATCATTTAACAATTTTTTCTCTACTGTACTTATAATATCTTTTGCCATTTGGCTTGTAGGATCTACTACTGGATATGTTAAACTTAAAGCAAATAGTTGATTTGGTCTTATTTTTTTATCTCCAACAACATCATATAAGCATTTTCTTTTCTTATTATAGAATTTTTCAACAAAAGATTTTTGACATTCATTAGCAAGTTCTTCATATTTTTTACTTTCTTCTTTTTCTCCAATTTTGATGCACAATTCTTGCATTATTTTATTTGCATTATACCAAAGTGCATTAATTTCAACTGCTTTTCCATTTCTTGGAGTTACTGCAAATCCTTCATATTTAGCATCCATCCAAGTATTTTGTGTATTTTCTGTTCCAGAAACTATTAAGTTATCTGTATCCATGTAAATATTATTGTCATCAAAGTCAATTCCTTCTATGTAACGTTCAATTACTTGTTTCATTACAGGATATAAGGTTTCAGTTATAAACTCTAAATCGCCAGTATAATCTAAATATTTTTGTACTTGTTCAAATAATAGTAAGGAGCTATCAGCACTATTATATAGTGGTCTATTATCAAATCCTGAATAACCATTAGGAACTAAACCATATTTAACATCTCTTATCATAGTCAAAAGAACTTCTTTGGCAATTTCAAATCTTCTTGTTACCAATAGTAAGCCTTCAAAAGCAATTGCGCTATCTCTCCCCCAGTCTAAAAACCATGGAAATCCTGCAATTAGAGAATGTATTGCAAATGTTGGCCTATATAGTACAAAAGTATCTGTTGCAGTAATTAAATCTTTTATAAATTGTTCATCTTCTTTTTCTTTTTTAGTTTTATTATTATTTCTGTTGTCAATTAATAAAGATTTATTATATATTTCATTTTGTCTAATAATTTCTTTTGAAATCAAATCTTTTACGTCTATCTCATCAATGTTTTCTTCTAATGAACAAACAAAAGAAAATTCTTTTTCTGTGTTTGCATCAATTTCAACTTCATATACACCGGTAACCACATGATTTTCAACTGGATAAAATCCTCTTTTTTGCTCTTCTATATAAAACATATTTCTAAAAGTATCATTAAAATGTGGAGTGTATTCTCCTTCAAATAGTTTCATGTAGATAGATTCGCTCCTGTTATCATCAATGACAATGCGAACTTTACCGCCTTTTACAGTTTGTTGCAAATCAAATTCATGATCTGTACTCATCCAATGGAAATCCCTAAAATTCATAATCGGGGCTAATGTCATTTTACATGGCTTATCTGATGTTTTAACCTTATAATATATTCCAATTGTGTTTTTTCCACGATCAAAACACAAAACCTTTGTTATTTCTATATCTTCGACTTTATATTTGAATATTGGCACAAAAGTCTTTTCAAATTTTTCTAAATACTTGTATCCATGTGAAGTGTATTCTGTACCAATATTTGTATATAAGTCAAATTTCTTTCCCTCAATTTCGATCGCTTCATCTACTTTGGATAATATTACATGTCTTTTAGCAGGAGGATTTAAAGGTGCAACCAGCAAGCCATGATATCTCCTTGTGTTAGCTCCTATTACAGTTGAACTTGCATACCCTCCAATTCCATTTGTTATAAGCCATTCTTTATTTAAGCCCTCTTCTAAATTTAGTTTTTCCTTAGTTATTTCCATTTTTCATTTTTCCTTTCATTCGTATTTTTATTATTCGCCTAGTTTTCTAAGCATTTCTTCACGTATTTCTTGTGCTGTTTTCTTTCTATGTGTAGTATTTGTTGATGTTGCACCACTTTTTTTCTCAACTTTTGCAACTTCTCTTGGTCTTTCTTGTATTTTAGGTTCACTAAAATTTGGTTTTATCGCTGTCTTTTTATCAAAGCTTGTATTTATTTCTTTAACTATGTTTGAATTTTTAGTCATTGCCTTTGGTTTGCTAAAGTCGTTTTTCTTTTCAACAATGTTTTGAGGCTTCTTTTTCTTTTCAGTTTTGGCTAGTTGCTCTTTAATGTTAATTTTGCTGTCTGATTCTCTAATTGAAGCTATTCTTTCACTATATTTATTACTGAATTTGCTCTTTCTTTTTGATCCCATTGCTGCTTTTTTAGCTGCATTAGCGCCTTTAATATTTTGTTTTTTACTTCTTTTCTTTAACTTGTTAATTCTCTTATCTTGTTTTAATTTATTATTCAACATTAAATATTGTGGATCATTTTGTTTGTCTTGGAATTTCAAGTCATCGCAAATTAACTCAATTATAGATTTTGCAACAAGATTTGGATCATGTCTAATCAAGCCCCCATCAACTGATGATAAGTCTCTTTGTAAGAATTTAATTCCTTTTACTTTTTCAATATCTTGTTCAACCAAATCTTGGCCTTGCATGTTGTATTTTTTAATGAATTCTGGAATTATTTCTCCAGTATCATAAATACAATAATCTATAACTCCTTGTCCACAATGTGAAATTATAGCATTCAAGTGGTCTGAAACTGTGTAATTATCTGTTTGACCTGGATCTGTCATTATATTGCTTATGTACACCTTTATTGCTGTGCTTTCTTTTAAAGCTTTTGCAACACTATTTATTAAAAGGTTTGGAATTACATTTGTATATAAGCTTCCTGGTCCAATTATTATACAATCAGCATTTTTTATTGCATCTACTACACCTGGTGCAGGTCTGCAGTTTGCAGGGTCTAAGAATATTCTATTTATTTTTGTTACTCTTTCAGATACTAGTTCAGGTATTTTAGATTTTTCTCTTATTACATAGCCATTTTCTAGTTCAGCACAAATTGTCATCTCGTCTAGTGTTACTGGAAGTACTCTACCAACTATGTTTAGAACTTCATTGCTTTGCATTACTGCTTTTGTAAAGTCTTGGTTTACTTCACACATTGCTCTAAAGTAGATGTCTGAGAATGATAAACCTCTTAGTCTTCCTTCTTTGAATTCATGGTTAAATACTTTTTCCATTTCCTCACCTTTTGTAGATAAGGCTACCATACTGTCTCTTATGTCATTCATTGGAAGCATATTTAACTCTTTTCTAGAATTAGAGTTTATTTCTCCATAGTCTGATACAGTTACTATTGCTGTTATGTTGCTTGTGTAGTTTTTAAGTCCTGTAAGTACTGTATTTAAACCAGTTCCGCCTCCTATTACGACGATGTTTGGTCCTTTGTCATATATGTTTCTATTGAATATTAATGATTTTACATTTACATTTTTCTTATTTTCCATTCTGTCATCTGATGCTTCTACTAGTAATTCTAGTGTTCTTTTATTAGCTCCTATTAGTCCCAATACTATGCATACAAATCCTAATACAAATATTCCTGCTATTTTTGCTATTTCTCCAAATGATACTTCTTTTAGTACTAATATTTCTGCTATGCCATAGCAGGCTAAGATTATTCCTATTAGCATTAAAAATATCCATCTTTTCATTTTTGAACTTCTCTTGAACCAGTGTAATAAACCTTTCATTATATCCTCGCTTTCAATATTAACAAATTCTTTTTGCTAAAAATTATATTTAATCACCTAATATTTCAATTTCTAATTCTATTTTTTTATTAAATCGGTTGTATACTTCATTTTTAATGTAATTGGTTAAAGCAATTACATCGGCAGCAGTTGCTCCGCCCTTGTTGACTACAAAGCCAGCATGTTTTGTCGAAATTTCTGCGCCTCCAACATTATACCCCTTTAATCCACATTCGTCAATTAGCTGTGCAGTAATAAAACCATCCCCTCTTTTGAAGGTGCTTCCTGCGTTTGGGTATTCTAATGGCTGTTTTTCTCTACGCCAATTTTGGTATTTTTTCATTTTGTTTTGTATTTCTTCTTTATTTCCTTTTTGAAAAACAAGTGTAGCTTCTAATACTATTATTTTTTCTTTAGATAAAATGCTATTTCTGTATTCAAATTGCATTTCTTCATTGTTCATTTCTTTTATATTTCCATTATAGTCCATAACTAGAACAGATTTTACAAGGTCTTTTATTTCTTTTCCATGTGCCCCTGCATTCATTCTTATCGCTCCGCCTATTGTGCCTGGAATTCCTGCAATTTCTTCAAATCCTGTTAGTTCTTGTTTTAATAGTTCCTGTGCAATTTCTATATTTTTATTTCCTGCGCCAACTGTAATTTCAACATACTTTTGGGGACACTCCCCAAAAGTTTGACTTGAACCTTGTTTTTGGGGAGTATCCCCAAAAAACTCAAATTTTTTGATGTCAATTTTGGCAGTAATACCTTTTATTCCACTATCTAAAACAAGCACATTGCTTCCATTTCCCATTATTGTTAATGGAATTTGATTTGTGTTTGTAAATTCTATTATTTGTTTTAAGTCTTCTATTTCTTCAACCTTTATAAATACTTCAGCTGGTCCGCCTATTTTAAAGGTTGTGTGCTTAGACATTGGCTCATCAAAATATATTTTTGATGTATTTAATTTTAAGTTTTCTTGTGCTAATTCCTTTAAATTCATATTTCGCCTTTCTTTTAAGTTTTTTATTCTTCTATGCCAAATCTGGCTTTGTCTAGGATATAGTTGTGTTTTATTTCTGCATCTGAAAGAGCACGGTTGTAAATTTTTGCATCATAAACCTTTCCGTTCAAAATATTCTTTCCAACATTTGAACCATATGGGTTTGCTCCAATAGCAAAAACTGTATTATTACGTGTCTTCCTTATTACTCCCCCTGTATTGTTTTCATTCGTTCCTTTTTCTATCCCATTTACATATATTGCAACCTTTTCACCATCATATGTTAAAGTAATTGTAATTATTTTATTATCTTCAACTTTTTCTTCTAAAGTTATTCCCTTATAGCCAATTTCTGAATTTCCTCTTTTTATATAAAATTCACCATATATATTTCCACCATCACGTATTGAAATGCCTCCTCCTCCTTCTTCCCAATTTCCAAAAACAGGTTGTTTGCTGGATGCATTACTACATAAAAAAGTTAATTCTATTGTCTGATAATCACTATTTATTTCTCCCAAATTTACCCACGAATTTGTTCCATTAAACTCAGCATAATTGCTCCCCATTGTTACATTTGTCATTTTGCCATCATTATTCCCACTCAAGTCTTTCCATGTAGTTGTGCTGTTGCTATGTCCGCTTCCTGTGTTGTTTATAGCGTCATACCATGCAAGCATACCACTTTTTACATAGTCATCTCCAAAAGCACTGGCTTCATTTTCTATTGCTGTTTTGTATAATACAATACCTTTTGAAGTTGTTTGAACTGTTTCGTCAAATACTTCGCCTGAATAGTAATTTACAATATAAGATGAATTCTTATAATCTCCAGTTAAACCAAGATTTTCCAAATCTGATTTGCTTAGTCTATAATATTCTCTTTCTGGAAGTGGAGTTAAATTCTCGTCTGTTCCACCTTGGAAAACTTTCCAGGTTGGTGTCTCTGCATCTCCTGTAGGAGTTGGCAATGTTGGTAAT
>CAMPBS010000011.1 GCA_946639585.1 uncultured Clostridium sp. | reverse complement strand
AATATACATGTTTTCCTTTTGTTGTTACAAAAAACATGTTGTTTTCTTCTGGCTTATATTTTTCTAAGAATTTTTGAAATGATATATGTTCTTCTATTTCTAGCTTATCCCAATAATCTAATCCTGCCCTTTGTACTGCCTTTTCTGATATATTAAATCCAAGTGGATGTACTAGGTGTAGTTTTCCTCCTGTTGCAGCACATGTTCTTGCAATGTTTCCTGTATTTTGTGGTATTTCTGGTTCTACTAATACAACGTTTAATTTCATTTTTCTATCTTCCTTTTCAAAAAAATTTCTAAGATATATTATCATAAGAAAAAGGTTTTTTCAAGATTATATTAAAATGTTCGTCTTGACTTTTGGTTGATATTATAGTATAAAAAAGGTATAAAAATTTCTATAAATTTATGGATTATCAAAATATATATATAATATAAAATCTAATTTTTTATTTTAACTAATGAGGAGGAGTGTTTATGGTACGCTCAAAAAGAGAAACTTTTATGAACTATAAAAAAAGTGAACAAGGCATTACTTTAATAGTTTTAATTGTTACAATTGTTGTTCTTCTTGTTCTTGCCGGAGTTGCAGTTGCAAATATTACTGGCGGAGATGGAATAATTGAGCAAGCATCGAATAAAAGAGATGATGCAAATATTGCAACCGAAAAGCAAATCCTATCAAATGCGATAATTACAGCTTCTAATAAATCCAAGTTTGGAGAAATCACTGAAAACAATTTAAGAGAAGCTTTAAGCAATAAAAATGTTGATATTGTAAAAAGCGGTGAATTATATAGAATTACTTTTAAAGATACTAATAATTTATATAAAATGAATAAAGATGGAGAGTTTTTTGCTTGGGAGGATATGGAACCAACTGATATTTATTGGAGATTTGATACTACATCAAAAATTCTATATTTAAGAGCCACTTCCTCAGACTCAAATGGAAACACATATATTACAGGGACACCATGGAGAGATTCATATGCAAGTTCTGTTGAAAAAGTTATAATAGAAGAACCAATTGCTCCATCAAACTGTACAGACATGTTTTATGATTGCAGAGCTTTAATGGAAATAGAAAATATAAAATATTTGCACACAGAAAATACAACAAGTATGTATCAAATGTTTAGAAGATGTAGTTCTTTGGAAAAAATAGAGTTGAAATATTTTGATACAAGTAATGTAGAAACTATGAAATGGATGTTTTTAAATTGTACAAAATTAAAAGAACTGAATCTTGATTCATTTGATACAACAAATGTTAAAAATATGAATGGTATGTTTTATTCATCCAACTTAACAAGTTTAGATTTGAAAAATTTTGATACAACCAATGTAGAAGATATGAGAAATATGTTTTATAACTGCCCGTACTTGCAAAAAATATATGTATCAAATAAATTTATTGTTAAGCAAGATACTTTGTCAGACGAAATGTTTTTATATAGTTATAAACTAACTGGCGGAAATGGTACTCCTTATGATGAAAATAATACAGACAAAACTTACGCCCGAATTGATGACCCAGAACATGACAAACCAGGATATTTTACCTTAAAAGAAAACTAAAAAATTGTCCTCGTAGTTTATACTACGAGGGCTGTATTTTTTTATATCAATTTCTTAAAATCTCTTTTGCAATAATAAATTCTGCTAACTTCCATTATTGAGCCATTAACTATATAAAAAATTATAAAATTTTTAACTCTAATTTTATACCATTTAACTTTATTTATTGTTTTAAAAACTTCAAACGATTCTGGAGCTATGCTTCTCTCCTCAATTGCTTTTACAGCTTCATTATAAAAATTTTCAGCAGCTATTTGATTTTGTAATTCATGTTTTATATGGTGTATTATTGTATTAAATTGCTCAATAAATGTAGGAAGATATTTTATTTCGTATTTTTTAGATTCCATCCAAAACCTCCCTAGCTAGTTTCTTCATTTCCTCATGTGTATATAGTTTTGTTTTAGAATCATTAACTTCCTCTGTTGCTTTTTCTAGTTCTTTATCTAAATCCTCACATCCAAATCTAGCTTCAAAAATTGCTTCATTAAAATCATTTATTAGTTTTGAGTATTTTTCCAAACTCATCACAACCATCGAACCATATCCATTTTTTGTCAAATACACTGGCTCATCTTCTTTTAAAACTAGTGTCTCAATCTCTGGATATTTATTTCTTAAATCAGAAACAGGTCTAATATTTATCATATTTCTCACTCCTTTTGTTATTTTATCATAATTTTATCATAGTTTTGCCTTTTATACAATATTTTTATAAAAAATAATAAAAGTTTTACAAATCCACAAACACTTCATTTTCTTTAAACACAACTATTCCTGGTTGTGGGGTTTGGTTTTGGACAATAGTTGTTGATTTATCTAAGCATTCTGGCTCATTTGTTATTTTTAGTTTTAGTCCATTTTCTTTTAATATTTTTTCCGCTTCTTGTATTGTTAATCCTGTTATTTTAGGAATTGCAACTTCTTCCTTAACTTCCACTTCTTCTTGATTTCCTTGGTTTACTTCTAAATATGGTAAGACTTCACTAAATATCTGGCCTCCAACTGGTGCAGCAACTCCTCCTCCTTGGTGTCCGCCTTCTCCTGTTGGATTATATAGTGTTACCAAAACTACAACTTGTGGATTATCTATTGGAGCAACTCCACAAAATGACGTAACATATTTTCCAGTATTTACACCATCTTCTGATGTCCCTGTTTTTCCTCCTATTCTATATCCTGCAACTTTTGCGTTTTTCCCTGTTCCCTCTGCTACAACTGATTCCATCATGCTTAAAACTTTTTCCGATGTTGTTTTAGAAATGACTTCTCCTGTTGTTTCTACTGGCATATCTTGCACTTCTCCTGTTTCACTTTTTATTATCTTTTTTACCACTCTTGGTTTTATTTTTGTTCCTCCATTTGCTATTGAAGAAACTGCTGTTACTAGCTGAATTGGTGTTATTTCAAATCTTTGCCCAAAGCTTATTGTTGCAAGTTCAACTGGTCCTGCTTTTTCTTTTGCAAGGAATATCCCCTTCGCTTCTCCTGGCAAGTTTATTCCTGTTTTATCTAATAGTCCAAATTTTTCTAAATAGCTATAATATTTTTCTACTCCAAGTTTTTGTCCTAAGCCTATAAATACTGGGTTACACGAATTCATTAATGCTTGCCTTAAACTTTCTGGACCATGTGGTCTATAATATCTCCAGCATTTTATTCTAACTCCTGCAACTACTATTCCACCTGTACAACAAAATTCTCCTGCTCTGTCTGTGTCTGTTATTCCTTCTTCTAATGATGCTGATGCTGTAATTAATTTAAATACAGAACCTGGCTCATAGGTATCTGCTATTGCTTTATTTCTCCAAACAGCTTGTAGGTTCTTTGTTTTTTCCGCTTGTTCCATAGTGTCCCATGCGGCCTTTAATTCTTCTGTGTATGGTTCATATGGTTCATTTAAATTATAATTTGGATATGTTGCCATTGCTAATAAATCCCCAGTTTTGGGATTCATTATAACTATGTTTCCACCATCTGTGCACTTATTGTCGATACATGCTTCTTTTAAATATTTTTCTGCTATTGACTGGATTGTTGCATCTATTGAAAGTAATATGTCATCTCCATTTATTGCTGGTGTGTAGTTTTCTCCTTCTGTTCCAATTTCCCCACCTTTTGCATCTGCATGTCTTTTTATTGCACCTTTTTTTCCTTTTAAAACTTCGTCATATCTTGCTTCTATTCCATCCAAACCTTGATTATCACTTCCACAAAATCCTATAAATTGTGATGCTAAATTACTATTTGGATAATATCTTTTTGTATCTTCATCTATGTTAATGCCTTTATCTATACTATTTTCCTGCATCCATACTCTTAATTTATCTGTTTTCTCTTTGTCTACTCTTTTTGCAATTGTTTCTATAGATATTCTTTTATTAACTTTTTTAAATACTGTTTCATAATCCAATTCAAATATGTCTGCCAAGGCTCGTGCTACTTTTTCTTTGTCTTGTTTTGCAATGTTTACTGGATTTACTGTAACACTTTCTACTGTGCTACTTACTGCTAAAACTGTTTTGCCTGTTGCATCGTAAATTGTTCCTCTTTTGGGGCTTATGTATCTATCTAAAGTTTGCTGTTCATAAGCCAATAGCCTTAGATTACTACCTTGTACAAATTGTATAAACCCTATTCTTCCAATTAGAATAGTTAGAATTATAAAAACTATAAATAGTGAGTTTCTCATTTTCTTTTTACTAGAAAGCTTTACTGGTCCCATAAAAACACCTCTAGTAAATCTATTCAAAAAAACACCTAAAAATTCTATGAATTTTCAAGTGTTTTTAGTTTCCAGATAATGAACTCCAAAATTGTTCAAACCAATTCTTTTGTCCGTCTTCTTCAATTATTACTTTTTCAGAAGGTGATTCTACATAGTCTTTTTTAGGAAGATTTATATATACTGTTTGTTTATTTGTAAGTTTTTTCATTCCTAATTTATCTTTTGCTTGTTGCTCTATGTAATTAGAATTCAAATTATTTTCTATATTTACTTTTGTTTGTTCATTTTCTTTTTGTAATGATGATATTTCTCTTTTTAAAGATTGAACTTTGTTGAATTTCTCGTTTATTTGAGAGTTTCTATAACTTATGGTTAATAATACCGCAAATATTCCAACTATACTAAATGCTGTTCTTATTTGTTTTTTTCTTTCTGCACCAGAAACCTTATTTTTCTGTTTTCTTACTTCTAAAACACGCAAATCTGGTTTCTTTCTCGGCTTATATGATGGTTGTAATTTTCTTGGGCTTGTTTCATATTGGTATCCTGCTCTTGCCATAAGTTTATCACCTCTCTTTCATCTATTGTATTTTTATATTTTTTCAAAAATCCTTAGTTTTGCACTTTTAGACCTTGAATTTTCTTCTTGTTCTTCCTTTGTAGCTATTATTGGCTTTCTTGTTATTATATTACCAATTTTCTTTGCTCCACACACACAATATGGTAAATCGCTTGGACAAGTACATTTTCCATTTGCTTGTGAATAAGCATTTTTTACTGCTCTATCTTCTAATGAATGGAATGTTATTATGCATAATCTTCCTCCACTTTTTAGAACATCTATACAATCCTTTACTGTGTTATATAAAGGTTTTATTTCATCATTTACTTCTATTCTAATTGCTTGGAATGTCCTTTTTGCAGGATGTCCATCTTTTTTTGCAAATGCTGGAATTGACTTATCTATAATATCTACTAATTCTTTTGTTGTTTCAATTTCTTTGTTTTTTCGATAAATACAGATATTTTTCGCAATTTGTCTTGAGAATCTTTCTTCGCCATATTCAAAAATCAAATTGGCCAAGTCTTCTTCTTTGTAGTTGTTCACTACATATTTTGCATCAAGTTCTTGTGTTTTATCCATTCTCATATCTAGGCTATTTTCGCCTAAATAACTGAATCCCCTGTTTCTTTCATCTAATTGATATGATGAAACTCCAAGGTCAAGTAATATCCCATCAACTTCATCTATTTGCAAATCTTCTAAAATTTGTTTAATGTTATCATGATTTCCATGAATATATGTTACATTTGAAAAGTCTTTTAATTTTTCTTTTGCAGCTTTTAGAGCTTCTTCATCTCTGTCTATTCCAATTAGCATTCCATTTTGATTTAGTTTTTTTGCAATTTCACTGCTATGACCTGCTCCACCAAGCGTTCCATCTACATATATTCCATCTGGCTTTATATTTAAACCTTCTATACATTCATTTAACATTACTGGCAAATGCTTAAATTCCAATTTTACACCTCTTGCAATTAAAAGTTTTACAACGTTGGCAAAAAGTATAGGCTATTTTTCCTATACTTTTTACCAAGCTGTTGTTATATCTTATGTATTTTATTATTCATTAGTATGACTTTTCTTTCGCAAGATTAGTCTTTTGCAAATTTAAATAATTCTTTTGGATTGTTGTCTTTTGAATTATTTGTCTTTTGCGTATTTTTAATTAAACTTTATATTTTATCTTTTGTGTTTTAATTAATTCTCTCATGTGCGTTTGTCTTTTGTATTTTTATCTTTTGTATTTTAATATCTGTTTTTTATTTTTCCACATTTGTAGAAAACTCCCCCAGATCTTCTTATGTATTATATAAACTTTTTCAAGTTATATACCAAGCATTGTCATGTTTTCAGCAATTTCATCTACTGAAATGTTTTCATCACATTTTTGCCAAGTTTCTTTATCCCATATTTCAAGTCTTGTTCCAACACCAATTATTACTGCTTCTTTTTCGAGATTTGCAGCTGTTCTTAGATTTCCTGGTATTAAGAATCTTCCTTGTTTATCAATTTCACATTCTGTTGCACCAGATAAGAAAAACCTTACAAAATTTCTTGCATTTCTATCTGAAAGTGGAAGTGTTTTTAATTTGGCTTCAAAGTTTTCCCATTCGTTTTGTGAAAACGCAAATAAACATCCATCTAAACCCTTGGTTACAATGAACTTTTCTCCTATGTCTTGTCTTAATTTTGCTGGCATAATTAATCTGCCTTTTGCATCTAAAGAGTGCTCATATTCCCCAATTAGCAATGTTTTTTCGCCTCCTTCACTTTCATACCACTTTGCACCACTTTGCTCCACTTTTCTAAAATTTTAATATAACTTTTTATATTTTGCAATACTTTTTTTAAAATTTCTTAAATTTTTTTCTAAAAAATTTTTTGTCCACATTTTTTCCACAAGTTGTCCACATTTTCTAATTTTACAACTAACATTGTTTGTTCTATAATTAAACCCTTCTTTCAGTATAAGTTCGTGTCATTTTTTTAATATACTTGTTATACTTTAACTAGAAAATTTATATTTTATAATCTATTGTATAGAAAGGGATGTTATTTGTTATGACAAAAAATGAACAAATTTACAGAAAAAGTATTGGAGATAGAATTAAACTTGCTCGTTCACAAACAGATTATACCCAAGAAGAGCTTGCAGAAAAATTGCAATTATCTTCTAGATATATTAGCCAATTAGAAAGAGGAATTGCGTTTGGTAGCGCTACTACAATAGTTAATATTTGTAAAGCATTAAATATAAGTTCTGACTTTTTATTTAGTGATATTATAGATAACGAAGCTCCTACTTTTAATAAAATGGTTAAACAGAATTTTCTAGAAGACTACCTTGCTTTAGATGATTACAATAAAGAAGTTGTTCATGCTTTAGCTAAGCAATTAGTTAAAATGCAAAAAGATGGTAAAAAGCAAATAAGTTAAGCAAAGAAAACTGAGCAATCTGGGGACACTTCCCAAAATGTACAGAAATTGTACATTTTGGGAAGTGTCCCCAGATTGCTCAGTTTTCTTTTTAATTTATTGTGGTGCTTGTTGCTCCTGTTCCAACTACGTCTTCTTGCAATGCTCTCCATGTATTGCAACCAACTATTCCATCTGCTGCTAGACCTTTTCTTCTTTGGTATGCTATTACTGCATTTTGTGTTGCCAATCCAAATATTCCATCTAACCCGCCTGTTGTAAATCCTAACGTGTTTAAATCATCTTGTGCTATACAAACATAGTTGCTTATACTTCCTCTTTTTAATTGCGGATAACCTCCTGTTGGGCATGCAGGAGTTCCAAATCTTTTGTCAAAATGTACCCATGTTGGCGTAATGCTTAGAGGTTCCACATAAGCCCACACTCCAGAATTTCTTGCTGAATTCCATAATCTATTTCTTTGTGTTTGAGTTAGTGTTTGCCCAACATCAAAAGCCACACCGGCATAATGCTGCGACTGGTTCCCATGCCCACCTTCATACGGTCTTTTGAATGCAAATCCAACTGGTATTGGTGCGCCATATATATATCTTTGACTATTCCAACTTTGCATTGTTCTTTTTGTTGTCCACAATATATTACTTCTACTAGAGCCACGAAATTCTCTTACTCTTAATGTACCATTTGTATTATATGGCATTGGTTCCGCTTCTCCCCTATAATAGTTTTCCATTCTATTTGTATCATTATTAAATACAATTATTCTTGCCACCAAAAAAATCCTCCTTCATAAAATAATTATTATATTTTATGAAAGAGGTTTTGATTTTGTTATTTAATAATTATTCATTTACTAATTAATTTCTGTTCCTCCCCATTCTACAGCAATAAAGCCTTCTCTTATAATTGGTGTAAGTTTTTGTTCTTTAACTTCTATAGGTTCTTCAATTTTTTTGAATTGCATTAATACTCTAATAAGTGTATCTGGCTTTTTTGAAAATTCCAAAGGCATATATTCATTTATTTCTTCCAAAGTTGCAAATCTTATATAATTATATTTGTTATTTTCCATTTTAGGTAACCAATATATTATAAACTCTTCCATTTCTCTTTCTGTTAAACCTAAAATTTGTAATTTTTCTTCTAGAAACTTTGCAACATCTTTTCCTTTTACTATAAATCCTTCACTCATATTGATTTTTGCAGAACCTTTTCCTTCCCAATACAAAGAATATAGGTTTTTTCCTGTTTTGTTATCAACAAGATTTCCATCTGGATTTGCTATGACATCCCAACCATTACCATTATATTGAGGATATGAACATGTTACTTTGTCTGGATTGCCCAATTTAACCGTGATTCTAGTTGTCTCTTGTGGATATAAATAAATTATTGGTTTATCAGTATGTACATCAGTTGAATAATCTTCATTTTTTTTTCGTAAATTTATAATTTCTCCATTAAATTTATATTCCAATTCTTTACCATTTATAACATGTTTTACATACCCCTCTTCAAAATCTTGATGTTCTTCTTTTAACTCAAATTCTTCTTCTTCCAAGTTTTTTGAATATACTTTTTCTATTTCATAATTTAAAGATATCTCATTTTCCGAAATACTATATTTTCCATTTCTTTCAAATTTTTTAATTGGTCTAACAACTGGTGCCAATATTCCTCCATCTGAATAATTTTCAATTGTTTCTCCAGTTTTTTCATATTCAAATTCTGTTTCTTCAAATGTATAATCACTGTGAAATACTAATTCTATTTCCTGTAACCCAGCCGCTCCTATCCAAGCATCTTGAATTATGTTATCTTTTACTATGTAACTTTTTAAATTTTTTTCATTTATTTCATTTTTCTCTTTTAAATCTTTTATATCATTTCTCATGTTAATTAGGTTATTATTTAATTCGCTATTTTTTCGACCAAAATCATATAAAAAATATCCCAAAACACAAATAATAACAATTGATATTATTAATAAAATTAAAATAACATTATTTATTTTTTCACCAAACATTTTCCCCTCCATATTTCACCTTATTCTTATTAAAATTTTATCATATCTTATTTTTTTTTACAATATTTTTCATTAATCATCCCCAAAAACTCTTTCATAAAATAATCAGTTTTTTAAGAAAGAAGATTCAATTTTGCAATTCAATCTATAATTTTTTCAATAATTGTTGATTACTATTTTTATTATACTATAATAGAAATATATAGAATTATGTTTAGGAGTGATTAATGGCTATTGTAAAAATTCATTATTATAATAATGAAAATAATTATTTAAAACATAAACTACATATAATTATAGATAAATTTCAAAAGATATTAGTGCCAAAGGGGAAAACATCGACTTTTTCTACTACTAAAGGAACTCACAACATACGAATCTATTATGTCTTTCCTAATAAATATATTGACACCCAAATAGACATTGAAGATGATGAAAACTTTTATATTTATAGAGAAACGTCTATACGAAAAAATAGTACTAATAAACCAGGCATATTATATAAAGTAAAAAATGAAGAAGAATTTCAATTGATTTATAAAAATTATCGAAAATTCATTTTAACAATCCTGGCTATAGGCTTTTTAATAGTACTAGATACAATTATCTTTTATTAATAAATATTCTCTTATTAGAACTATTAAACATTTTATTATATAAATACATTATTAAACACAATTATTCTTGCCACAAAAAAATCCTCCTTCATAAAATAATTATTATATTTTATGAAAGAGGTTTTGATTTTGTTATTTTTATTCTTCCGCTCTTGCTTTAAAAATCCACCTATATTGGCTGTCGTTTGTACATGTAATAAGTGTAACTTCCTTTTTGCCGCCTGTCAACTGACTTGTACAGTTAACATTTTGTGGCTCTACTGTATATTTATCATATATTTTATATGTTACTTCTCTACCATTTACTTCTGTTATCGTAAATGTATCTCCCACAACAAGTGTTGGGACTTTGCTGAAAAATAGTTGATTTCTGTAGTTGTGTCCAATTACACAATAGTTTCCAACTTCATTGATATTTCCACCCCAAAATTTACATGGTGATATTTTTAAAAGTGCGTCTGTTTCCTCTGTGCTCATTGTTTCTCCCTCTAATATTGGATAATTCAAGTTGATTTTGGGAATAGTTATAGTTGCTAAACTTCTATATTTAAAGCCATCTGCTGTTTTTTTGTTGTATGAAGTATCAATATTTGCATAACTTGCAGTTGGATCAGTATTTTCTTCTACTATTTCCTCAACTTTTTCATAACTTTGAGAAGAATCATCTAAAACAACAACTAATACGCTTGAGTCTTTAATTATTGTATTGTCTGTATTTTCTGCAACTTCTGACATTTGTGTTAATATATCTTGAGAAATTTCTTCACCTTTATTTCTATCATATTCAGCATATATATATACTGAAATCAGTGTTATTATAAGAAAAATTGAAAATATGAAATTGAATTTGTATATATGCTTTTTTCTTTTCAATTCTGGAGTAACATACAATTTTTTTGTTACCAAAATTTGATTCATTATTTTTCTCCTTCGCTTTTTTACTAATATGTATTATAACATAGAATTTAGTATTTGGGAATATATAATTGAAAAAACAATATATCTTATTTTTTTAACACATTAGTTAAAAATGCAAATTCTTCTAGTGTAAGCTTTTCGCCTCTTACATTTATGTCTAATCCAACTTGTTCGAATATTTTGGTAGCTTGTTCTTTGTTTTCAAATATTCCATTTAATACTAGTGCATTTAATAATGTTTTTCTTCTTTGTAAAAATGCACATTTTATTATTGTGAACATTTTCTCAGGATCATCTACTTTTATATTTGGTGTTTTTCTAATTTTTAGTTTTAACACTTTTGATGTTACTTCAGGTTCAGGAATAAATGAACTTTTATCTACTTCCATTATCCCTTCTGGTTCTGAATAGTAATTTATACTATATGTTATTGCTCCACAATTTTTGCCACCTGGCTTGTCTATCAACCTATCTGCTACTTCTTTTTGAATCATTATGGTAATGCTTTCTATATCTAACTTTTCTTCCAAAAGTTTCATAACTATTGGAGTTGTAATGTAATATGGTAGGTTTGCTACTATTTTGACATTTTCTATTTTTTGTTCTTTCTTTTCATTTTTTATTATTTCATTTAAATCCAATTTCAAAACATCTTCATTTATAATTTCTAAATTTTTATATAACATAAACCTATCATTTAAAACTTTTACCATATTTTCATCAAGTTCAACACATATTACTTTCTTTGCTTTTTCAAGCAAGAATTCTGTTAATGTTCCAAGCCCAGGTCCTATCTCAATTACTAAATCATTTGGCATTATTTCAGCTGAATTTACTATCGTTTCTAGTACTTCTTTATTAATTAAAAAGTTCTGTCCTAAGCTTTTGTTGGCTTTCAAATTATATTTATTTAAAATAAACTTTGTTTCTTTAGCTATATTTTCCATTTATTCTTCCTCTTTCTTAATATATTTACTATTATACCACAAAATAAATAAAAAATAAATATTGCAATTTTAGTTTTAATAATATAAAATAATATCAAACTAAAGAAAGGAGAATTTGCTATTTTCTTAGCAATATTAAACAATGAATAAAAAAAGTTCAAAGAAGAAAAAATACTCTCCAAAAAAGAAGACAAATAAAATAGTAGGAAAAACAATTTATAACATTTTAAATAATTCTGGGAAGTCCTCTACTCCTAAGAAAACCAATTCTAAAATAATTAAAATGGACAACCCATTTGAAACACAAAATTTAATACATACCAAAAAATTAAGAGTTATCTTTATTATTATTGTAATCATAATGATAATACTAATTTTAAGAATTGGATTTTTACAATTCATACAAGGCGGTGAACTTAGAGAATATGCTTATCAACAACAAACTATCAACCAAGTTATTAGTCCTAAGCGCGGTAAAATTTATGATTCCACTGGGAAAGCACTAGCTATTAGCGCAAGAGTAGACACAGTAACTATAAATCCTTCTAAAATTAAAGATAGTAAAGATGATGAAGCAAAAACTAAAGAGCTAAAAGAAAAAGTTGCAAAAGCATTTTCTGAAATATTTGAATTAGATTATAATTCTGTTTTAGAAAAAGTTAATAGTAATTCACAGTTTCAAACTATCGCCAAAAAAGTTGAACAAGACAAGATTGATAAATTAAAGGAATGGATTAAAGAAAACAAAATATCTGATGGAATAAATATTGATGAAGATTCAAAAAGATATTATCCATATGATACTGTAGCTTCAGCTGTTTTAGGCTTTTGTGGTACCGACAATCAAGGTATAACAGGAATTGAAAGTAAATGGGATGATGTATTAACAGGAACACCTGGTAAGCTTATAAGTTCAAAAGGTAGCAACTTACAAGAAATTCCAGACTCTCAGGAAAAATATATTCCAGCCGAAAACGGAAGTGATATTACTTTATCAATAAATTGGTATATACAAACTATTGTAGAAAAATATTTAAAACAAGCAGTTGACGAAAATAATTGTGAAAGAGGCGGAAATTGCATTGTAATGAATCCTAAAACAGGTGATATTCTTGCAATGGCAAGTTATCCAAATTATAATTTAAACACACCTTTTACACCTAATGAGTCTTTGGCTAAAGTTTATGATTCTCTTTCAGATGAAGACAAAGGTTTAGAGATACAAAAAATGTGGAGAAATAAATCAGTTCAAGATTTATATGAACCTGGTTCAACATTTAAGGTAATAACATCTGCAGTTGCTCTTGAAGAAAACATTACTACTCCAAATGTTCAAGGTGAGTTTATTTGTACCGGTTATGAACATGTTGGAGATAGAGATATAGCATGTTGGAGAAACTATAATCCTCATGGATATCAAAGTTTAACACAAGCACTTGGAAATTCTTGTAACCCAGCGTTTATGCAACTTGGAAAAAGAATTGGTGCTCCTACTCTTTATAAATATTATAAAGCATTTGGACTATTTGACAAAACCGGTGTTGGACTTTCAGGTGAAGAAAACAGCTTATTTACTCAACTAGATAAAGTTGGACCTGTTGAACTTGCTACTATGTCATTTGGTCAAAGATTAAGTATTACACCATTGCAAATGGCAACAGCCATTTGTGCAGTTGCAAATGATGGATATTTGATGCAACCTAGAATTGTTAAATCAATAACAAATACAGATACAGGTGCAGTAACAGAAGTTGAACCTGTTACAGTTAGACAGGTTATTTCAAAAGAGACTTCTGAAGAAGTTAGAAAAATGATGGAATATGTTGCTACAAAAGGAACAGGACAAAATGCTCAAGTAACTGGATATTCTATTGGAGGTAAAACTGGTACATCTGAGCCACCAAACGATAAAAAAGAAGATGGTTATGTTGCTTCTTATGTTGCAATTTCACCAGTTGAAGATACACAAGTTGTACTTCTATTAACACTATATAAACCACCAGCAAACAACCATCAAGGTGGAACTCTTGCAGGACCAGTAGTTTCACAAATGTTATCTGAAATATTACCATTATTAAATGTAACTTCAACTTCTACAACTGGCAACACTAAAACAAATGGTGATTTAATTACTGTTCCAGACGTTAGAACAAAAACAATCGCAGAAGCTCAAAAAATCCTTCAAGAAGCAGGATTTGAAGTTAAAATTTCTACAACTGGAGATGTTAACACAGAACTTGTTACAGAACAAACTCCCAAACCAGGAGTAGCTTTAAATAAGAAATCAGTAATATATTTATATGATAAAAGTGCTGTTGTAAATTCAACAACAGTTCCAGATTTAAAAAATATGAGTCTAACAGATGCTACAAATGCATTAAGAGAAAAAGGATTGAATATCACTTACGAAGGTAGCGGAATAGTAATTTCACAAGAATATAGTAAAGATACTCAAATCCCAGAAGGATCTGTTGTAAGTGTTACTTTAAAAGCAAAATTAACAGATGCTCATTAATTATACTTTTGGGGAGTGTCCAAAAAAGCATATCAGATAAGAAAACAAAAGCAGGAAAAAATCCTGCTTTTGTTTCATTTTGCCAAAATTAGATTATTAAATAATTCCTATAAATAAATATTCTTTGGTATTATTTTTATAATCTATTTTTTCTTTTTGATAATTATTTTTCTTTGGGTCCTCAAATTTATTTTCATCTTTTAGTTTATTTAAATCTATGATATCGATATCCGATGCCTTCCATATTTTGTTATTTTTACTAAGTAATTCTAAAGTATATTTTTGAACACAATTAGGATGTTGATTTATATTATCATTTTTTATACTGGCTTTGTTTAGATAAAACTTCCCATGTATATTGTAATTTTCTTCACAAAATTGCCAGTAACAAAATAATGATTGTTTTATATCATCACCTGTAATTGTTTTTATAAAAACAGTATAATTTGTAAAGTCTTCAAGCATAACATTAAATTCATATAAAACAAAGTTATATTCCAGCATTTTATTTAATCTACATTTTCCCAAATATGTAAATTTAAGAACTTTTTTATTAAAAACTTTATTAAATAGGTTAATAAATTGATTTTTATTAATTTTAATCAAAACTTTTTGCACTATATTTTCTCAACCCTCCAATACTCCTTTAATAAATCATCCAATTTCTTAATATATTCATATTTTCTTATTGCTTTTCTTACTAAATAATTGTCTTTTCCTTTTAAATATATTCCCCATGCTTCTTCTTTTGTTAATTTCTTATCTTCATCTGTCTTTAGCTTTGGAAGTTCTAAAATATGCATTTGTACTTCCTCTAAAATACAATCATTGATTGCATTTGTTTTTAATTTGATTATTTTGTGAAATTGTGCTGAACTAAAAAACGACATATCTAAAATATTTATTGTTGTTGTTTTTGCTAATCTTCTACCATCACCATATAATACCTGATTAGAGTGAATTTTAGCATAATACAATAACATTTTGCTTTGAATAAAACTGCCATCTATAATTTGAATACCAACATTTAACTCTTTATTTTCTTTGGTAATAACTCTTACATCTACAATTCCATAGGATTTACTATTATCAAGATTCTGATTGATTTTTAAAGTACTTATTTGGATTTTTAAAAAAGTTTCAATAATATCTGCAATAATATCTTTGCATTTTTCTGAATTTAAAATTTTGCGTAAAACTAAATTACTATTTTTTATAAATTTTCTGTTCATACTTTAAACAAGTTTAGTGCACTAAAAATTTTAACCTCCTTCTTTTAAATTTAGGTGAAAATTTCAAAGTGGCCAAGTTATAACTTTAAATTAAAGTAACATTTTATTGGGCATATTAGATTAATAATTTAGAATAAAATTGTTACGAAAGAAATTATATAATTCTGCATAAAGTATATACATAATTCGTTGCTTTGTCAATTATTTTTTTCGATATTTTTCCCCTTTTCATCGCAAAATTCGACAAAAATAAAATATATAAGTTAATATAAATCAAAAAAATGCAATTTTCATTGCATTTTTTTGATTTTTTATTCTATTATTAATTTTATTTTGAAACAATATAGTATCCAACACTTCTTTTTGTAATAAGTATTTGTGGTGTTGATGTATCTTTTTCAATTTTTTCTCTTATTCTTCTAACTGTTACATCTACTGTTCTTATATCTCCATAATATTCATAACCCCAAACTTTTTCAAGAAGTGTTTCTCTTGTTACTACTTGTCCTGGAGTACTTGCTAAGAATTTAAGAACTTCAAATTCTCTTAGAGTTAAATCAATTACTTCTCCTCTAACTTTTACTTCGAATTTATCTAAGTCTAATTCTAATTCTCCTACAACTATTTTTTGTGTTTTTATTTTTTCTTCTTCTGGTTCGCTTTCTGGTTTAACATTTGCAATCATTGAAGCATCAACTTTTCTTAAGTTTGCTTTTACTCTTGCAACTAATTCTCTAATGCTAAATGGTTTTGTTATATAGTCATCTGCTCCTAATTCTAAGCCTAAGATTTTATCAATTTCTTCATCTTTGGCTGTTAGCATTATTATTGGTACATTTAAAGAGTTTTTAACCCTTTTGCATACAGATAGACCATCTAATTTTGGTAACATGATATCTAATAAAATTAAATCTGGTTTTTGTTCTAATGCAATCTCGACAGCTGCAACGCCATCATTTGCCTGAATTATGTTGTATCCTTCTTTTTTTAAATTAAATTCCAACATATCTCTAATTGGTTGTTCATCATCAACAACTAATATTGTTTTTTGGTCTTTTACTAAATTTTCTTCCATTTGGCATCCACCTTTCTTTTATTAGATATATATTTTATATCATACTTCTTTTTAATATACAAGTTTTTTTGAAAAAAATGTGAAACAAAATTTGCTTTTATTTACAAAATTGTTTCACATCTTTATTTTACATTGTTATTCTTCTATAACTATTTTTGCGCCATCTTTGTAATCTTCCGGTATTTTAGTCCATTCTTTTGGTATTCCGGTTTTATCTAAACATTCAACTGTTAATTCCAATAAATTATAATTATCAAACTTCACATATTTTATCTTGTCATCCTCAAAATATAGTTTTACGTTTCCTGACTCTGTTGTTGTAAAACTTTCAAAATATAATAATTTTCCTTCTATGAATTCAAAGCCACGCATATACCCCTTAGCAGATGAAACATCACCAATTAAACCACAACATATTGAAAATTCAGATACCATTAAATCAGGTTCATCCATTTTATAATATAGTTTTTCATTATCCAATATCCAGTATATATTTTTTCCATTTTCATTAGAAACTTTAATATATTTATTATTTAATTCTTGGGGTGTGCCCTCTGCATGATAATCAACATTAGGATCTTTTTTATTATTTTCTTTCATCAAAGTTTCAACTTGCTCTTTTGAAAAATACACCTTAAGATATTCACTCCCATTTTCATTATCTCTTGCGTATACCTCTTTAACAGAGTGTTCCTTTTTATCATCTAGCGTACAAGAATATTTCCACAATTTTTCAACATTATATAAATATTTGTAAGCTTTTGATTCATATACATCATCTTGTTTCATATATAAGAAAATCGCAATTGCTAAAATAACTATTAGTAATATTATAATATTTCTAACTCTTAAAAACTTTTTCATATTAATTCCCCCTTTTTAAAAATAAAATACTTCTTCAAATTTTTTATCTAATGCTATGCATATTAATAAAGCCAATTTTGAGCTGGGACAAAATTGTCCTTTTTCAATTGATATTATTGTTTGTCTTGATACCCCTACTAAATTTGCAAGTTCTTCTTGTGAAATCTTTTTTTCACTTCTTAGGCTTTTTAAATTATTTTTTAAGACTAATTCTTCATTCATTTTTTACACCTCAAAGAAAAACATAATTATTGAAGCTATAGTTATAATACTAAAAATAATACTTAAAAATAGTTTTCCTTTTTTTCTTTCCATGAAATATCTATATATTTCATAAACACTCAGTTGAGAAAATGTTATTGCTATTAAATCTGTAATCAGCCCATTTTCCCTTACTATCCTAACAATCATAAATAGTAAACAAATAATTGGAACAATGATTGTACTTAGCCCGAGAGCTTTGGTTATTATGGCTGTTTCCATTTCATCAAACTCTGTATTATTTTTTGTAACTTTTGAAAGTATCTCTTCTCTATTCATAATTATCCCTCCTTTTGTAAAGTTTACTTTACATTATTATACATCGCCTTTTTATATTTGTCAAGTATACTTTACATTTTTATTAAGATATTTTCTTTTATACATAAATTCATATTAAAAAAGCTAAGTTCTTCTCATTTGAACTTAGCCTTATTTTATTACATTATAACCATTATATTATATACATTTCTTGAACCATCTAGTTTTATTGCATTTGGGACTTCGTTTTCGTTTAATAAAACTTTTGTTACTTCCGTGTTTTTACCTTCTGGGTTTTGGACTTTTATATTATATATGCTTTCTTTCCATTTGTATTTTATTGAATATTCTTTCCAATTGTTTGGAATACATGGCTCGATTTTTAAAATTCCTTTTTCTATTTTTAGTCCTAAAATATATTCAATTCCTGCTTTGTAATACCAGCTAGATGAACCTGTGTACCAAGTCCAGCCGCCTCTTCCCGCTAAGTTTCCTGCTCCATATATATCTGCTGCTATTGAAAATGGTTCTGTTTTATATTTATTTGCAGTTTCTTTTGTTCTTGTGTGTTCTATTGGATTTATCATTCTAAAGTATTCAAGTGCTTTATTTCCAAATCCTAACATTGCTTCTGCAATAATTACCCAACAAGATGCATGAATGTAATTATAGCATATTATTCCATTAAATGCCATCTAATTTTATAGGTAATTTTTTCCATTATTTCTTCAATACATAATTAGTAAATGCTCTTTCAATAATTTTTTCGAATGTTTCTCCTTTTTCATTAAAAATCAAATTAATTTTAAAATTATTTTTCTTTTTATACTTTTTCTTTTCTTCCATAAGTAGCCTCTCTTTCCTACTTGTAATTATTTCCAATTTAGAGTTGTTTATTCTTTATAAAGTACGCCAAAAAGTCCAAGTCCGTTTTTGGACTTAGCCTTTTTTCGTTACTCTTATTTAATTGGATAATATTATTATAATGTTTTTAAAGAAAAAGTAAATGTCAGTTTTGGCACAGATTTTGTTAATACTTTTTTTAATATCCAAAAGTTCACTAAGTGAATTGAGGCATCCTAAATACCGCAAACTTTTGACAACTAATGCTACTAAAAGGCTTGCCTTTTATATTTTTTTCGCATAATGTACCATTATGCTTATCCTGCCTATTAATCTCAATAAACTCACTTTTAAATAATTTATATATAATTATTTACTCTTTCTAAATAACATTTTTATCTTATTTAAAAATTTCTTAAATACAGATTCTTTATATTCCACCATTGCAACATTTTCATTTATTGTTTCTTGTATTGTAGTTGATGTTCTATTTTTATATAAATTATCAGGATTATATTTTTCTTGTTTTTCCTTTTCACGCTTTTGTTCATTTAAATTATGCAAGTTTTGCATAAATTCCTTTTGTTCTTCATTTAGGAAGTATTCCATATTTAAATAAGATAACATTGCTATTGTTTTTCTATCTAATTCTTGTTCTTTTAATTCTTTTGTTTCATCATATTTCCATATATATTCTTTATCTTTATGTTCATTTATACTATTTCGTATTTCAATAGGTATTTTTTCTAAATTTTCAACCGATAAATAATTAAGTATTTCATCTAATTCTACTAAACATTTTGTATATTCCATTTTTTATCACTTCCTAATACTTTATTTTTGTATATTTCCTTTTTCATTTGACATACTTTTTTCAATTAATTCTTTTCCCAAACCTACTTCAGTAATAGTTAATTCAGTATCTCTATCTAACTCAGCTATTTCTTTTGGATTAATTTGTTTTGTTTCATTTTTTCTTTTTTTCTTCATATTAGCAATCAATTCTTTTCTTCTAGGATGAAAATTAAGAAATTCATCACCCATTTCCTTTATCTGTGGTAAATATAATTCACTTAGTTTTTTATTATTAAGCAAGGACCAATCACCTACTTTTATCAATTGTGGTAAATTTAGTTTAATTAACTGTTGATTTAAAGCAAGAAAATGCTTCCCCACTTTTGACAATTGTGGTAAATATAATTCATTTACACACATATTATCAATAAGAAAACCATTACCTACTTCTGTTAATTTTGGTAAGCTTAATTCACTTAGTTCTTCATTACTAGAAAGGAAACCATTACCTACTTCTGTTAATTTTGGTAAATTTAATTTGCTTAGTTGTTTATTATTACAAAGAAAATCATCGTATACTACTGTTAATTGTGGTAAGCTTAATTCACTTAGTTCTTCATTACTAGAAAGGAAGTCATTACCTACTTTTGTCAATTGTGGTAATCTTAATTCACTTAGTTGTTCATTACTAGAAAGGAAACCATTACCTACTTCTGTTAATTTTGGTAAATTTAATTTGCTTAGTTGTTTATTATTACAAAGAAAATCATCGTATACTACTGTTAATTGTGGTAAACTTAATTCCATTAATTGTTTATTAAACATAAGAAATTGATGTCCTGTTTCTGTCAATTGGGATAAATTTATTTCTTTTAGTTTTTCATTCAAACTAAGGAAACAATCACCTACATATTTTAATTCCTGATTACTATATCCTACTATATTGTTATCTTTATCTATTTCTATTGTTATTGGTAAATTTAAATCTTTTATTTGTATGGTTATAATTCTTGTTTGTTTTTCTTTATCTGGACTTTTTTCTGTTTGAATTTTTTCTATATTTTTAAAACACTCTAAAAAACCATCATCTTTAAAATGTTCATCATATGTTTTTAGTGTTTTTTTCTCTATATCTAGTATAAAATAGTCTATTAACATTTGACTTTCTGGTTTTTCTAATTTTTTTACTTCTCCATTTTCAATAATTATATTTCCAGGGCAATAATATTTTCCATCTATTTCCAAATTGTATTTATAATACTTCCCATCACCTGCAACAGTATATCCAGGAAGTTCAAATTCTTCTATATTTGTATTATTTAATTCCAATCCTCTTTCATGTAATAATTTAGCAAAGCTTTTGGTTAAACCAGGAGCTATTCTATCTAAATCATTTCCATATGTTCCATTGGGATTATTTACAGTATGATTATATCTTGTAATTATATGTGGAGTACATGTACCTTTTTTATCAAATTGTATTCCTAATACTGATGTCCCATATTCATCTTCTCTTTGTGGTCTTTCAAAATCTTCTCTTTTGATATTTTCAGCATCATCTTTTACTGCAAAAAATACTACAGATGATTTTAATCTTCCACCATTATAAATAGTACATATCACTTCATCTGGAGCATAATATTTTCTAAATTCTTGTATTCCATCTTCAGTTGTACATTCTATTAATTTATATCCAGCTTCATCTAAAATTTCATATGGCGTTCTATCTTCTATTATTTGTTTTTCTTCTTTTTCTACATCTATTTTACTAAATATAAAATCTTTAAACTCAATTAGGTTACCACTATTTATTATATCATCCCCTATGTTTTTACTATTTGCTGCAATGTGTTTCTCTAATACTTTAGATAACAAACCTTCTGTTTCTAATAGTGTAGAAAAATTATCTCTACATATATGCATAAATGTTTCACCGTATTTTTTCTTTATTTCTTTCAATTCTTTTGATAATTCAGCCATAATGTATCCCCCTATTATATTTTTTATAAATTTTAATTATCCATATAATCTTTTTAAAACTATCTCTTTATTTTCTGTTATTACTTTAATTACATCTATATCATTACTATCTATATTACTTTTTCCACATGGATTATCCAAACTACCAAATGTATATAATGTACTATAACCTGCATAACTTGGATTTAATAATTCTGCTGAAATACTAATATAATCGCCTATTTCAGGACTTGATTCAATATCAAAAAATTCAAAACTAAATTCATAGTTATTTTCTCTATCATCTACTAATTTATATAAATAATTATCTTTATTTATAATTTTTAATTTTACCATAATACACTACTCCTTTTTTATATTATTCTTTCTCCATTTATACAACATAATTCTATCACAAATAGTATTTTTTGTGCGAATTGTTACAAAAAAAATTAAAATGTAATGAAATTGTAGAATTGCTGTAATGTTAAGCTAAATAAAAAATGTGAAACACTTTTGCATATTTTTCACAAATTTGTTTCACATTTTATATTTACATTATAACTGTTATATTATAAACATTTCTAGTGCCATCAAGTTTTATTCCATTTTCTACTTCATTTTCATTTAATAAAACCTTTGTTACTCCTGTGTTTTTTCCTTCTGGATTTTGAATTTTTATATTATAAATGCTTTCTTTCCATTTATATTTTATAGAATATTCTTTCCAATTGTTTGGAATACATGGCTCGATTTTTAAAATTCCTTTTTCTATTTTTAGTCCTAAAATATATTCAATTCCTGCTTTGTAATACCAGCTAGATGAACCTGTGTACCAAGTCCAGCCGCCTCTTCCCGCTAAGTTTCCTGCTCCATATATATCTGCTGCTATTGAAAATGGTTCTGTTTTATATTTATTTGCAGTTTCTTTTGTTCTTGTGTGTTCTATTGGATTTATCATTCTAAAGTATTCAAGTGCTTTATTTCCAAATCCTAACATTGCTTCTGCAATAATTACCCAACAAGATGCATGTGTGTATTGTCCTCCATTTTCTCTTACTCCCGGTAAATACGCTTTTATATACCCAGGTTTTAATTTTCCTTTATTAAATGGTGGATCTAGTAATTTTATTATTCCATGTTCTTTATCTACCAAGTGATTTTCTAAGCTTTCCATTGAGATAAATTTTTTGTCATTGTCACCTGCATTTGAAATTATGCTCCAGCTTTGGCTTATTCCATCTATTCTACATTCGTCATTTTCCATACTACCTAATGTGTTTCCATCATCCATAAATGCACGTTTAAACCATCTTCCATCCCAACCTGATGTGTTTAGTGCATGTTTTAGATTTTGTTTTATTTGTTCATATTTTTCTGCTAAATCTAAATCTCCTTTTTCTTTACATATTGGTATAAACTTTTCTAAAATATCGTATAGGAAAAATCCAAGCCACACGCTTTCGCCTTTCCCTTTATTTCCGACTGTACTAAAGCCATCATTCCAGTCTCCTGAACCAATTTTAGGAAGTCCGTTTTCTCCGAAGTTCAAACTTTTTTCTATAGCTTTTACGGCATGTAAATAAATGCTTTCTTTTATTTCTGATGGTAAATATAAATCATATTTTTCATCTTGATTTTCTTGTAATTCTGCTCCTTGTAAATAACTTGTTTCTATATCTAAAATTGAGTTATCTCCTGTAAAATTGATATATTCAGCAATTGCAAAAGGTAACCACAATAAATCATCTGAAAACCTAGTTCTTATGCCTCTTCCTGTTTCATCATGCCACCAGTGCTCTACATCTCCTTCAATAAATTGATGTTCACTATGCTTTATTATCTGTTTTTTGAGAAATTCTGGTTCTAAATATTTTATTCCAAAAGTATCTTGAAGTTGATCTCTAAATCCAAAGGCTCCGCCAGATTGGTAAAATCCGCTTCTTGCAAGCAATCTACTACTTATAGTTTGATATGCTGCCCACCCATTTAGAATAATATTCATACTTTCTAAAGGTGTTTTTACTTCACATCTTCCAAGTAAGTTTTTCCAATAATTCTTGATTATTTCAAGTTCCTGTTTACAATTTTGCACTTTACTATATTTATAAGCCATGTTTTTGCAGTCTAAAACTGAATTTTCAGCTCCTAGTAGTATTGAAATTTCTTTTTCTTCAAAACTTTCAAGCTCTACATCTACTTCATACGCGATACATGAATTTCTTCCAAGTGAATTTTCATTATTGAGTTTAATCTTTGAAATCCCATCCGGATTTCCTAGTCCTCCATTTCCTAAGAAGAAGCTTTTGTCTCCTGTATAAGAATTTATTTTTTCACTACAAGATAAATACATAGAATATCCGTCAATTTCGTTATTATACAGGTTTCTAGCAATTATTGTGTTATTATTTCCATCAAAATCTAGATTGATAAATTTTGAAGTTTTTATTTCATCTTCTCCTAAAACTGGTTTTGTATAATAATAAACTTTTAACTTTTTCTTTGTTGGCGTTGTATTTTTAAGTTTTAGAATTTCAACCTTTATACTATCTTCTTTTGGTACAAATACAGTTAATTCTTGTTCAATTCCTTGGCATTTATGAAGATATTTGTTATAGCCAAATCCGAAAACAGTGTTATAATTCTTAGTATCCGGCATCGGATTTAAAGTAACAGACCAGGACGCTTTATTTTCTAGATTTTTTATATAAATTGTGTCTCCTGGCATATCAAAATTAGGACTATTTCCCCAGGCTGTTAAACGATTTAACCTGCTATTCTTATACCAAGTATAGCCACCAAAGCTATCTGTTGCAATTGTTCCAAACTTCTCATTTGTAAGTACATTACTCCAAACTGTTGGTAATCTATTTTGTGCATTTTCTGTAATACAGTATTCTTTACCATCATTCGAAAAAGCACCATATTCATTATAGTATTTTAGATTGTCTATATCTTTCAATAGCTCAATATCTTGCGTGTTATCTTCTATAAATTTTTGTTTAATCTCATCATTTGAAATTTCTTTGTAATTTTCTAAATAGCTTTCTTCTATTTCTTTAAGATTATTTTCAATTCCACCAAATTTACTATCTATTATTATAGATGCAACAAATTCAAGTAATTCAATATCTTCTTTACTAATTTCATTACTTGAAAGTTCAAAAATTCCGCCTCTGATGTTCTTTAGATATCCCATGTGATTATTTAAAATGCTGTTTTCTATTTCTTCCCTCACATAATTTTCATAGCTGTGTTTTTCTTCATCTAGTATTACAAGCTCAGTTTCAATATTTTTATTTTTGAAGAATTCATATGCCTTTAGTATTTCTTTTACAACATAGCTTTCTGTAGGATTTTTTATTTTTACTAAAATGATCGGTAGATCACCAGAAATTCCATATTTCCATAGTTCGCTTTGACTATATTTTTTATTTTTTACATTAGGTATCTTGTTTGTTGCTAAAGCTTTTGCAGGGTTTTGGAATAAAATATATGACATCATTTTTTGGAAATTAGATATATCTTTTCCCTTTATTCTTAAATATCTGCTTTCTGTTTCACATCTTGCTTTCGAAAGCTCGAAAGTTCTTTTTACATTTTCTGTTGTCCTATATTTTTCTAAATTATCTATTGCAAGTTCTTTTTCTTCTTCAACTGATATAACTAAATCTAAGGTAATTGTTTCTTCAGGCTTGATTTTTATTGTTCTTTTTAATGCAACAACTGGCTCTGTTACAAATTCTTGTCTATTCGAAAATGGAATAGAGTTTTTTATCATATTAGGTATGCCAAGATTTCCTCTGCCTATTAGCTTTTCCTTGTCAATTTCATATTCTAACTCACTTGTATCTTTTGAATTTGTAAATATTGAAGTTGCCAGATATACATCGTTTGCCGCTTCTTCTCTATTTTTCCTTTTTACAATTAAACTGTTTGTTTCCTCGTCATATTCATAAATTAAAAACAAGTTGTTAAAAGCTGGATGTGCATAATCCTGCTCTTTTTTTGATAAAACCGGTTCGAAATATGAACTAACTTCCAATGTTTGTTCTTCATTTCCTAAGTTTATCAGTTTCAATCTTCTAATTTCGACTGGTGTGTTGCTGTCAACTGTATCTATTACATCAATTTTTAGATTTGATTGTTTAATTATTGTTTCGTTTTTATCTGGGCTAAAACTAATCTCGTAAGTTCCTTTTTTATTATCATTTTGAGCATAATTTGTAGTTATAATTTCTTTTGTCTTGATGTTTTTTACATAGAAAAATACGCCTTGAGCATAATCCGCTGTTTGCTTAAATCGATTTATATATATGTCTTTGTATTTGCTGAATCCAACACCCTTTTGGTTTAGAGCTACCGTATAATTCTTATTTGAAATTACATTTCCGCGAATTAGTTTTTCATCTATTTTATTATAAGAATTTACAACATAGTCCTCATAGTCTTTGTATTTAAGTTTTTCAACCTTTTCTTTATCTTCTTTTGTTACAATATATTTTTCTGGTTTACGCTCTTGTAGCAATATTGATACAGCTTCCATTTCAGGATTTTGCATAAATCTTCTTTGTAAAATATTATCATTAAATAAGTTATTTATTGCTAGCATTATAAGGCCCTGATGATGTGCCATATAAGTTTTTACAACACTTGCTTTTTTATTTTTTTCTACTCTTTCTGGTGTGAAATCTATTGACTCATAAAAGCCATATTTTCCATTCATTCCATAGTTTTCTAGCAATTTTAGATTTTTAATAGTAGCCTCTGGCACATCTCCAATTGCCAGAATTGTGCCATAACTTGAAACAACAAATTCATCTGCTAGGCCTCTTTTAAGCCCTAGCCAAGGTATTCCAAAAGCTTTATATTGATAATTGTTGTGTAAGTCTTTTAAATTAAATGCTGCTTCTGAAATCCCCCATGGTAAATTAAGTCTTTTTGCATATTCCATCTGACTCATAAGCATAAATTTGCAAGATTCGTCTAACAAACTTCCTTCATATTTTGGAATATTTATATTAGGCATTAAATATTCAAACGCAGTCCCAGACCATGAAATAAGCCCACTATAGTCGTTTAAAGTTGTAATAGTTCTACTCAAAGAATTCCAATGTTTGCTTGGCACGTCCTTTTTTGCAATAGCTACCAAACTCGCTTGTCTTGCTTCAGATGCAAGTAAATCATAATATGAATCTGTTAACTTGTTTTCTTCAATATTAAAGCCAATAGAGAAAATTTGATGTTCCCTATTATAAAGTTTAGAGAAATCAGTAGATTCGATCATGTTAGATACTATTAATAATAAATTTTGTACATTTTGGAAAGTGTCCCAAAAATGTTCAAGAAATGCTTTTACTACATATAAATACCCTACAAAGTTTCCACTATCTACTGTTGATATATATCTTGGAGTTAGTGGTGCTTTTGTTTTGATGTTGTACCAGTTATATAAATGTCCATTCCATTTTTCTAAACTTTCTACTGTTTTTATTATTTTTTCAAGTAAATCTAAACATTTATCTATTTCTATTATTCGTAAGTCATACGCGGATATTACAGCAAGCATTGAAAGGCCAATGTTTGTAGAAGACGTTCTTTCAACTACCTTTTCTTTTCTATCTTCTTGGTAATTATCTGTGATTAGATAATTGTGTTCTTCATTTAGATATTTTTCAAAAAAACTCCATGTTTTTTCCGCAATATCTAAAACATATTCTTTTTCTTTTTTATCAAGCTTTTCTAAACTATTTTTATCTTTCTTTTCTTTTGATATTTTACACATTACGAATGGCGTAATAGCCCATAAGCTGCCAATTATTAGTCCAATTGCATTTGGATAAATAATTATAAGTAATGCTCCAAATGCCGCATTTACTAGCATTTGCCTGTAATATGAAAATAAATCTCCTTTTGACTGCTTTTCTGCTTCTTCAGACGTTGTCCATTCTAGCAAATGTTTTTTAGAAATTAAACATCTATATATTGTTTTTATTATTGCTTTTATGGATATATATGCTTTAAATGGCAAACAACCAAATGTCAATAAAAGTCTTAAAAGTGCACCTTTTGCTCCTGCAATTCTTGGTGAAAAGTCTTTTTGTTTTCTCTCATTTTCTTTTTTTCCAATTATTAAATTAAAAAATTCTAAAACAAATGGAAATACTGCAATAATTATTAAAAGTGTTTGAATAAATGCAATATTTTGCCCACAAGTTTTATTTATTATTATATAATAAAGTGAAGCTGTAATTATTGAAATTTCCAGCAAACTTCTTCTTAAATTATCAAAAATTTTAAATCTTGAAAGTAAGTTCAATGGATTTGAATATATTTTTTCAACTATAAGTTCTGACTTCGTTTTTTCACCTTTGTGGTCTTTTTTAAACACCCATTTAATTACATGCCAGCCACCTCTTATCCATTTTCCAAACCTAGATAAAAAGCTTAAATTTAAAAATATTTTCTCTCCATCTTTTACTCGTAGCCATTTTGCAATTTGCCAGTCTCCTCTAATCCATCTTGAAAGCCTTGTCATAAAACTCATGTATTTTGTAGGATATCCATCCATAAGCATTATATCTGATGCTAAACCACATCTTAAATAATTTCCCTCTAATAAATCATGACTTAGAACTGTATTTTCTGGAATTGTGTCTCTCATTACCCTTGAAAAAGTTTGTAAATCATAAATTCCTTTTCCTGTAAAAATTCCCTCACCAAAATTATCTTGATAAACATCAGAAATCGCATTTGTGTAGGAATCTATTCCACCTGCACCTGCAAATATTTTTGTAAAAAGATTTTTATAGCTTATATCTAAATTAACGCCAACTCTTGGCTGAATTATCCCATAACCATCAACCACAATATTTTTTTGTTCATCTATTACTGGCTTATTTAAAATGTGAGCCATTGCTCCAACAAGTTCAAATGCAGAACCCAAAATCAAGTCTGTGTCTGCATCTAAAGTTATCACATATTTGATATCTGTTGGAATATTTGTTAAAGTTGACACTCTAAAACTTTTATTATTTTCTTCCTGCTTTTTGAGAGTGTCCCAAAAAGTTTGTAAAATGTATTCATTGAATTGGTTTAGTAGCCCTCTTTTTCGCTCCCAGCCTAAATATTTGCCTTCTTTTTCATTCCACGTTCTGTTTCTATATAAAAAGTGAAAGATTGGTGCATCTTGCTTTTTGTATTTTTTGTTTAGTTCTTCTGCCTGTTTTAGTCCTTCTTCTATTACTTCATTATCATATTTTTCTTCTTTATGGTCACTTTCTGAGCAGTCCCCTAATAATGCAAAATATAGATTTTCTGATTTATTTGCAATATAAAACACTTCCAATTTGTGCATTAACTCTTTTACTTTTTCTTTAGTTTTTAAAATTGTCGGAATGACTACAATTGTTGAGTTTTCTTCGTCTATTCCTTCTGAAAAATCTATTTTAGGTATTATTTTTGGTTTTACTACTTTGCTTAAAATATATTGCATTAATTGAGTTACAATTTCACTTGATGGTATTAGTAATAAAACAAAACCTACGATATTTAGCCAGATGTTTTTTAAATTTACTATTGCTGTTATTCCAGCGCTTATAAGGATTGATAAAAATATAAATGTGAAAATATATATTTTAGCTTTACTTTCATTGCTCATTTTAGGTCTTTTGTTAAAATTCAATTCTTTGTATAATTCATTTATTCCTTTGTCTATTAAATAATAGCCTATATGTGCTTCCTTTTTTATTACATTTTCTTTTTCTACTAATGTGTTTTGCTCTATTTCCTTAGACAATTCCTTAAGTTCTTTTTCTTCTTGAACTTCCATCATCTGATTTCTTTGACATAACTCTAAAATCTTCTTGGCTATATATATTTCAGAAATCTTCGTTTTACTTGAAATTTCCTTTATTTTATTTCTATAATAACTTTTTGTTGAATGATCCATTTTGCTGTAAACACTAGCTGGGTCGTGTTTTAGAATTTCTTCTACGCCATTTAACTTTTGAAAAACTTCCAAGAAATCTATTCTTTGAATCTTTTTGATGCTTGTAATGTAATTAGCCATTAGCACTTTTTTTACAGCAATATCAAAATGTTCTTTTTTAATTATGTCCGATACACTTGAACCTGCCATTTCTACTGTTTCTTCTAGGACTTTTAAATAGCTATAACCCTTTTTACCATATCTTTTTAGAGTATACGCCATGTATTCTATAAAAGAATATCTCATATCTTGAAAAGTATTTTTGGCAAGACTTTTTGAACTTTTAAATTTTTGCTCATCTTTTTCTTTATGTTCAATTAATCTTTCTGCAATTTCTTCAACTTTATATTTTTGAAGCTGTGAATTATATATTTTTTCACACACTTCTTTTATATTATTTATAATTGCAATTTGTAGAAATAGCCCTATGTTCCAGATTTCATCCATATTTAGAGTTCTTTTTGTTTGATAGCTTTCAATGTATTTTTCTAAATCATCTTTTTCAATTTTTCCCTCTGTATATGCTACAATTTCAGAAGCTAGCACGTATATTCTTGCAAAGCCTTCATAACTTCCATTTGAAATGCCTAAAAAATCAACATATTTTTTTAATGTTAATTCTTTTTCTATCTGCTTTACAGTTTCTTCAATTATATAGAAATTGTCTAAAAGCCACTCTCCTGCTGGATGTATTCCTATCTCTAGCTTTAAGTGTTCATTTAATAAATTATATGTTTCTTTTATGAATTCAAAATTTTCTTTTAATTCTGGCACCGGATATGTTTCTTTATCTGCTTTCGCTTTTATATTATGGTTTGCAGCAATTTTTTGTAGATGATTTTCTAACTGATTTTTGTCCAGTAATGTGCCATTTAGTTTTAATACTTTATTAATATTCAAAAAATTCCACTCCTTGCAAAATGTTTTACACATATTTTTTGCAAATTGTGGAAATTTTATACTTGTTTTAAGCTATTATTTTATTTATAAAATTCTCTATTATCTCCCCATCTTCAATTTTATTTATTCCAAAGCATTTGTTACCTAAGTCTTTTATGGATGCTCCGCAATGATATAATTCCTTGTTATCTATTACAATAAATCTATCGTGAAATTTGTTTGTTTTTGCTACCTTTAGTGTTGGATATTCTTTGTTAAATTTTTGAATATCTATATTTTGTATATTACTTTTAGTCGATGTTAATATTACTACTTCCACGTCTTTATTTTTCTTTGATAACATTTTTAAAATACTATCATCTATATAGTTGTCTATTATTGTAATCTTATTTTTAGCTTTCTTAAAAATATCTATAATTAAACTATAAGCATCATAAATTTGACCTTTAAAAAATATTTTTTGTTTGATTTCATCTTCATGTTGTAATTCATTAA
>CAMPBS010000010.1 GCA_946639585.1 uncultured Clostridium sp. | reverse complement strand
AGTTCAAGTTGAAGATGAAAAATCACATAAAACAACATATAAATATGATAGTGTATGGAAATGAAAGACTATCTTATGAAACAAACGGAGTAAATTATAAATACAACTACGATGGTATAGGAAGTGTAACAAACCTACTAGACAATACAAATACAAGTGTAGTAGAATATAATTGCCAACCATTTGGAGAGACAGAAATATTAGGAACAAAAGCCAACGAGCTAGAAAACACATACCAGTTTAATGCAGAATCAACAGATACTTTAACAGGCCTACAATACTTAAGAGCAAGATACTATGATTCAAAAACAGGAAGATTCACAAGTGCAGATACATATTTAGGAGAAATAACAGACCCATTAAGTAGAAACTTGTATTTATATACAAAAAATGATCCAGTAAACTATGTAGATCCAAGTGGACATATATTTGAGGCAATAGGACAAATAGCACAAACAGTACAAAATATGGTGCAAACAGCGGCGCAAAAAGCAATAGAAACTATAGAAAGTGTGCCAATATTAAGTGCAGTAAAGAATGTGGTAAAGGGAGCAATAAATACAGTAGTAAATAAAGTTGTGAATTCAAATACAGCTAATAGTAGTCAGCCTCAACAAACAAATAATGTACAAAAAACATATGGAGCAGCAATAAATCCCAAAGCAGAAAAAACAAAAGAACTTGAAAGTCAGTTAAATGATTTGAGAAACTTAGGAACATTAAAAGCAAGCTTAATGGCAGGAGCACTAGAACAAGCGATGAAGAATGCATGTGAAAGCGATTTAGATAAAATAGAAATAATTATTAAAAATGAATATACAAACCAGTTATTTAAAGAGGCACATAAAGGCGATTGGTTTAAAAATATTGCATATTCAATAGGAGCGTCATTAGATGGATTCGGAATAAGTGTTCTAAATAATACATTTGGGACAACTCTAAGAATGCCAAGTTTCTTTGAGGATTATGCACAGAATTATTATGGGGGAGCAATAGCGGGAGATATTGCATCATCAATAATTGGAGCTATAGAAACGGCAGCAGGAATCACAACAATGGGAATGGGTATTATTAGTTTTGGTGGCGGAATTGCAGCGACTGCAACAGGAGTTGGAGCAGCACCAGGAGCAGTAATTTCTACGGCAGGTCTAGGAACAATGGCAATAGGAGGAACTGTTACAGAAATAGGAACACAAACAATAGCTAGGTCAGGAAACAGTTTAAGAGATGATATACAAAACTTTAAAGAGAGTGGAAGTTCAGGGACAAATGAAAAAACAGAAATTCCAGAAAGAGATGTTTCTGAATTACCGCAAAATGTCCAAGATTCTTTCAATAAATATGATAAAGCTGGCTGGAAAGGAAATGTATCAGGACAAACTCCAGGTACAGCTGCAGGAGGCAAATATGATAATATTAATGGAAGATTACCTGAAATTGATGCTAAAGGAAATAAAATTACCTATAGAGAATTTGATGTTAATAATAAAATAACTGGAATGGCAAGAGATAGTGAAAGATTTGTCACCGGATCAGATGGTTCAATTTATTATACTAATAGTCATTATGGTGAAAAACAAATTGGAGATGGATTAGTTGAGTTTATTAAATTAAAATAATATTTTTAATGATATTAGAATATTATATGTAAATATGTTTTAGAGATATTTGGACTGCTAATAAATTTGATTTCAACCTTTGTAAAGTTAAAGAATATTAATAATTTATATTTAATTAAATTAATGGAGGAAATATATGATTAAAAAAAATGTATACTATAAAGAAATAAATTTAGAAAATACAAGTTTTGATGAATTTAAAATAAAATTAGGAAATGCTTTAGAAATATTATATCCACATACAGCTAGTAAAGGTTATGAAAATATGAATACGGATGCATTTTTGGATTGGGTTCGTGATTTGTGGTGGATTGAAGAAGAAAATGTAATAATAAAAATAAATGGACATGTTTCAAAAGAAGTAGAAGATATAATGAAGATAATAGTAGATTTTTGGAAATACGAGGCTGATAAAGTTATCGTAGGAGGTAAAAATAAAGACTTTGAATTTATTATAACTTAAAAATTATAGAAACATATAATTGTAAGAATTAAGGAGAGGATTATGTGATGACAATTACAATTAATAAAATTGAAAAAGATATTGTAAAATTCTCTTCTGAATATGGGGAGGCGTATGGGAGATGGAAAGATAATCTCCCTCCGTCTCTTAATAAATATGGAGTTGAATTAGATTATGGTGAAATTTTGAATATATCACAACTTAAATTATCAGATATGCAAATTCCAAGAATAAAAATGAATAAAGATTTTATTGAAATAATAGGTAAAGTAATTGATGTAGAAGAAAAATGTTTGACAGTTCAAATAGGGGATAGCATTATTGAATTTGAAATTTGTGATTATAATAAGTTTAAGGAATTAAAGGATAAATTTATAAAAATTAATTTACCATATATTAATATATATGAAATATATCCGATATGAGGGCGGGAAGATGATTATGTTCAATCTATGAATCCAGATAATAAAGGGGAACAAATAGTGATGTGTGGGAAGTGTAGCAAAAGATAATAAGATCGACTCAGGCTATATCTGGAAATAGCATAGGTACATTTATTCATGAAACTGCCGACTTAAAGGTAATAGTTAATTTTCTTGGCAAAGTTATAAGTGTTTATGCAAAATAATAAAAAGTAAAGTTATAAAAGGAGAAAAAATAATGTCTATAAATTGTGAAATATTGGATTTAATTGAGTTTTTTGAAAAAGAACCACAATATATATTGGGAGAGGAAGCAGGAGAATTCTTATTAACAAGAGAAAAAGACGGATTTGAATTATTGTTGACAGTTTCTTTATATGAGAAAACAGTAGCTATGACTCTTAATTATAATAACAACTTAATTTATACTCAAACTTACAAAAATGTTAATAGAATATTTAAATGCGATAATGCATTGGTTATTGAAATAGAAAAAAAACAGAATATAAAAATAGTGGATAACAAATATTTTGAAATAATAGTTTCCGATAATTAATTTTTACTATAATTATACTAGTAGTAAATAATATAAAGACTGCTAGTATGATTTTATGATAATGTTTGAAACCTAGTAAAATTAACAAATGCATTAGGAAATAGCAAACTATACACATACAAATTACAAGGGGGAAAAATTATGAAATATATAAAAATAGAAACTGAAAATAAAAGTGGAAATATATTAAGAGAAATATTAAAGGATGCAAAAATACAAGACTATTATTATAAAATTGGATTCAATGAAATACATGTGGACTTGTTTAACTCAGAAAAAGATGAAGATTTATTTGAATATGACATAATTGAAGGAGATGAATTAAAAGAAATAGTAGACAATGAAGAATTGCAGTATTATATGATTTTTCTTGATTTATTTGCATTCAAAAAAAGAGAGAAAATTTCTGAAATAAAGAATTTAGAACAATTAAAAAAATCAAAATGCGAATTCTTTTTAATGTGTTGGGATGTGTCATATTTTTTAATCGGTGTTCAGGATGAAGAGATTTTACAAATTATAAAAAATAACTGCAAAGAAATTAATTATAAATTTGAAGAAATACCGGAGTCAAGAGCTCTGGAAATGATTGATCTTTATTAATGTATAGATTAAAAAGTATATAGTGAGGTAAAATAATGGAAGAAGAAATATTATTTAAAAATACAACAAAACTGAAAAAAGAAATTTATGAAGAATATTCACTTTTTTATTATACAAAATATAAAAAATATTATTATAAAACAACATTAGTTATGTTTTTTAGTGCATTTTTGTTATTTGGTATCTTTAGTTCGATATATCAAGCTGTAAAATTTGGAAATGTGAATGTTGAGCCAGTCTATATAGGAATTATATATTTATCAATTTGTATTGGAGTGTTACTTAGTCCGTCAAAAATCAAAAAGCCAAAACAAAGCCTGGAATACTATTATGAATTTACAAAAGACAAAATGATTATAAATACCAATATACATATTACTCACGAAATAATATACGATAAATATGATCCTATTTATAGAGTTTGTGAATACAAAGGATATATTTATTTTATAACATTAAAGGATTCAGCTTATATTTTAAGCAAAGATGAATTTAACAAAGGAAAAAAGGAAGAATTTATAAAATATTTAAAAGAAATATATAAAGACAAGTATATCGATTTTAATAATACAGCTGATAAACAACAATTTAAAAGATTATATAATAAAGCTGATATTACAACAGCTTTTTGGATATGCGCATTGATAATATTATTGATTTTAGCAATTATAAGTTCAATACTATTTCACTACTAATATAAACAAAAAGTTAATTATAAAAAAGGAAAAAACAATTATGGAATATATAAAAATAGAAACTGAAAAAAAGTTGGAAATATAAGGGAGGAAAATATATGAAGAAATGTATCAGTATTTTAGTACTATTGCTATTCATGCTAGGAATAGCGACATCAGTAAACGCATACTCAACAAGTGAATTTGAAATTGATATTCCAGATTCATTTGAACAAGCAGAACCAAATTTATATGCAGATGAAAATGGAAGAGGTATCAATATAGTTTCAGAACCATTTGAAACAAAAATAGATCCATATAATCAATTGACTCTTGATATGATTGTAGACACTCTTTATAACAATTTGAATGCTGAAAATACAAAAACTGAAATGGAATCTAATTATGGAAGTGCATTATCTGATGAGGCAATTAATGAAAATGTAAATAGTTATAAATGTAACTCAATTGATGTAAAAGAAATTACAAAATGTACAAAAAACAATTATAAATGTTTTCATATACTTGCACAATATTCAATGGACGATTATTACTATTATTGCGATCAGTATATAGTAGTATCTGGAAATAAAATGTATGTATTAACATTAAGCTCACAAAATAAAGATGACTTTAACTCTGAGGATTTTAAAAAGGTTTTAGACTCTTTTACAATAAATAATTATAAAGAACCTCAAAGTTTATTAAATAATAATGAAGAACCTCAAAGTTCATTATATAATTATGAAGAACCTCAAAGTTCATTGAGCCTAACAATCGGCTTAGTTATAATTGCAGGAATAGTTGTGGTATTAGTGTTAGCGGTTGTGTCTAGGGATAAAAATAATGAAGAAAATATTAACACAGAAAATAAAGAAAACAATGAAAATAAAGAAAATAATGCAAATGTTAATAATAATGTGAATAATGGAAATGCAGAATTGCCTATGAATTGGTGGAAGTTTTTAAAATATTTCAGATACCCAGTTGGAATATCAGCTCTTTTTGTTTCAGTGGTACAAAGCATTGAAGGCAATATAATATCGATAGGCTGGTTGGGATGGACTGCAATGATACTTGATATTGCAACACTAATTACATCCGGCGTGGCTTATGCAATGATGCTAGGAAAACATAAAAAATGGTTCAATTTTTTAGTTTTGAATTTAGTTGTAGAGTCAATACAAAAGGCCTTAGTTCTTACACTAAAAGCCTTAGAAAGAGATTACACATATTTTAACAATTATAATGAAATAGTAATTTATGCATTAATGAGCTGGTTGCTTGCAGGCGGTTTATGGATTGGGCTTAATTACGTATATTTCAAAAAGAGAAAAGCATATTTTACAAAAAAAGAAGAAAACATAACAATATAAAATGTAGAGCAAGATATAGAGCTGTATTATAAGTGAAAACGAAAATAACAAACCCCTCCTTCAGTGTTAACTGAAGGAGGGTTAAATTAATTCATTTATCTTTCATCATCAAAACCAATACTATCAAAATCTTTTTCCAAGTTAGACAAAAATTGCAGCGAAGAATCAAGCTCATCAATAATCAAAATAGCATTTTTTCTGTAATTATCAGCCAAATCATCAATCTCGCCATTAATAATTTGATAAGCATTATATATAATAATATTTAATTCATTTTTCTTTTCATCAGACAAAGTATTTTCATGTTTATTTAATAAATATTGTAAAAAATCAGTCTTCTTTTTTAAAATATTTTTATAATTACTCATAAAAATCCCTTCTTATGCTTAAATTATATCAATTTTATGTAAAATTGTCAAATCCAATTCAAAATGCTAATATAAGAGAAAAAATATAAAAAAACAAAAAATACTAGTCAAAAAGACTAGCCAAACATAAATACCTAGTGTATAATTGAAATGGAGGTATTATGCGAGAAAAAATATATAATAAAAAAAGAGGTATAATAAAAAAGATACCAACCATAATAATTATGTTGATTCTAATTCTTATAATAATTTTTTCAGGAATGAAAATAATTAATTGGATTTATGAAAACAATGCTAATAAAAAAATAATGTCAGATATATCAAAATATGTAGCAATTGAGGCTAATAAAGAATATAGCATAGATTTTGGGAGTTTAAAACAAAAAAATCCAGATACAATTGCATGGCTAAAAGTTAATGGAACCGAAATAGAATATCCGGTTGTAAAAACAACAAACAACGATTATTATCTGACACATAGTTTCGATAAAAGCTATAATAGTAGCGGATGGGCATTTATGGATTATAAAAATAGATGTGATGGAACAGATAAAAATATGGTAGTATATGGCCATAATAGACATGATGGGAGCATATTTGGAACACTTCAAAATGTGCTTACAGAAGAATGGCAGAATAATCCAGAAAATTTCAAAATACCATTTATAACAGAAAACGAAAAAGCAGAATATCATGTATTTTCAGTATACGAAATTGAAAAAGAAAATTATTATATAACTACAAACTTTATAAATGATGGTGAATTTCAAAACTTCCTTGACAAGATTAAAACAAGAAGTCAAATTGATTTTGGAATAGAAGTTACAGCAAATGATAATATCTTAACCCTATCAACATGCGCAAATGATAGTAGATATAGAGTAGTGTTACATGCTAAAAAACAAAAATAACAGTTATTTCCGTAAAAAAACTTGCATTTATAATAAATTCATAGTATAATAGAAAAAGCGTAATAATAAAATTAAGTAGAAAAATTAAAAAAAACGAGGGAGAGAAAATGGAATATTTATATATACTAAGAGATGCTTTAGTATGGATTTTAACAATATTTTGGGTATACCAAATAGGAATAAGTTTATGTTCGCTTGTTAAATTAAAAGATAAACCACTAAAAATAAAAAAAGACCATAGATTTATGGCGATAATACCAGCTCATAATGAAGAAGCCGTAGTGGCAAACCTAGTAGAAAGTTTAAAAAATCAAACTTATAACAAAGAATTATATGATATATACGTAATTGCAGATAACTGCACAGACAACACAGCAAAAGTTGCAAAAGAAGCAGGAGCAATAGTATATGAAAGATTTGATGAAGAAAAGAAAACAAAAGGATATGCATTAGATTGGTTTTTACAACAAAAAATCAAAGAAAATGCACCATATGATGCATTTTTCATATTTGATGCAGACAACATAGTAGACAAAGACTTCATCAAAAACATGAACAAAAAATTATGCCAAGGTGAAGACGTAGTACAAGGATACAGAGATATCAAAAACCCAACAGATAGCTGGATAACATCAGGTTATGCATTATTCTATTGGACAATGCATAGATTTTACCACTTAGCAAGATATAATATTGGATTATCACCATTATTAAACGGAACAGGATTCATGGTAAGATTTGATGTTGTAAAACCACAAGGATGGGACACAGTAACGTTAACAGAAGACATAGAATTCTCATTAAAAAGAATAATAGCAGGAAAAAAATTAGGTTGGGCAACAGATGCCATAGTATATGATGAACAACCAGTAGGATTCAAACAAAGCTGGTCACAAAGAAGCAGATGGACAGTAGGTCACATTCAATGTATATCAAAATATACAAAACCATTAGCACAAGCAACAAAGGAAAACAAAACATTAATGAACTTTGATGGTTTCTTATATATAATTGGAAGTATCCCAATGTTTGTATTAACATTAGTATTATTACTAACAAACTTCTTGATATATGCAGGAGAAGGAATGACAACAGTTCAACTAATAGACAGTATTGTAAGATATGCAATACCAACATTCTTACTACCAATATTTACAGCGATGATAGTAATGGCATTAGACAAAAGACCAATAAAACCAATGGCAAAAGGATTACTATGCTATCCATTATTCCTTGGCTCATGGTTACTAATAAACTTCAAATGCTTATTTAAAAGAGAAACAACATGGGAAAAAATCAACCATGTTAGAAGCATAAAAATTTCAGACGTAAGCGAAACTGAAAAAGTAGAAAATTAGTTATATAAAACAAAAAGCATAATATTTAAAATATTATGCTTTTTATAAAAGTAGAGGAGCAACAGGACTCCATAAGAAAGGAAAATAAAAATGTCAAAAATAGAAGAAAAAGTAGAAAACTTAATAAAAGAAAAAATTGAAAATTTAGGATATGATTTGTATGATGTAGAATACGCAAAAGAAGGACCAAACTACTTCTTAAGAATATTCATAGACAAACCAGAAGGAATAGACCTAAGCGATTGTGAAAAAGTAAACAACGAAATAATGGAAAAACTAGACGAAGCAGACTATATAAAAGAACAATACTTTTTAGAAATATCATCACCAGGAATAGAAAGAATACTAAAAAAAGACAAACATCTTGAGCAAAACATCGGAGCAGAAGTACAAATAAAACTATTCAAAAAAGACGAAAATGGTCAAAAAGAATATCAAGGAATATTAAAAGCGTTTAACGAAAATACAATAACAATACAACAAGAACAAGAAATAAATATAGAAAGAAAAAATATAGCTCAAATAAAAACAGTGTATAATTGGGAATAAAACTCTAACACCTCGGTTAACCTATGGAACCGAGGTGTTAGAGTTTTATTCCTTCTTTCTTAAAATTTTTTGAAATTTTATAATTATTTATTGACATTATTTTAGTAAAAATATACAATATTTTTAGTTGTTAAATGTCATAAAGTGATTGACTTTATGATAGGGGTGAAATATACTGAAAATGCTGTGATATCAATACAATTATAAGATATCAGACATATGATGTAAAGGAACTAACAATGTAAATAATACAAATGAATTGAAAGGAGAGATTACCAAATGACAAAAATTAACTTAGAAAAATGCAAAAGTAGTAACAAAGGTATTACACTTATTGCGTTAATAATTACGATCATTGTTTTATTAATACTTGCAGGAGTTACAATATCGCAAATAACTGGTAACGAAAGTGCTATGGAGAAAGCTACAGAAGCTAGAGAAAAGAACGAACAAGGCACTGAATTAGAAGCAATAAAACTTGCTACAGTAAATGCAGTTGCAAGTGATTTAACTGGTTTAGTTAATGTAGATATTTTAAAAGATGAATTAAATGGAATAGTTGAAGATGAGGGAAGATTAGCAATAAATAAAAATAATTCACCTTGGCAAGTAATAGGTAAGACCGGAAAAACTTATGAAATATCACAAAATGGAAATGTTGAAGTAATTACAGGTGTTATATTAAGTACAAAAAATTTAACATTAGAAATAAAAAATGATACTTATGGAGAAGACACAATAACTGCTAGATTAGTAGATATTGCAGGTACTTTAACTTGGACTTCTAGTTCAGATATTATAGACATAATTTCTTCTGTAGATGGGATGAGTGCAACTATTAAGGCTGTTTCAAGTGGAAATGCAAAAATAACTGTTGAATGTTCAACAGGAGATAAGGCAGAGTGTAATGTAACAATAATAAAAGAAGAAATCCCACAAATAGGTGATTCTATTGAATATTCCATCTCATATCAAGATATGTTTAATTCCTCAAATTATTATACATCATCCACAGGTTGGAAAATATTAAGTGCAGGGAAATATAATTCAACTACACAAAAATATGATGATATTACAATAATTTCAACTGGAATACCTGCAAACTTAAGATTAAAATGTTCAGAAAAAAATGGCAATTTATGGTGGGATACTACTAAAAATAATATTGGAGAACAAGTTGCATCAGGTTTACGAAATGAGAACTTATTTTTTAATATTTTATTTGATGGAGACCTTAGTAATACAAATAAGGGGTGGAATAAAGGAAAATACGAATCAATAACAAACAATGAGGCCTTAAATACTAATACATGTGAAATATTCAAAACAAGTTTGTCATCTAATGTACATAACTTGACACTAGAAGAATTAAATACTGCAATAAATATAATTGAGCAAAAAAATGTTGGAGATAGCGGATATAGAGAACCTTCTACTAATATATATTCTGTTACTAATGAAATGTTTAAACTATCTAATTCTCATTATTGTCTTGCTAATGCTAAAAACGGTAGTGAATTAATGTACGTTGGTTCTGATGGAGCTATTTATGGTTCTAGTGGAGGAACTTATGGATTAAGACCTGTCATTTTGCTTAAATCTGTTAATTTAGAAAAGGATAACAATGTTTGGAAAATAAAGACAAACAACTAAAAATATATCATTTTGACTGAAGGAGACTACAGACTCCTCCTCCCGTTAATTTATATTCCAAATTTTATGTACTAAATTGCTCGTACCTCGCAATGGAACGAATAAAGATAAAACAAGCCAATATATTGAAAATATACTAAACCTCTAGTATAATATAATTATGTAACCAATGGCTGCAAATATATTATATTGGAGGTTTTTTGATATGAACAACAAAGCTGTACTAAAAAAGATGAAAAAGGATATGCATATGAGAAATTTTTCTAAATATACCTATGATAATTATGTATCAAAAGCAAAAGATATTATGAAATACTTTGGAGAAAAACAATTAGAAAATGTAACAACAGATGAATTAAGGGATTTTTTACTGAAATATTTAAAAGAAAAAAAGAAATTGTTTGATAGAAGTGTAAACTATTATAATTCAGTAATCAGGTTTATTTGGGAAGTAACAATGGATAAATTAATAAATAAGAAACAGTTACCAATGAGAAAACATAAAAAAACTGTGTATAAGGTGCTAACTAAAGAAGAGTTAAGCACTTTTTTTAATTGTGTAGATAATTATAAATTTAAAACTATATTTATGTTGGCTTATGGTTCAGGTCTAAGAATAGGAGAAATTGTAAACCTAAGAGTAGAAGATATAGACAGCAAAACAATGAGGATATTTGTAAGAGAAGAAAAAGAAAATAAAGAAAGATATACTATATTATCTAAACAAAGTTTAGAAATGTTAAGAACATATTGGAGTAGGTATAGACAACATAGGAGAAGAAGTAAACTATTTTTAAGTGAATTAGGAGAACCAATAACAGAAGGAGTAATAAGAACACATTTTAGAAGGTATAGAACAAAGGCTAAATTAAGTTCAAAGGTTACCATGCATACTTTACGCCACTGTTTTGCTACAGATTTAATAGAAAGAGGAGCTACACTAATACAGGTAAAGGAATTAATGGGACACAGTAACATTAGAAGTACAATGGCTTATGTACATGTAGCAAATATAGATTTAGGATTAGAGAGTCCACTAGATGCATTTATGAAGGGAGAGATGAAATAATGCAGAAGATTCAAGAAATATTAAATAAAGGTTGGAACAATTATGAAAATAATCATAAAGTAGTAGGATATAAGAAAAAAGCTATAGCATCAATATCAGAATGTAAAACAGATGCTATGGGAGCACATAAATATGTGTGTGATGAATGTGGATATGAAGAAATCGCTTATAATTCATGTAGGAACAGACATTGCCCTAGCTGCCAAACAGGAAAAAAATTAAAATGGATAGAAGCTCGAAAAGAAGAAGTCTTAAATATAAAATACTACCATGTGGTGTTTACTATTCCAGAAGAATTAAACCTACTAACAATGCATAATCAAAGCAAAGTATATAAAATTTTATTTATGGCGTTAGCAGAAACATTGCAGACATTGGCTAAAGATGAGAAATATTTAGGTGGTGAACTATGTTTTTTTAGTATTTTACACACTTGGGGACAAAATATGATGTATCATCCACATGTACATATTGTAACAACAGGTGGTGGCTTAACAGAAATTGGAAAATGGGAACAAAAAGAAGAAGACTTTTTTATACCAGTAAAAGTAATGTCTAAAGTATTTAGAGGAAAATTTTTATATTACTTAAAGAAAGAAGAATTAGAATTTTATGGAGAAAACAAATACTTAGAAAATCCAGCAAGTTTTAATGATTTAATACAAAAAATGTATGATAAAGAATGGATAGTTTATTGTAAAGAACCATTTAATAATGCAGACTGTGTAATACAATATTTAGGTAGATATACACATAGAGTAGCAATTTCAAATGAAAGAATATTAGAAGTAACAGATAAAAATGTAACATTTAAATGGAGAGATTATAAAGATAACAACAAAATGAAAGTAATGACTTTAACAATAGAAGAATTTATAAGAAGATTTTTATTACATATACTTCCACCACACTTTATGAAAATAAGATATTATGGGATATTAGGAAACAGAAATAAAAAGGAAAAGCTTTTAAAGTGCAAGATACTAACAAGAACAAAAATATATAAAAAAGAAAAGCTCCCTGTTTTAGAATTACTAAAACAAACATTAGGAAAGGATTTTAACTTGTGTCCGTGTTGCAAAAAAGGTCACATGTTAATTCCCAACACCACCTAACGTTCCACAAATTAAATACATTTACAAATGCCTCTTAATTGGGGAGGGGGCTTCTATGTCCATTTTACAATGAAAAAGACAGAAGTGCAATATTTTTTGCACAAAAAGTTTGAAAGAGTGGTGAAAATTAAATGAGAGGAAAAAATAGAAAATCCATAACAAGTTGTATAAAGTTTCCGCAATTTACTACTATGAATGTTATAGATGGTCAGGCTGGTCTAGTTTTCTATTCCAGTCTATTTTTCTACAGCCTAACCATCAATAACATACTAAACATTATTGTTTTGTTAATATTAGCAGGAATAACAATAAGTGCGCTAACAGAAAGCGATTCAGCACCAGCTAAAGCTAATGAGGCAGCACAAAAAAATGACATAGGTACAGCAAAGGACGAAATAAGTTTATTAGCTGTAAATGCAAAAACAGAAGGATATGAAACAGCCTATGTAGGAAATGGAGTGTCAGCTGGAGATGCATCAAAAACAGTAGGACAAGCAGTAATAGATGCAGTAAAAGCAAAAAACGGAACAAATGTGGGAAAAGCATCAATAAGTGTAGAACAAACAATGAAGAATGAAAAACCAGATGATGCAACAATTACAATCACAACAAGAGATTTTGAAGTTATAGGAACAATAACTATCGATGATGGAATATTAACTTGGGGAGAAATTGAAACTAATATACCAGGAGTATTTTTAGATAAAACCGAAGCAACTTTAAATCCAAATGGAACATTGACTTTAACAGCAAGAAAGAAAAATGTAAGTGAAAACATTACTTGGACAATAACAGGGGATTCAACAATAACTAAAACAGAAGATAGTGGAGACAACCTAAAAGTTACTATAAATGGAGCTCCAGGAACAAGTAATGGAGATAATGCGATAATAAAAGCATCAGCGGGTGGATATGAAGCAACTTGTGAAATAACAGTATAAAGAGTGCCAGTACAAAAAGTATCATTTAATAATGCACCAACAGAAATACAAAAAGGAGAAAGTATAACTCTAACAATAACAGCCACAGGAACGGGAGGAAAAACTGCAACTCCAAGTTCTGTAACTTTTGAGGCAAAAGAAGAAACAAGTAATTCAACAAAAGTAACTTTAGTTCAAGATGGAACAGACAATAAAAAAGCAGTATTAACAGGAGTATCAGCAGGAGGCCCAATAACAATAAAAGCAACTGCAGATGGAGTTTCTGCACAATTTAATGTAACAGTTGTAACTAGACAACCAATAGAAGGAGTAGTAGGAGATTATATACCTTATGATGTATCATATAAAGATATATATTCAGATAATGTGTTTACATCAACAACAGGATGGAGAATATTAGATGCAGAAGAAACAGGAACAGCAGGAGAATATAAAAATGTAAAAATAATATCAACAGGAATACCAGCAAAAGTGTATTATCATTATCAAAATGATGAAAATAATGCAACGATAACAGCAGATACAAAACCAACATGGTGGGGAACAGATGAGCAAGTAACAGAATTATTTGGTTCTGCAAATGCAACAGGATTTATATATGCAGAATCAGGAAAACCAAATTATTATGCAGCTGCAGGATTATTTAAAAAATTTATATCAATTCCATTAAATGGAAGTAATTCAAAAACAAATACAGGATATGTTGCAACAACTACAAATAATGCAGCAGCAATAACAAATACAGATTATAATGGATTAACAGGAACAACAGAACAAAAAACAAAAACAAATATAACAACACCAAATGGTTCAATTTTCTTAACAAATAAAGCAGAAGAAGTGCATAATATAACAATTCAAGAATTAAACTTTGCAGGAGGACTAGATTCAGTAGTAGATTATAATACAAATCCTAATTCAAAAGATGCAGTAGGAACAGCAGGAACAGGATTATTCTATTTAAGAAACTTAAATGCATATGGATATACTTCAGATAAAGGAGTTTATTGGCTCGCTTCTCCGCTTACCGACAGCAGGCTCTACTTGAGGCGTGTGAGCAGCAACGGTAGCTTTAGTTACAGTTTCAACGACAATTACGGTTTGCGCCCCGTAGTTTCTCTAAAATCTAATATCCACATTAAAAAAGTAGATAATGTTTGGACATTTATAACAGTAAATCAGTAGAAAAATATAAAATAAGTAGGATAAAGCACATATTCTAATACGGGCGGGCCTAGTGTCCGCCTGTGATATGGTGCCTCTATGTCGAAATTATCATTTAAGGATACAAAATAGTAAGATATGGAGTATTTGAAAATGGAAACTTAAATAATTATGATGAAATGTATCAAATTATTCGTGAACTTATAATTATAGTAGATAAAGAGCTAGATAATTTTCCCCCAAAAGATATAGAACTTAAAAATAGAATTAGAAATTTGAGTTTTGATATTTTAGAACTTACTTATGAAGCTAATTCTGTTTCGAATCTAGAAAAAAGGAAAGAATTCGTACAAATAATAAATTCAAAGCAACAAACAGAACCTGGCATTTATTTAAAAGAGAAAAACTAAGCTTAATTAAAAGATTATTCTATTTTTCATGCTATAGTTTTAATGCAGTTAAAAGGAGAATTAGTTAAAAAATCTCAATTTCTATTGAGATTTTTTTAACTTTAATATAGAATAAACAAAAAAGTATTAAGGAAAAATTATGAGAAGTAAAAATGCAATAAAAAATATAATATCATCAGTTGCACTGCAAGCAATAACAATAACATGTGGCTTTATAATACCATAATTGATGATAACAAACTTTGGCTCAGAGGTAAACGGATTAGTGCATTCCATTTCAGAATTTCTAGCATATATAGTATTGCTAGAATCTGGCTTTGTGCCAGTGGTTAAATCTGTTTTATTTAAGCCGATTGCCAATAAAGATAAAACAACAATAGAAGAAATTCTAAAAACATCAGAAAAGTTTTTCAGAAAAATTGCATATATATTTTTAGTTTATATTTTAGTGCTATGTGCTGTATTTCCAGCAATGTTTTCAACTCAATTTGATGCAATATTTACGCTATCATTAGTTATAATTATTGCAATAAACACATTTGCGGAATATTATTTTGGCATGACATATAAAATGTTTATAGAAGCAAATCAGAAAAAATATGTATTATCTGCAATTCAAATTGGCACAGTTATTTTAAATACAATTGCTGTAATTTTGTTAATACATTTTGGAGCAAGTATTCAAATTGTTAAACTTGCAAGTTGTTTTATATTTATTTTAAGGCCAATTATTCATAATTTATATGTTAAGAAAAAGTATGAAATAAACTTAAAACATGCAAAAGGAAACTATAAGATTGAACAAAAATGGGAAGGCTTGGCACAGCACATTGCTTTTGTCGTTCATAAAAATACAGATATTGTAATACTAACAATATGCGGTTGTTTGGCCGATATTTCAGTATATTCAGTTTATTTAATTGTTATAAATTCTGTGAAAAATGTAACACACTCTTTTATTGGTGGACTGGATGCTACATTAGGAGATATGTTTGCTAAAGGCGAAAATGATAAATTACGAAAAAGTTTTAAAGCGTATGAAGGCTATTACCTAACAATAGCAACGATTATATTTAGTGCTACCCTATTTTTAATAACACCATTTATCGTTTTATATACAAAAGGAATAACAGACGCGAATTACATAGTGCCAGAATTTGCTACTATTATGGTACTTGCAGAATTTGTGTGGGCAATAAGGCAACCATATAATGACTTAATAAAAGTTGCTGGCCATTTTAGACAAACTCGCGTAGGAGCATGGGTAGAGGCAGTATCAAATATAGTAGTATCATTTATATTAGTTTGGCAATTTGGAATTGTAGGAGTAGCAATTGGAACACTATTTGCAATGGCATTTAGAACAATTGAATTCATGTACCACGCATCAAAATATATCTTAAACAGAAGTATTTGGGATTCAATAAAAAAAATACTTATAATATCAATAGAAGTAGGTTTAATAGCAATAATAATAAACGCACTTCCACAAACAGACATAGCAAACTACAAAGACTGGGCATTACAGGCGGTCGTAGTCACATCGATTTCGTCAGTTGTAGTAATAACAACAAACTTTATGTTTTGGGGAAGATTTTTGGGACACTTCCCCAAAGCATAAGTTAAAAAATTTAGTAGGTATTTTCGGGACGTGTAAAAAAATATTCAAAAAATCTCAATCTCTATTGAGATTTTTTTGTTAATAGTATAATATAATGTAAATATGAAATATATAGAGGTAAAATTATGGAAAGAGATAAAAAGATTGTCAAAACCAGCATAATAGGCATAATAACAAACGTAGTATTAGTAATATTTAAAATGATAGTTGGACTAATTGCAAATTCTATTGCAATTGTTTTAGATGCTGTAAACAACTTAACAGACGTGCTTTCATCTGTGATAACTATAATTGGCACAAAATTAGCAAATAAAAAGCCAGATAAGAATCACCCATATGGCCATGGAAGAATTGAATATTTCACATCAATAATAATTGGCTTTATCATTTTATACGCGGGGATACTTGCTATTAAAGAATCTGTTGAAAAAATAATAAATCCTGGAGAAACAGACTATTCTTACATTACGCTTATCATTGTTGCGGTTGCGATTTTAGTAAAAATATTCTTAGGAAACTATGTAAAAAAAGTAGGGCAAAAAGTGGAATCGCGCAGTTTAGTCGCTTCTGGGCAAGATGCCTTAATGGATGCAATTGTTTCTACTACAACACTCATAGCAGGAATTTTAAATATAATTTGGCATATTACAATTGAAGGATATCTTGGTGTTTTAATTGGCGTATTTATTCTAAAAGCATCATATGAGATATTAAAAGAATCTATCAACTTGATATTAGGAGTTAGAGCGGATGGGGAATTGAGCAAAAAACTAAAAGAAAGAATCAACCAATTTCCAGAAGTCCAAGGAACATATGACCTAAACCTTCACAACTACGGACCGGCAAATACAATAGCTTCTGCGCATATTCAAGTAAGAAATGACATGACAGCAGAAGAAATACATATATTAACTCGTCAAATAGAATATGCAATATATGCTGAATTTTCAATAGTTTTAACACTTGGAATATATGCAGCAAATGACAAAGGTGAATATGGAGAAATAAAAAAAGAATTAAACAACATAATAAAAAATTACAAAGAAATCTTGCAAGTACACGGATTTTATGTAGATAAAGAAAAGAACATTTTCTTTGATTTAATAATAGACTTCAAAGCAGAAGATAAAGAAAAAATCAAAAATGAAATAGCTACAAAAATAAAAGAAAAATATCCAGACTATAATTGCAATGTAATAATAGATTTAGACATAACAGACTAACCTGGTTTTTGGGGAGTGTCCCCAAAAGTCCCAAAAGTCTAAAACAAAAGTTAAAAAAAATTCTCAAAAACCCTTGCATTTTTGGGAAAAATTGGGTATAATAATTAAAGCATAAAATATTTCAGAAGAGTGGGAGCAAATCCCACTCTTCGTTAGTATAAGGAAATAAATATAAGTTGAAACAGAATTGGTCTTATAAAACAGAAAAAATAATTATGTTTCAACGGAAGGAGTAAGAAATGAAAGCAATCGACAACAAAGAACTAATACTATCTTTAGAAGAACTAGAAAAAGAAAGAGGAATCAAAAAAGAAATTTTACTAGAAGCAATTGAAACAGCACTAGTTACAGCATACAAAAGAAACTTTGATTCATTAGAAAATGTAAAAGTAGAAATGGATCGTAAAACAGGAGCTACACATGTTTACAGCATAAAAGAAGTTGTAAAAAAAGCAAATGACGATGTAATGGAAATCAGCTTAAAAGATGCACAAAAAATCAACAAAGACCTAGATATTGGAGATAATGTAGAAATTGAAATAGTTCCAAAAGATTTTGGAAGAATTGCTGCACAAACAGCTAAACAAGTTATAATCCAAAAATTAAGAGAAGTTGAAAGAGATATTATTTATTCAGAATTCAACGATAGAAAAGGAGAAATAGTATCTGGTTTAATTCAAAAAGCTGGAAATGTTGTAATAATGGACTTAGGAAAACTTGAAGGTGTAATGCCATTAAAAGAGCAAATTCCAACAGAAAAATACAGAGTAAATGATAAAATAAAAGGCTATGTATTAGATGTTGAAAGAGGAGCAAAAGGTGCACCACAAGTAATAGTTTCAAGAAGTCATCCAGACTTTGTAAGAAAACTTTTAGAATTTGAAATTCCAGAAATATATGAAGGAGTTATTGAAATCAAGAGTGTTTCAAGAGACCCAGGATATAGAAGTAAAGTTGCAGTTTATTCTCCAGATCCTAACATTGATCCAGTAGGTTCATGCGTAGGTCAAAGAGGTGTAAGAATTCAAAATGTTATAAATGAATTAAGCGGAGAAAAAATAGATGTTATAGAATGGAACGAAGATCCATCAATTTACATTTCTTCAGCACTTTTACCTGCAAAAATCTTAGCAGTAGATATAAAAGAAGAAGAAAAATTTGCACAAGTAATTGTTCCAGATGACCAATTATCTTTAGCAATTGGAAAATCAGGACAAAATGCGAGATTAGCTGCAAAATTAACAAATTGGAAAATTGATATCAAATCTGAAAGTCAATTTAGAGAAATGTTAGCAGCTGCTCAAAATGAAGAAGACAGTGTAGAAGAAAATACAGAAAATGAAGAATAAAAGTATAATTCTTAAGTATAATTAAATTGGGAAATCCAAGCCTTTAGAAGGGAATGATTAAATGGAAAAGCAAATCCCACAAAGAACCTGTGTAGGTTGTATGCAAAAAAAGAATAAAAATGAATTGATAAGAATTGTTAAAAATAAACAAAACGAAATATCAATTGATAGAACTGGAAAAAAAGATGGTAGAGGAATTTACATTTGCGATAATATAGAATGTTTAGAAAAAGCAATCAAAACAAAAAGAATAGAAAGAACTTTTGAAACTACAATTTCAGAAGAAATTTATAATGATTTAAGAGGTGTAATACTTGATAAATAAGAAAATATTAGGGCTACTACGGCCTAGCTGCAAGAGCAAGAAAAGTTGCTTTTGGTGCAGATAGTGTAAAAGAAGAAATCTTGAAGAAAAAAGCAAAACTTGTAATAGTATCTAAGGAAGCATCTGAAAGAACAAAGGATAAATTTAAAAAGCTATGTTTAGAATATAATGTGCCACTAATTGAAGATGGTAATATAGAAGAACTTAGCAAAGCAATAGGAAAAGAAAATAAAGCAACTTTCGCTGTAAAAGAAAGCAATTTAGCCAAGGAAATAGAAAAAATATATAATGGGGGTGAATTTATTGGGTAAGATAAAAATACATGAGATAGCTAAAAAGCTAGGCTTAGCCAGTAAAGAAGTAGTAGAAAGAGCACAAGAACTAAAAATAGAAGTAAAAAGTCATATGAGTGGAGTAACAGACGAAGAAGCAAAAAGAATAGAAGAAAGTTTTGCTGCTAAAAAGGCTGTTCCAAACAAAAAAGAAAACAATGTAAAAGAAACTAAAAAGGAGGAAAAAGCTCCTGTAATTATAAGAAGAGAAGTGATAATTGCAGATAATGAGCAAGCTCCTAAAAAGGAAAACAAGCCAGTAAACCAAAATAAAAATATTGGTTTTATTGAAAGAAAACAGAATAAAGATTATAACATTGTTTACAGAAATAAGCAAAACAAGCCAATGACTGTTAATGAATTGTTTGGAATTAAACCTAAAAAAGAAGAAATAAAAGAAGAAAAACCAAAAGCTGTTAAAGAAGAAACTCCAGTTGTAGAAAGAGAAATTAAACAAGCTGAAGTAAAACCAAGTCAAACAGAAACAAAACAAATCCAACCAGAAAATAGACCAAACTCAAGAAATTTCGAAAACAATGATAGAAGACCAAATAACAATTTCCAAAATAGAAATTTTGAAAACAGAGGAGATAGAAGAAATAACTTCGAAAACAGAGATAGAAAACCAAATGGAAATTTCGGAAATAGACAAAATCAAGGTCAAAACAACTTTGGAAACAGAGATAGAAATTTTGATAGAAACAATAATAATAAATTTAATAATAATAAGCAAGGTTTTGGAAATAATAATAATGGTGGAAGATTTGGAAATAACGGAAAAAGACCGTTAGATGAAAGAGGAATTGAGAAAAATATTAAAAATATTATGCAAGAAACAATTCCAGAAAAAGAAAACAACAGAGAGTACAACAAAACTATTGATAAACAAAAAAATAACAGCAAATTTGATGACAATAGAGGAAATAAAAAGTCTAAAAACAAAAAAGGAAACAACAATGGTTTTGATGAAGGAAAGTTAAAGAGCTTAAAACAATCAAATAGATTATCAAGCATGTTTGATGACGATAGTGAAGGAAGCATGTTAGATTACTATGATTTATCAACTCAAAGAAACAGAAAATCTAAGAAAAAACAAAAAGACGAGAAACCAAGCAAGCAAAAAATCTTCCAATTAACAGAAATTACAATTCCAGAAACAATAACAGTTAAAGACTTAGCTGCTGAATTAAAGAAAACAGCTTCAGAAGTTATTACAAAACTTATTGGTTATGGAATAATGGCAACTCTAAACAACGAATTAGACTTTGACACTGCTTTCTTAGTATCAGAAGAATTTGGTGTAAAAGCAATCAAAAAAGAAGTTGTTACAGATGAAGACATTCTATTTGACGATTCTGAAGACAAAGAAGAAGACTTAGTTGCAAGACCACCAGTTGTTGTTGTTATGGGACACGTTGACCATGGTAAAACATCACTTCTAGATGCAGTTAGAAAAACAAACGTAATCGAAGGTGAAGCAGGTGGAATTACACAAGCAATAGGTGCTTATAAAGTTAAAATAAATGACAGAGAAATAACATTCTTAGATACCCCAGGACACGAAGCATTCACAGCAATGCGTGCTAGAGGTGCTCAAATTACAGATATTGCAATACTTGTAGTTGCAGCAAATGATGGCGTAATGCCTCAAACAATTGAAGCTATAAACCATGCTAAGTCAGCTGGAATTCCAATAATAGTTGCAGTAAACAAAATAGATTTACCAGATGCAAATATAGATAAAGTAAAACAAGAATTAATGGCTTATGAATTAGTTCCAGAAGAATGGGGCGGTGACACAATTTATGTACCAATTTCAGCTAAAAAATGTCAAAATATTGATCAATTATTAGAAATGGTATTATTAGAAGCAGACGTATTAGAACTAAAAGCTAATCCAAATAAACAAGCAAAAGGAACAGTTATAGAAGCAAGACTAGACAAAGCAAAAGGTGCAATAGCATCAATGCTTGTACAAAGAGGAACTTTAGATGTAGGAGATACAATAGTTGTAGGTTCTTCAATTGGTAGAATAAGAGCAATGAAAGATGACAAAGGTAAGAAAGTTAAATCTGCTGGACCATCAACACCAGTTGAAATAATGGGATTAACAGATGTGCCACAAGCTGGAGATACATTCTATGAAGTTAAAGATGAAAAAACAGCTAAACACTTAATAGAAAGAAGAAAACGTGAAGAAAGAGAAAAGGCAATAAATGCAGGAACAAAAGTAACATTAGATAACCTATTCAGCCAAATGGAAGAAGGAAAATTAAAACAATTGAACTTAATCATTAAAGCTGATGTTCAAGGTTCAGTAGAAGCAGTAAAACAATCTTTAGGAAATCTAAAAAATGAAGAAGTTAAAGTAAAAATCGTTCATGCTGCAGCAGGAGCTGTAAATGAAAGCGATGTTACACTAGCAAAAGTTTCAAATGCAATTATAATCGCGTTTAATGTTAGACCAAATCCAACTGCAAAAGACATGGCAGATAAAGATGAAGTTGAAATTAAACAATACTCAGTAATTTACCAAGCTATAGAAGATGTTGAGGCAGCTCTAAAAGGAATGCTTGCACCAAAATACGAAGAAAAAGTTATCGGTACAGCAGAAATTAGAGAAACATTCAGAATTTCAAATGTTGGTACAATTGCAGGATGCTTTGTACTTACTGGTAAGCTTGAAAGAAATGCTGGAGTTAGAATTATTAGAGATAATGTTGTAATTCATGAAGGACATCTTTCAACATTAAAAAGATTTAAAGATGATGCAAAAGAAGTATCAAAAGGATTTGAGTGTGGTGCTCAAATTGAGGATTACAATGATATTAAAGTTGGGGATACTATTGAAGCATTTGTTATGGAAGAAATTAAAAGATAGGAGAAAACAATGACAAATAACAACAGATTCGAAAGAATCAACGAAGAATATAGAAAAGAATTAAGTAATATAATTGATAATAAGCTAAAAAATCCAAATGTTACTGGTTTAATAAGTGTTACAAAAGTAAAAGTAACACCAGACCTAAAATTTGCAAAAGTATATGTAAGTATATTAAATTCAAAAAACATAAAAGAAACTTTAGCAGGTCTAAAAAAATCAGCAGGATTTATAAGAACAGAATTAGCTAGAACTATCAATTTAAGAAATACACCAGAAATTATTTTTGAATTGGATGAATCACTTGAGTATGGTGCAAGAATTGATTCAATTCTTAAAGAAATAATGCCTAAGGATGGTGATAAATAATGACTTTAGATGAAATCTTAAATCAAATAAAAAATGCTGAAAGTATAGTTGTTGTAACACACCAAACACCAGATGGCGACGCAGTGGGAAGTTCATTAGCTATGAAACTTGCACTAGAAAGCATGGGAAAAAATCCTGATGTAATAATTCCAGAAGTGCCATCAGTATATGACTTTCTACCTGGTAGAGAAGATATAAAAGCAAGCTCAGATATTGAAAAATATGAGCTTGCAATCTCAGTAGACTGTGCAACAGAAATGAGAATAGATGGTAAAGAATATTTTGAAAATGCTAAACACACAATTGTTATAGACCATCATGGAAGTAATACAATGTATGGAGATTTCAACTATGTAAATCCAGTATCACCAGCATGTTGTGATATATTGGCAGGTGTATTTGATTACTATAACATTAATATAACAAAAGATATTGGAACATGTCTTTTAACAGGAATTATTACAGATACAGGTGGATTCAAATATCCATCAACAACTGCAGAAACATTTGAATTTGCAGCAGAGCTTTTAAGAAAAGGAGTTAATGTATCTGAAATATATAAAAGAACAATGGATACAATGTCTCGTGCTACTTTCGAACTTACAAAAAGAGTTATGGAAAGAATGGAAATTCTAGAAAACGGAAAAGTAGCATTTACATATATTACAAAACAAGATGTTAACGAAGTTGACGCAAAACCAGGTGACCACGAAGGATTGGTTAACATAGGCAGAAACTTGGATGGAATTGAAGTTTCAATATTTATAAGACAAAATGAAGAAAACAAAGACGAATACAGAGTTTCAATGCGTACAAATGGTGATATAAATGCTTCAGACATTTGCTTAATGTTCGGTGGTGGAGGACACCCAAGAGCAGCAGGCGCAACAGTAGAAGGAACAGTTGAAGAAGTAAAAGAAAAATTGATGAAAGAAATTAAAAAAGTACTTTAAGAAACTTTTGGGGATACTCCCCAAAAGTTTCTTTCAAAATATTTTTTGGGACGAGTACAAAAAATTTTTTTCAAAATAAAAGAGGAAGAATTATGGATGCAATTATTTTAGTAAATAAGCCAAAAGAATGCACATCACATGATGTAGTTTATAAAGTGAAAAAAATATTTAATGAAAAAGTTGGACACACCGGTACATTAGACCCAAATGCAACAGGTGTATTACCTTTGCTTATTGGTAAAGCAACACAATGCTCAAAATATTTAATAAATCATGATAAGAAATACAAAGTAACATTAGAATTTGGTAAAAAAACAACAACAGCAGATAGCGAAGGCGAAGTGATTGAAGAAAAAGAATTACAACAAGGTATGTTTGATGAAGAGATAATTAATAATGCTCTAAAGCTATGCATTGGAAAGCAAATGCAAACTCCACCAATATATTCAGCAATAAAAGTAAATGGAAAAAAACTATATGAATATGCTAGAAAAGGACAAGAAGTTAAAATTGAGCCAAGAGAAATAACAATATATGATTTAAAATTGATAAAAATAATGCCAGAAAAAAAACAAATACAATTTGAAACATCATGTTCAAAAGGAACATATATAAGAAGTTTGTGTGAAACAATTGCAGAAAAATTAAATACAATAGGATATATGAAAGAATTGGAAAGAATGCAAGTAGGAAATTTCAAACTTGAAGATACAATAACAATAGAAGAACTACAAAAATATTATGACCAAAACAAACTTGACGAATTACAAGAAAAATCAATAATTACAATAGAAAAATTCTTTTCAAACAATTTGGCAATTGAATTAAACGACAAAAAACTAGAATTATTTTTAAATGGTGTAAAACTCACTGAAAATTACCCAGACGGAATATACAAAATATACAACAATGAAAAATTCATTGGAACGGGCATAATTCAAGGCAACTTACTAAAAAGAGATATAATATTATAACCTGGTTTTTTGTGACACTCCCCAAAAAACAGGTTTTAATTTTCTCGAGTTTCTTAAATGACAAATAAAAAATCTTGACACATGAATAGCTTTGTGATATAAAAATCATAATAAAATAAGGAGGAAAAAGTTATGGAATTAAAAGGTTCAAAAACAGAAAAAAATCTGATGGAAGCATTTGCTGGTGAATCACAAGCAAGAAATAAATACACATATTATGCAAGTAAAGCCAAAAAAGATGGGTATGAGCAAATTGCTGCAATTTTTCAAGAAACAGCAGATAACGAAAAAGAACATGCTAAAATATGGTTTAAATTATTAAATGGAGGAAAAATACCAACAACAGCAGAAAACTTACAAGCTGCTGCAGATGGAGAAAACTATGAATGGACAGATATGTATGACAGAATGGCAAAAGAAGCAAAAGAAGAAGGATTTGACCACATAGCTTACTTATTCGAAGCAGTTGGAAAAATAGAAAAAGAACATGAAGAAAGATATAAAAAATTATTAGACAATGTAAATGGAGAATTAGTATTTAGTAAAGACGGAGACAAAATCTGGAAATGCAGAAATTGCGGACATATAGTAATAGGAAAACAAGCTCCAGAAATCTGCCCAGTTTGCAGTCATCCAAAATCATATTTTGAAATAAAAGCAGAAAATTATTAAAACATAAAATCCCGGCCAAGCCAGGATTTTTTAGTTTTAGGGAGGAAATTTTGGCTAAAATTTCTTAAAAACCTTGACAGTTTACAATAATAATTATAAAATAGTAGATGTAGGAAAAATATGTTATTAAAGTTTTTTTTATTTTAACAACATTTTTATTATAAATATAAATAATATTTTTTCGAACATTGAAAATTTAATAAGAAAGAGGTGTATAATAATGGAAATTTTACCCATTATCGTCTCTGTAGTAATCTCATTTGCAGTTGGATTCCCTGTTGGAATGGCATACAGGAAAAAAATTGCAGAATCTAAAATTCAAGGAGCTGAAAACGAAGCAAAAAGACTATTAGAAAGCGCAAAAAAAGATGCTGAAAACTTAAAAAAAGAAGAAATTATCAAAGCAAAAGAAGAAATAATGGCAAGCAGAAAAGAATTAGATCTAGAGATTAAAGAAAGAAGAGGCGAAGTTCAAAAACAAGAAGCAAGACTTATTCAAAAAGAAGAAAATTTAGACAAGAGATCAGAAAACTTTGAAAAGAGAGAAAATGAATTAGAAAACGAATTCCAAGAATTGGAAAAACAAAAAGGTGAAGTTGAAAAAGTATATGAAGAACAAAAAGGAAAATTAGAACAAATTTCAAAGTTATCACAAGAAGAAGCAAAACAACAATTATTAAACGAAATGGAAAAGGAAATAACAGCAGAAAAAGCAGCTCTTATTCGTGACTTAGAGCAAAAGGCAAAAGAAGAAGTTAACAAAAATGCCAAAGAAATGCTAAGTTATGCAATACAAAAATGTGCTGCTGACCATTCTCAAGAAACAACAGTATCAATCGTTGCACTTCCAAATGATGAAATAAAAGGAAGAATAATTGGTAGAGAAGGAAGAAACATAAAAGCATTAGAAACATTAACTGGAATTGACTTAATAATAGACGATACACCAGAAGCAGTAGTTCTATCAGGCTTTGATGCATTAAGAAGAGAAGTTGCTAAAATTGCCTTAGAAAAACTAATTGAGGATGGAAGAATTCACCCATCTAAAATTGAAGAAATGGTAGAAAAAGCAAAAGAAGAAATAGCACAAACTATAAAAGAAGAAGGAGAAAGAGCTGTACTAGAAACAGGAGTTACAGGCTTACATCCAGATTTAGTAAATCTACTTGGAAAATTAAAATATAGAACAAGTTATGGACAAAACGTGCTAAATCATTCAATTGAAGTATCAAACCTAGCAAGAATAATGGCAGAAGAATTAGGCTTAGATGCAAAAAGAGCAAAAAGAGCTGGATTATTACATGATATTGGAAAAGCTCTAGACCATGACATGGAAGGAACACATGTTGAAATTGGTGTAGAAGTATTAAAGAAATATAAAGAAAATCCATTAGTAATAAATGCAGTTGAGGCACATCATGGCGATGTTGAGCCACAAACTTTAGAAGCACTTTTAGTACAAGCTGCAGATGCAATTTCAGCTTCTAGACCAGGAGCAAGAAGAGAAACATTAGAAGCTTATATTAAGAGATTAGAAAGCCTAGAAAAAATTGCAGACTCATTTGAAGGTGTTGAAAAATCTTATGCAATACAAGCTGGTAGAGAAGTTAGAATTTTAGTAAAACCAGATAAAATAACAGATGACCAAATGACAATTCTAGCAAGAGATGTTTCAAAACGTATAGAAAATGAAATGGATTACCCAGGTCAAATCAAGGTAAACATTATCAGAGAAACAAGAGTAATTGATTATGCAAAATAAAAAAATCATCCCAAGCGGATGATTTTTTTTGCCTTTAAACTTTCACACTTGTTCTAAACCAGACAAACTCTGAATATATATAATTAAGTATATGTAAGAGAGAGGAGAGATTATATGACAATAGAAGATAAAAATGGAATTAAAACAGGAGTAATCCAAAATCTTATTTTAGAAAATAGACAAAAACTAAGTATATCAGGTGTTAACGACGTTTTAAGCTTTGATGATCAAGTGGTAATGGTAGATACAGAATTAGGTTTATTAACAGTGAAAGGTGAAAACTTAAAAATAAATAAATTAAGTATAGATACATCAGAAGTAATAGTAGAGGGAAATATAGGACATTTGTCTTACAGCGAAAATTCAGGAGAAAAAGAAAAAGCAAGTTTGATTAGCAGAATTTTTAAATAAACTTTTTGGGAGTGTCCCCAAAAGTTTGCTATTACTTTTAAGGAAGTGGGAAAATGATTACTAATCAAGCGTTTTTATTTTTGATTTTTATAGTTAATGGGTTAATAATAGGTTTTTTGTTTGACTTTTTTAGAATACTAAGAAAAAGTTTTAAAACTAGAGATTTTATTACATACTTAGAAGATATAGCATTTTGGATTTTAACAGGATTTATAGTTCTATATTCAATATTTGTTTTTAATAATGGTGAAATAAGATTTTTTATATTTCTAGGAATAGCGTTAGGGGTAGTATTATATATGACAATTTTCAGCAATTCTATAATAAAAGTTAGTGTATTTGTAATTCAATTTATCAAAAACATTGTAAAAAAGATAATAAAAATAGTCAGTATCCCTTTTTCAATTATTTTAAAATTAACTAAAAGTGTATTCCATAAGCCGGTGTCATTTATTACATTAAATGGCAAAAACTTTTTTAAGAATTTTAAAAATCTAAAAATTCGACCCAAACAAGCAAAAATTACAAAATAAAGGAAGGAATTTAAACATTTTTGTAGAATAAATAAGTATATGACCATATTAGAAAATGGAGAGAGTTTACAGATGAATAAATCTAAAAAATTGTATAAAAAATTATTAATAATAATTATTGCAATATATGTTGTGTTTACACTAATAAACCAACAAAGAACGCTAAATGAATACTCTAAAGAGAGTCAAAAATTAGCAGTTGAATTGCAAGAAGAACAAGAATATAAAGAAAAACTAGCAAAAGAACAGGAAGAAGTAAATTCAATCGAATTTATTGAAAAAACTGCTAGGGAAATGTCTGATATGTACTTACCTAATGAAAGAGTATATATAGATGCAGGATTATAGAAGTTTATTAAAGCTCTTTGGCTATGCCAAGGAGCTTTTCAACAGTTAGAAGGAGAAAAAATGGGAAATATAGTATTATTAGATGATTTAACAATAAATCAAATAGCTGCAGGAGAAGTAATAGAGAGACCTGCAAATGTTGTAAAAGAACTTGTAGAAAACTCAATAGATGCAGGCAGTACAGCGATTACAATAGAGATTAAACATGGGGGAAAATCTCTTATTAAAATAATAGATAATGGAAAAGGAATACTAAGAGAAGACATTCCTAATGCAATAGAACGTCATGCAACAAGCAAAATTAAAAGCATTGAAGACTTAGAAAAAACATATACAATGGGATTTAGAGGAGAGGCGTTAGCAAGTATAGCTTCAATTTCTAAATTAACAATTATATCAAAAACTGAGCAAGATGAACTAGGTTTTAAAGTTGTTACAGAAGCAGGAGATATAGTAGAAACTGAAGAAGTGGGAGCAAAAATAGGAACAACCATGATAGTGGAAAACTTATTTTTCAATACTCCTGTAAGATATAAATTTTTAAAACAAGATGCGACAGAGTTCAAATTTATAAAAGAATGGGTTCAAAGGGTTGCTCTTGTAAATTTAAATATTTCTTTCAAACTAATAAGTGATGGTAAACAGGTATTTCAATCAAATGGAAATGGGAATATTAGAGATTTAATATATGTGCTATATGGAAAGGAAACAAGCGAAAATTTAATAGATGTTGATTACAAAGAAGAAAACATTCATATAACAGGAGTTATAGGAAATACTCTAATGGCAAGAGATAGCAGAAAAGACCAAATAGTTTATCTAAATAAAAGAAACATCAGAAATCAAGTTCTAACAAGCAGCGCAGACCAAGCGTTCAAAGGCGGAGGAACAGGAATTGGCAAATTTGGATTCTTCATTTTAAATTTAGAAATGCCTGCAGATTATTATGACATAAATGTTCATCCAACAAAAATGGAAGTAAGGTTTAAAAACGAAAGTGAGATTTATAGAGTATTTTATCATGCAATAAAAAGTGCAATTTTAAGCAAAGACTTTTTAGGAAACAATGAACAAGAGGAAAAGAAAGAAGATTACGTTCAAAATGAATTTAAGTTTTTAACAAGTCATTTTGGGAGAGAAAGTGGCGTAATAAACAGAGTTTCAATAAAAGATGAGAATGATAATAATGGTCTAGGAATAGGTGAAAAAAGGACTATTACGGTAAATGAGGAAAAGACAGAAAGTCAAGACGGACAAGAATTAATAAAAAGAGAGAAACAAAGAAAAGTAGATTATATATATAAAGGGATATTATTCAGAACATACATAGTAGTAGAAATTGGAGATGAAATTTATTTAATAGATCAGCATGCTGCACATGAAAGACTTTTATATGAAAAAATAAAAGCAAATTATAAAAGTAATATAAAAACAAACAGCCAAATGATGCTTGTTCCAGAAGTTTATGATTTAACACATAAGGAAATAGAATTTGTAAAAAACAATATAGAAATGTTTCAAAATATTGGGTTTGACATTGAACTATTTGGTGAAAATTCAGTAAAAATAAATGGTATACCAGATATAGATTACAGAGTTAACAGTAAAAACGTATTTCTAGATACTTTAGACGAAATGATTACAAATGAAAGAAGCACATCAAAAGATGTTGAAGAAAGATTTATAGCAACAGTTGCCTGCAAAGCAGCAGTAAAAGCTAATATGGACTTAACACCACAAGAAGTAGATAACTTAATTCAAAATTTACTAGTATTAAAAAATCCATATACTTGCCCACATGGAAGACCTACAACAATTAAATTTAGTAAAGATGAAATTGCTAAAAGAATAAATTAAAAAAGATGCCTTTGGCATCTTTTTTGATTCTAACTATTCCCATTCAATTGTTGCAGGTGGTTTAGAAGTTATATCATAAACTACACGATTAACATGCGCAACTTCATTAACTATTCTGCTAGAAACTTTTTCTAATATTTCATAAGGAATTTTGCTCCAAACTCCAGTCATAAAATCAGTTGTTTCAACAGCACGAAGTGCAATTGTATAATCATAAGTTCTTTCATCACCCATAACACCAACAGATTTTAAGTTTGTTAAAACAGCGAAATATTGGTTAATTGATTTGTGTAATCCAGCATTAGCAATTTCTTCTCTGAAAATTGCGTCAGCATCTTTTAAAATTGTTAGCTTATCATCAGTAATATCTCCAATTACACGAATAGCAAGTCCAGGACCAGGGAATGGTTGTCTAAATACTAAGTTTTCTGGAATACCAAGTTCTAATCCAGTTTTACGAACTTCATCTTTAAATAAGCTTCTTAAAGGTTCAACAATTTCTTTAAAATCAACATAGTCAGGTAATCCTCCAACATTGTGGTGGCTCTTGATTACAGCGCTTTTTCCAAGTCCACTTTCTATTACATCAGGGTAAATTGTACCTTGAACAAGAAAATCAACTGTACCAATTTTTTTAGCTTCTTCTTCAAAAACCCTAATAAATTCTTCTCCAATAATTTTTCTTTTTCTTTCAGGGTCTGTAACTCCGGCAAGTTTTGCTAAAAATCTATCTTTACAATTAACTCTGATTAAGTTAATGTCATATTGATTTCTAAATATTTCCTCAACTTCGTCACCTTCATTTTTACGAAGAAGACCATGGTCTAAGAAAATACATGTTAAGTTTTTACCGATAGCTTTGCTTAATAAAACAGCTGCAACTGAAGAATCAACACCACCTGATAAAGCACATAAAGCTTTTTTATCTCCAATTTTTTCTTTTAAATTTTTAATAGATTCCTCTACAAAAGAAGACATAGTCCAGTCACCAGAACAATTACATACATTATATAAAAAGTTTTTGATAACTTGAGTTCCATTTACAGAATTATTTACTTCTGGATGAAATTGAATTCCATATAATTTTTTAGTTTCATTTTCCATAGCTGCATTAGGGCAAGATGATGTAGAACCAATATTTTTAAAACCTTCTGGTACGTTTTCTACAAAGTCAGTGTGACTCATTAAAAAGCCGTTTGTTGAGCCAAAACCTTCAAATAATTTAGATGAGTTATCAATTGAAACTTCTATTGTTCCATATTCTCTTTTTGTTGCTTTTGCAACACTTCCGTCTAAAGTATAAGTCATAAGTTGCATACCATAGCAAATTCCAAGAACAGGGATACCAAGTTCAAAAATACCATCCGCGCACTTAGGAGAATCTTCTCCAAACACACTTGCGGGTCCACCTGTAAAAATAATTCCTTTTGGATTTTTTTCTTTAATCTTTTCGATTGAAATATCATAAGGTACAACTTCTGAATAAACATTACATTCTCTAACACGTCTAGCGATTAATTGGTTATATTGTCCACCAAAATCAAGTATTAAAATTAATTCATTTGATTTCATAAATTACCTCCGTTTTTAAAATATTTTAACATAAAACTTGCTATTAGTCAAAATTTATAGTATAATTTTGTAAATTGTTGTAAAAATGGAGGGAAAAAATGAGTAAAATAGTAGAAGGAATTTCAAGAACTTTTAACGAATTTTTATTATTACCTAATTTGACAGATGAAAGATGCATACCATCAAATGTATCTTTAAAAACACCACTTGTAAAATACAAGAATGGAGAAGAACCAAAATATAGTGCAAATATTCCAATGGTATCAGCAATAATGCAATCAGTTTCTGGAGAAGAAATGGGAATTGCACTTGCAAGAGAAGGTGGAGTTGCATTTATATATGGTGCACAATCAATTGAAAGCCAAGCAAGAATGGTTAAAAATGTAAAAAAACATAAAGCAGGATTTGTTGTAAGTGATTCAAATGTAAAATCTGGAACACCTTTAAAAGAGGTATTAGAATTAATCCAAGAAACAGGACATTCAACTGTAATGGTTACAGATGATGGTACAGCACATGGAAAATTCTTAGGACTAGTTACAGATAAAGATTATAGAATAACAAGAGCTAATTTAGATGAACCAATAGACAATTATATGACACCAAAAGAAAAAGTTATTTGGACAAAAAAAGGAATTGGATTAGCAGAAGCAAATGATATAATTTGGGAAAATAAAATTGCATGTTTACCAATTTTAGATGATGAAGAAAAACTAAAATATTTAGTATTTAGAAAAGATTATGAGGATAGAAAAAATAATCCAGACTCTTTATTAGATGAGAATAAAAGATATATAGTTGGTGCAGGTATAAACACAAGAGACTATGAAGAAAGAATTCCAGCTTTAGTTGAAGCAGGGGTTGACCTAATTTGTATGGATTCATCAGATGGATATTCAGTATGGCAAAAGAAAACAATAGAATTTGTTCGTGAAAAATATGGTGATGATGTAAAAATAGGTGCTGGAAATGTAGTAGACAAAGAAGGATTCAGATATCTAGCAGAAGCTGGAGCCGACTTTATAAAAGTAGGAGTTGGAGGAGGATCAATCTGTATAACTCGTGAAACAAAAGGAATAGGAAGAGGTCAAGCATCAGCTTTATTAGATGTAGTTGCTGCAAGAGATGAATACTTTAAAGAAACAGGAATTTACATTCCAGTATGTTCAGATGGTGGAATAGTTCAAGATCACCATATAACAATAGCTCTAGCATTAGGAGCAGACTTCGTAATGATGGGAAGATATTTTGCAAGATTTGACGAAAGCCCTACAAGAGTTGTAAAAAGAGGAAATACATACATGAAGGAATATTGGGGAGAAGGTTCAAATAGAGCAAGAAACTGGCAAAGATATGATATGGGAGGAGACAAAAAACTTTCTTTTGAAGAAGGAGTAGACTCATACATACCTTATGCTGGAAGACTTAAAGACAATTTATCAATAACATGTGCAAAAATAAAATCAACAATGTGTAACTGTGGAAGTATAACAATTCCAGAATTACATGAAAAAGCAAGACTTACAGTAGTTTCAGATGTAAGCATTTCAGAAGGAAAAGCACATGATGTTGTTTTAAAAGAAATAGATACACAATATAATTAGAAATTTTTTAAAAGATTCAGGTAGAAAAGCACTACGTACTGGGCTTAGATATCTGGATTTTTTTATACATTTTATAGTTTTATACTAAAATAGGCAGAAAAGATTGACATAATCCAAACTATGTGATAAAATATAGATAATTTATTGTAAAGGAGATTTGTTTATGGAAAGAAAAGTAAGAATAATTTCAATATCAGGTCAGCCAGTAAGTGGCAAAAGTACAGCAATAAATAAAATGACAGAATTACTAAAAGAAAAAGGAATAAAAGAAGAAGATATACATGTGGTTTCTGTAGGAAATAATTTTAGAGCATATTTTAATAAAATCATGGATTTAGCAAGAGATTTAAAAAGTAAAAGTATTGAAGAATTAAAAGATGCTTCAGTAGATGAGGACTTAAAACAATTATGTTCTAATGAAGATTATAGAAAAAGATTGAAACAAGCATTGATTAATTTAATTATGTCAGATTTTGATTTTGATAAATTTGATATAGAAAAAGCCAATAATAGTGATAAACTAAAAGAAATAAGAGATGTTATAGATACAATAGTAGATACAAAAGTAACTGAATTAGGAAAAGAAGCGATAAAAAATAATAGAGAAAACGAAGTATGGATTATGGATTCAAGACTTGCATTTAGTAATATTCCAGAATCATTTGCTGTAAGACTAACTGTTAGAGATGATGTCGCAGGAAAAAGACTATATGAAGGAGCACAAAATAGAGGAAAAGAAGATAACGGTTATTCAAGTGTAGAAGAAGCAATGGAAAAAACAATAAAAAGAGGACAAGGTGAAGAGAAAAGATATAAAGAAAGATATGGAGTAGAATTAAGCAACGAAAACAACTATAATCTAATAATTGACACATCTTTTTCAAATGTAGATGATATTGCTAAAACAATTTTACAATGTGAGGAATTAGAAAGACAAGGAAAGTTTTATGGAAAAAAATGGACAAATCCAAAAACTTTGTTACCAACACAAAGATTGTGTGAAACATACGATAGAGGTAATGAGGAATATTTAGAAGAACTAAAAAATGCTGTTATTAAAAATGGGTATTTTCCTTCATCAGAAGTTGAAATTTTTGAATATGAGGGAAGAAAATACTTAAATGATGGAAATCACAGGGTTGCGGTATTAGCAGAGCTCGGAAATACAATGATTCCATACGTAGTGAATGATTATTCTACTTCGGAATGTGAAGCTTATTCAAAAGAGATGACATTAGAGAAATTAGTAGGTAATACAGTTATTTATAAAAAAGGTGATTCTAATTTTAGCTTTGAGGATATTTATCCTGGAGTTACAGAAATAGCTACTCAAAATCAAATGAATGAACGTTATACACGTCAATATATAAGAACAATTAAAGAAAATGATATTGATAAATATAATGATTATCTAAAAACTATTGAAGAATATAAAAAATATGTAAGTGGACATGAAGAAAAAGATGAAGAAAGATAAGAAGAAGCTAGAAATAGCTTCTTTTTTTATACCCAACTACTAGTAGGAATATAATTTTCATCAGGAGGAAAAACAAATGCGTCAGTTGGTTTTTCGCATAATTTTATCTCAGTAACTTTTAAAACAGGGATATCGCCATGATAATCACCTTTAGTAATATAGCCAGTTACATTAATCCAATCACCATCTTTAAAATTTTTACCATTATCATTTTCAGATAAAAAGCCAACAACAACATAATTATAATCTGATGAGATAATCATATTTCGAGCCAAAACAAACTGATTATCCTTAAAATCTGGCATTCGATAAACATAACCAGTTAAATTCAATTTCATTCCAATATATTGATCAAGATCATCATGAACAGTTTTTAGGACATTAGTATAGTTTTTAGCTTCTATATTAAAAATATCATTAGGTGGAACACAAGCCTCTTGAGCGTGTTTTGCTCCATAAAATATCTTATAAGTAACAAAAACTAAAATGAAAACCAAAAGCAATGTAAGAAAAGTAAAAAACACTTTAAACACTTTGCTACCATTTATTCTAAAATTATATATAAACATAAAATTCCTCTTTTCTGAATTTGTTAATAGATTTTATGATTTTTTGATGAAAAATATGAATTTTTTAATTGATTTCCAATTGAAAATAAGATATAATTTTAATGTTGAAATTTTGAATTTTTGTCAATAATTTTAATAATGTTTTATATATTAATATGTGAAGGAGAAAAGCGCATGCTTAAATTAAAAGAAATTAAAAAAGAATACCTAACAGGCGCAAACAAAGTGGAAGCTTTAAAAGGAATAAACATTGAATTTAGAAAAAGTGAATTTGTTTCAATATTAGGTCAAAGTGGATGTGGTAAAACAACACTTTTAAATATAATTGGTGGCTTAGATAGATATACAACAGGAGATTTGATTATAAATGGAAAGTCTACAAAGAAATTTAAAGATAAAGACTGGGATGCATATAGAAATTATTCAATCGGTTTTGTATTCCAAAGCTATAATTTAATACCTCATCAAAGTGTATTATCTAATGTTGAGTTAGCTTTAACAATTTCCGGAGTTTCTAGAAAAGAAAGAACAAAGAGAGCAAAAGAAGCATTGGAACAAGTAGGATTAGGAGAACACATTCATAAAAAACCAAATCAATTATCTGGCGGACAAATGCAAAGAGTTGCTATTGCAAGAGCATTAGTTAACAATCCAGATATCATTCTGGCAGATGAGCCAACTGGAGCACTAGATACAAAAACAAGTGTACAAATCATGGAGATTTTGAAAGAGATTTCTAAAGATAAGTTGATAATAATGGTTACACATAACCCTGATTTAGCTGAAAAATATTCAACAAGAGTTGTAAAAATATTGGATGGTTTGATTACAGACGATTCTAATCCTTATGATAGTGAAAAAGAAAAAGAAGAATTTAAACCAAAATCTGGTAGAACATCTATGAGATTCTGGACAGCATTGCATTTGAGTTTAAACAATTTAATGACTAAAAAGGGAAGAACATTTTTAACATCATTTGCTGGAAGTATAGGAATTATAGGAATTGCTTTAATATTGGCTATTTCAACAGGTGTACAAAATTATATAAATAAAGTTGAAGAAGATACATTATCTTCATATCCGTTAGTGATACAAAAATCTTCAGTAGATATTGGTTCTATGATGGAAGTTATGATGGGAACAATGGAAGTTGATAAAAATACTCAAGAAGATGGAAGAGTTTATTCTTCAAACATAATGGACCAAATGCTTACAACTTTATCAAATAAAAGACAAAGCAACAATTTGGAAGAATTGAAGAAATTTTTGGCTAACAAAGATAATAATATAACAAAAAATGCAAATGCAATTCAATATACTTATGATTTAGATATTAATTTATACAGAAAAGATACAGAAAATGGAATTGTAAAAGTTAACCCAAGTACTGTTTTAAATTCAATAGGCATGGGAGATGCAATGGAGGCTAGCAATAGTTCTGGAATAATGGATATTATGGGAAGCGGAATGAGTAAAATGTCTAATACAAATATCTGGGAAGAATTGCTAGACAACCAAGAACTATTGAAATCTCAAAATGAGCTTTTAGCAGGAAAATGGCCAGAGTCTTACAATGAAGTAGTTTTAATATGTGACGAAAATAATCAAATAAGTGATTATGCATTATATTCATTGGGATTAAAAGACCAGAAGGAAATAAAAGACAAATGGAAAGCAATTCAAAATGAAGAAAAGACCGAAGAAGCGGAAACCACAAGTTACTTATATAATGACTTAGTTGGTCTATCATTTAAGTTAGTGTTAAATTCAGACTATTTTGAAAAACAAAGTGGAATGTGGCTAGATAAAAGCGATGATGATGAATACATGAAAAAAGTAATAGACAATGCAGAAGAAATAAAAATAGTTGGAATTATTAAGCCAAATGCACAAACAGTTATGAAAACTACAACAGGGGGAGTAGGTTATACAAGTGCATTAAAAGAATATGTAATAAACAAATGTAATGATGCTCAGATAGTTAAAGAACAAAAAGAAAACACAGCTAAAAACATTTTCTCTAACTTAGATTTTCCAAAAGAGATAGATGAAAAATTCGACTTTAATAACTTATCACAAGAACAACAAATGGCGATGATGAAGTTAACAAATGAACAGATTGCTAAAATGATGGAAGTTTACACTCAAAACAAAAATGCGTCTTTAGAGAAGAATTTAGCAAAATTAGGAGCTGTAGATTTAAACAATCCATCTGGAATTTATATTTATCCAAAAGATTTTAAAGCAAAGGATGAAATAACAAAAGCAATAGAAGATTACAACGAAGAGCAAAGAAAAGCTGGAAAAGAAGAAAATGTAATAAACTATTCAGACATGGTTGGAACAATGATGAAATCTGTAACACAAATAGTTAATACAGTAAGCTATGTGTTAATAGCATTTGTCGCAATTTCATTAGTAGTTTCTTCAATAATGATAGGAATTATCACATATATTTCTGTATTAGAAAGAACAAAAGAAATAGGAATTTTAAGAGCAATTGGTGCTTCTAAAAAGGATATTTCTAGAGTGTTCAACGCAGAAACATTTATAGTTGGTTTAATTTCAGGATTACTTGGAATTGGAATAACAGTATTATTAACAATACCAATAAATGCTGTAATATATGCGGTTACAGGAGTTGCAGTACATGCAATGGTACCATTTGATGCAGGAGTTACTTTAGTAGTAATTAGTATGTTACTAACAATAATTGCAGGTCTAATACCAGCAAAAATGGCAAGCAAAAAAGACCCAGTAATTGCATTAAGAACTGAATAATGTATATTTTAGAATACCCGACCAATTTGGCCGGGATTTTTTATCTTCTGCAATTAGAATAAATTCGGCTATTGTTCTGCGTAATATTACAACAATAATACAATTTCATTACATTTTAAATAAATTTGTAATAATTCCCACAGAAAACACTATGTGTGATATAATATGATGGTAAAAAAGGAGGTAGAACATGACTAATAATCAAGCGTTATACCAAGTTAAGTTGATTTTAGATTATATGCCAGATGAAGATTACAATCAAATTCCAGAAGAAACAATACAATACATTCACAAAAACATGGAAGTGGATACAAATATCAAAATCAATCCAGATATTCCATTGGAAAAACAAGATATAGATGAAAAAACTTATGATTTTTTAGATAAAATAATTAAGCAAATAGAAAATTCACAATCAAATAAACAAAACAATGCAAAGGAAGAAAATGAATTAAGTAGAGAAGAGCTAATAAATCTTTTGGAAAGATACAAGAAAGAAAATTCTAAAATCGGAAAGGCAAAAGAATTATTAAGTGAATATAAACGAGCTTTAGAACTAAAAGATAAGGAAATAGTTGAATTAAAACATGTTAATCAAGATATGTTTACAAATATTCAGAAATGTCCTAAAATTATAAGAAAATTGTTTTTTAGAAAAATGGAGGGAAAATTACTAAAATAAATCCCCAAAAACTATTGCTAAAAAATTATTTTAATGATATAGTAACAAAGTATAAAAAGGGCTTAGAAAATTCTAAAGACCAAATCACAAATAGAGAGGAAGATATACAAAATGGGTTTATTTAAATCATATAGTGAAAAAGAAGTAAAAAGAGTTATGCCAATTGTTGAAAAAATAAACGGCTTAGAAGAAGAAATTTCAAAATTATCTGACCACGAATTAAGAGGAAAAACAGATTATTTTAAAGCTCAATTAGCAGAAGGCAAAACACTAGATGATATCTTACCAGAAGCATTTGCAGTAGTAAGAGAAGCATCAAAAAGAGCATTAGGAATGAGACATTTCGATGTTCAATTAATAGGTGGAATTATCTTACACCAAGGTAGAATTGCCGAAATGAAAACAGGTGAAGGAAAAACATTAGTAGCCACACTTCCAGTATATTTAAATGCACTAGAAGGAAAAGGAGTGCACGTAATTACAGTTAACGATTACCTAGCTAAGAGAGATAGCGAGTGGATGGGTAAAATATATAAATTCTTAGGATTATCAGTAGGATTAGTTGTAGCTGGTATGGAACCATATCAAAAACAAAAAGCTTACAATGCAGATATAACTTATGGAACAAATAACGAATTTGGTTTTGATTACCTAAGAGATAACATGGTAATATACAAAAATCAATTAGTTCAAAGAGGTCTACACTATGCAATCGTGGACGAAATAGATAGTATTTTAATAGACGAAGCAAGAACACCACTTATTATTTCTGGTAGATCAAATGAATCTTCAGATTTATACAAAAAGGCTGATAGCTTTGTAAGAAAACTTCAACCAAAAGTTATAGTTGAAGAAGATGTAAAAGACTATGACCAAGCAGAAGATAACGAAAAATACGATTACATAGTAGACTTAAAAGCAAAATCTGCATCACTTACACAAAAAGGTATAAAAAAGGCAGAGGAAGAATTTAGATTAGAAAACTTCAATGACTTAGAAAACTCTACATTAGTACACCATGTAAACCAAGCATTAAGAGCTTATGGAATAATGAAAAAAGATATAGACTATATTGTAAAAGATGGCGAGGTTCTTATAGTTGACGAATTTACAGGACGTATTATGTATGGAAGAAGATATAATAATGGTTTACATCAAGCAATTGAAGCAAAAGAAAAAGTTAAAATTGCAGATGAATCTAAAACATTGGCAACAATTACATTCCAAAACTACTTTAGAATGTATGATAAATTATCTGGTATGA
>CAMPBS010000009.1 GCA_946639585.1 uncultured Clostridium sp. | reverse complement strand
TCTCCTTTATATCTATTTTTCCCTTTTTTACTAGAATTATATATTAAAGGACAAACTATTTATTTTTCTCCCATATTTTCCTTACTAATTTTAAAGATAATGTAGATAATGTAAAACCAATTACTGGCACTAATGAACTTAAGAATATATTATCAATATTTCTTATTACATAAGAATAGATAATTACTACAACATAAGTTAATATCATTATGCATATTTTTCTTGTCCAGCTTGTCTCCCAAGCCTTATCAAGTTCTACTCTTTTATTTCTTTCTTTAATTTGTATAATCTCTTTTTCTAAATCTTTATATTCCATTTTAATTCCCCCCTCTTTTATTCTTTTTTTATTATACCATAAATTTCCTGTTTTTTCAACATTTTGACGTTTTCTATATTTTTTCCATTTTTATAAATACTGATAAAAAAATGCAAAAAATCAAATAACATACAATAGGAATTTGGGTTGTAATAGATAACAACAATGTTACAGAAAACACTAACACGCATATTTTAGATTTTAGTGTTTTCTTTCCAAAATCAATCATTGAGTTAATAATCATAACGCTTATACAAGTTGAGACACCTTTAAGAAAATGTTTAATTATTTCATTGTTCAAAAATGTATCTATTGAAAAAGAAATAATCAATATTACTAGGAATGGAAAAAAACAAAAACCTAAAACAGCAAATACTCCACCCCAAAAGCCATCAATTTTATTTCCAATAAAAGCAATTGTATTTACTATAGCTGCACCCGGTCCACATCTTCCTATTGTTATAGCATCTAAAACATCTTCGTTTGTAATTAATTTTCTTTTTGTAACTAATTCATTTTCAAAAATTGGAATCATTGTAACAAGATTTCCAAACATCTGAATTCCCATTATACTAAACAAATAAAACATTTTAATTAAACTTTTAATCTTTTTCATATAACTCACTCCTACATACTAAAACTAAATACTATCCCTATTATTCCAGACATTGCCATATATATTAGTGGATGTAATTTTTTCTTTTTCATACAAATATAAATAATAATAGCTAATATAATTACCTTAATATTTAATTGATTTGTGCTAGTTATTACTGTATTTTTTATTACTGTAAAACAGCTAACTAATATAGTTGCAAAGGTTGATGTTCTTATTAATTTAAGTGCCTTGTTTACTCTTTTATTATCTTTAAATTTGTCAAATAATTTATATACAAAGTACATACTAAATATAGCTGGAAGCACAAAGGAAATTGTAGCAACGATTGAACCAATTATCCCCCCTACTTTTTCTCCAACATAGGTTGCCATATTACACGCAAGTGGTCCGAGGTGTCATTTGCGAAATTGTAATCATTTGATTTACTTCTGCATAATCAAACCAATTAGTTTTATCTGCTAACTCAAATATATATGGTAGCGTTGCAAATCCACCACCAAATGAGAACACTCCTATTTTTACAAACTCTATAATTAATTGTATATACAACACAAAAACACACTTCCTTTTACTATAACTTTAATTAAATTATAGTATCAAAAGTGTGTTATGTTAAATACATATTGATTATTCTGGCATAACTAAAAGTTATGTTCTATTGATTATTTTCCATATCAAAACTCAAATTTTCCAATTCTGTACTGTCAATCCCATAATGTTCATAAGCTCCACTAGTAATTACCATTTCTTCTGGAATATCCAACCTTTCTATCATTTTCAATACATCTTCTTTATTTTTTCCCTCTATTTCCATAAACTCTGGTATTAAAGGCCACCTATCAATATCGAAAATAACATCATCTAAAACATATTCAGTTCTTTTGGTTTCTTGATATCCTTTTGGCATATATCCAAGCTGATTAAGAATTTCATTAGTTTTTTCAAAGTCATTTACTTCTATTTCTAATTCTTTAGTTCCATCAATTGTATCTTTTTCGCAACTTTTTATTGTTAATGTTGTTTTATTTCCATCTGTTCTAACTCTAATATATTTATGTTTTTGCATTGGATTAAAGTCATATACATATCTTCTTTGCATACCATCTTTTATTTTTCTTGCTCCTAACCTTTCTAATTTTTTTATTATTTCCTCACGATTTATTTCTAAAACTCTAACTTCATACTCTATGTTTTCCATTACATTTCCTCCAAAAATTTTAATATAATAAATAATAACATCAAAAGATTATTCTTTTAAATAATAATTAGTTATTATTTAATAACTAAAAGTTATGCTTTATTATTTTTATTAAATCATTTAGTTCTTTGAATTTGTTTTCTTCAATATAGTAAATTCCAAATTCTGATTTTGGTATATTAATATCAAGTTGTAATTCTTTTATTTCTCCTTTTTCTAATTCTTCACTAATATACTCTTTTGTTATAAAACCTATATTAGAACTATCTTTTACAAGTTTTATCATTGTTGATGAATCTACTCTTTTTATAATTGGCTTTATATTATTTTTTTCTAATACTTCTAGCAATTTTTCTAATGCAATTGAATTATTTCTTGGTATATATAATATTTTATTATCTAATACATTTAATTCTTTATGTTTTCCAAAATTAACTTTGTTGCCACATATAAATATATCTTCTAAATCTCCTAATTTTATGTACTTTGTATTGAAATTTGATTTATTATACTTCTTTACTATTACTAAATCTAATTCGCCATTTTCTAGCTTTTGAAACATTTTCTCTACATTTGAATTTTCTATAATAACATCATTATATTTATATGTTTTATAAAATTCTAAAATACTTGAACTAAGCAGCTTACTCATTAATGTATTATATGTTCCAAGCTTTATATTTCTTTTTGTTTCAAAACTTTTTTCAATTTTTTCTAATTCAGACATAATAGGTTTTAATTGATTATAAAGCTTTTTACCATTTTTTGTTAATTCCATATTTTTTCTATTAAATAGTGTTGTATTAAGTTCATTTTCCAACTTTTTAATTTGTTTTGAAACAGCAGGTTGTGAAATAAATAACTTTTCACTAGCTCTTGTTATATTTTTTTCATCAGCTACTAATACAAATAATCTATATAATGTTTCGTTTCCAAATTTCATATATTTTTCCTCCAATATTTATGAAAGAATCCCCCTAATGGAAGGGGCTCCTCTTAAAACCGCTCTGTATATAACAGTTAAGTTAATTTTCAAAAAACTTAGTTGATACTGTAAAACATGGTTGCACATTTCCGTTATAAATGCTACCGCTTTCTTCAATGAGATAACTTCAAAAAATCCGCTTCAAGAACTTCCTGTCGCAAAGACTCTTTAAAAAGGCCTTATCTTCTAGAGAAACATTAATAAGTTCATCTAAAGAAAAAGTATCAAAATGCACCATAATCTTTAGATTCTACAATGCCACTTCTTTTTTTGAAAAAATCTCCGTCATCATGCCACATATTAGCAATTTCAAAGTACATAGTGGGCGGATTCCCGCTTATATAAGTATTATACCATTTTATGTTAATTTTCGCAAATTTTTTTATTTTATTTTTTCGACTTTTTTCTTGACTATGATTATTTTATCTGTTATATTATGAGTATCGTTTGAACATTCACCTATGACAGCTCAGTTGTATTAAGTAGCGACTAGCTGTTATATTGGATGTAACCCTAGTTGTTACTATCATGCAACTAAGTCTCGACTTAATTGCAACGAAAGGCAGGTGAATGTAAAATGGATATTGCAGCAATGGCAGTGCAGTTTCTTGGAGTGGGTTTTATTATTGTAGCTCTTGGATTAATAATATGTTTATTAGCTTTTATTGGCTATCATACATATATTAAAATTCAAGGCAAAGATAAAAAAATTGAAGTCCGCACCGAGAATGAGAACTCCAATCAAACGAGACACGATTAAGGGCTTCGGCTCTTAATCTTTATTTTATTTTTCTTATTAAGAATTTATCACAAGTGTTTCTTTTTTTCAATTACTTTTTAAAAAGTAATTGATTTTTAATATTTTTGTAACAGAATTGTAACATTTTTTTCTGTACCTGTCAATATTATAACACAAAATTATTGAAAAATCAAACTTTATGTTTTTTTAGTATGGTGGAGGTGAGGAGAGTCGAACTCCTGTCCATTATACCTTCCACAAGAACCTCTACAAGTTTATTTTGTCTTTTATTTTCATCTAAAATTCGCCGGCAAACAGGCTAATTTTAGATATAGCTTTTTAAAATACCCACTACCTTAAAAGCAAAGGGAGCTTTGTTTCCCACAAAATCGGCACTTCAACAAAGCTTGTGGGGAGCTAAGTTAAAGTGTAGCTGCACCTAGGCAGCTAATGCTAATTCTCTATTATTATCAGCGTTTATATTTATTTTCTCGTTTTTTAAGTGGCCAACGAGAATCCACTACTTGCTATTCTTGCTTCTAGTGTAATGTCGAAACCATTACACCCCCATATATATTAACGATTTAATCGTCTAATTAGTATTATAACATGTTTTTTGTTTTTTGTATATATTTTTTAAAATTTTTGGACACTTGACTTTGAAGAGTGTCCCCAAAAACAGGGTTAGTGCATATTATAGTTTAGGTGATTTTTATGAGTATTGTTGATACTACTGTTTCTTATAATTCTGGGATTTTGAGAAGGGATTTGACTGCTTTAATTAGACAGTATCCTTTTTTGAATACACAAATTGTTCGGTAGAAGTATTTTAGGCGATAATATTTATGTCGTAAAACTTGGTAGAGGTCCAAAGCAAGTTTTTTATTCTGGCGCTATTCATCGGTAATGAATGGATTACAGCTCCTTTACTTATGAAGTTTATTGAAGATTATGCAGTTGCTTATTCTAATAATAGTAATTTATATGGCTATAATGTAAGAACTTTGTTTAATTCTGTTTCTATTTATATTATGCCAATGGTTAATCCTGATGGAGTGAATATTGCTACTAATGCTTTTCCAACTACTTCTCCTGCTTTTAGAATGGCTAGAAGTATTGCTAATAATTATCCTGCAATTCCTTTTCCTACAGGGTGGAAAGCGAATGCGCGTGGCGTAGATTTGAACCTTCAATTTCCAGCAGGTTGGAATCAAGCTAAACAGATTAAATATGAGCAAGGATTTACATCTCCCGCTCCTCGTGATTTTGTAGGGTACGGTCCTTTAACCGAACCAGAATCTCTTGCAATTTATAATTTTACTTTATCACATAATTTTTCTTTGGTTATTGCTTACCATACTCAAGGGCAAGAAATCTATTGGAATTTTCAAAATATTAATCCACCTCGTGGACTTGATATTGCTAATCAATTTGCAGTTGTTAGTGGCTATTCAGTAGAAAATGTTCCTTTTAATTCTAGTTTTGCTGGTTACAAAGATTGGTTTATTCAAAATTATAATAGACCTGGCTATACTATTGAAGCCGGAATTGGTCAAAATCCGCTTCCTATTAGCCAATTTGATGAAATTTATAGAGATAATTTGGGAATTTTGGTTTTGGGTGCTGTTTTAATTTAAAAAAACCTGGAATGAATTCCAGGTTTTTTTAAGAGTATCCCCTATAATCATATTATTTTATCCAATATTCTAGCCATTTGGACTCCTGAGCAAGATGCCATCATTAAGCCTGTTGTAAGTCCTCCACCATCTCCAATTGAATATAAGTTTTCTATGCTTGTTTGGAAGTTTTTGTCTACAACTAATTCATTACTATAAAACTTGATTTCTGGTCCATATAAAAGGTTGTCTGGGTTTGCAAATCCTTCAACCACTTTATCCATTTTTCTTATAAATTCTAATATGTTTGTCATTGTTCTGTAACCTAATGCAAATGTTATATCTCCTGGTACTGCTGTTTTTAGAGTTGCTTCTACTGAGTTGTTTTTTAATTCTTCTGGCCATGTTCTCTTTCCTCTTTGGATGTCACCAAGTCTTTGAACTACTATGTTTCCGTTTCCCAATTCATTTAAGTTATTTGCAATATTTACTCCATATTCTATTGGCTTTTTAAATGGATATTCAAAATGATGTGATACAAGTATAGCTAAATTTGTATTTGTGCTTTTTTTGTCTTTGTATGAATGGCCATTTACCAAAGTTAAACCATTGTCATATACTTCTGCTGCAACAAATCCACTTGGGTTTTGGCAAAATGTTCTGACCTTATCTTTGAATGGTTCTGGTCTTGCTATTACTTTTCCCTCATACATGTATTTATTTACTTTTTCCATTACTTTGTCTGGAAGTTCATAACGTATTCCAATATCTACGTTTCCAAGTTCTGATTTTATTTTATGCTTTTTACACATTTGTTCAAGCCATTTTGCGCCTTTTCTACCTACTGCTGATACTATATTTTTGGCATATATTATTTCTTCTTCTGCATCTTTATCATTTGCAGGTTGAACTATTACGCCTTTGGCTTTTCCATCTTCTATTAAAATATCTTTTACTGTTGTTTCAAATCGTAATTCCACTTCTTTTTCTATGTAATCTTCTATTTTCTTATATAAGTCATGTGCTTTTTCTGTTCCTAAATGCCTTATTGGAATGTCAATTAAGTTTAGGTCTTCTTTTTGGGCTTTTGATTGAAGTTCTTTTATTTCTTCCTTATTTTCCATTCCCTCTAATTTAACATCTGCACCAAATTTTAAGTACACATCGTCTGTGTATGATAGTAAATCCTTTATTTCCTGATAACTCATATATTTTTTTATATATGAACCGCCATTTCCTCCTAAATATATATTATCTTCTTTTTCGTTATAAAGTGATAAATGATAAGATAATAATTTTCCATCTGAAAATGCTCCTGCTCCTGAAAAACCACTTGTAATGTTACAATTTGGTTTACATTTTAAACATTTACCTGTTTTTTCTATAGGACAATTCCTATTTTCAACTCTTTTTCCTTGGTCTATAAGAATAACGTTGTTTGCTTTTTTTAATTGTATCAATTCATATGCTAGGAATACTCCGCTTGGGCCCATTCCTATTACTGCTACATCATATTCTTTTTTCATATAATCACCACCTTCTGCATTGTATCATAAATGTTTTTTTTACACAATAGAAAAAAACTGCTTTCACAGTTTTTTCTTTATTATTTATAAAGTTTTTCTAAAACAGTTACGAACATTGCATGTGACCAGCCTAAACCTAGTACCCAGTTTGGTTTTAGCGTTTCATTATTTATTTGTTCTCCAAGTAAACTATGTTTTCCAGCTGTTTTTACTACAAAATCAAATGTTTCTTTTGCTTTTTTCTTTTCTCCTGTTTCGATGTAGTAAAGTGTCATCCATAAATTTGCTATTACCCATGGTTCTCCATTATTGTAATGATCTTCTTCAAATCTTTTGTATCCACCTGTATATGTTCTTAAACTCATATTTATTCTTTCTATTGTATTTAAGACTTTTTTCTCTTTTGGCTTAAATACATTAAATGGCACAACAGCACCTAGAATACTTATATCCATTTTCTTGTCTTCGGTATTTCTTACATAGCATTTCTTTTCATCATCATATAAATTGTCGTTTATGTATTTTTTTATACCAGCAATTAAGTTTTCTAATTCTTTTTTGTTTTTGTTTATTTTTTCTTCTTTTAATCTATTGTTATCAAAGTTTGATACATCTTTTCCAAGTATATTATATATTTTTATCATTGAATCAAATGCTGAATATATGCTTGCTACTGAATATAGATGTATTCCTTCGCACATTTCCCATAAATCATAACTTACATGGTATTTGTGTCCTTCTTTTTTGTATGTATTTTCTATTTCTTCTTGCACTATATCTTTGTCTCTCTCGTCTTTTCCAACTAAGCCAAGCCAGTCTTTTGAATATTTTTTCAAAAAGTCTACTGACTTTTCACACATTGGTAATACAGCCTTTAAGAATTTTTCATTTTTTGTATATTGATAGTGTTCATACACACCATATACAACACTTGATGTTTCATCTATTTGATAGCCCCAACATGGTGCTAAACGTCCATCTGTAAAGAATCTTTGCTCCCACATTCCATTTTTACTTTGAGTCTTTTTACAAAATACTTTGTAGAATTTTTCAGCTTCTTTATCCATTTTTAAAATATCTAAAGCTTTAGTTACAAATACTGCATCTCTTGTCCAGCAATATGCGTATCTTCCACATTTTGTAAAGTCTTCGTCAATTTCTGGTGCTGCTATCATTCCTCCTGTTTCTGGATTTGAAAGAAGTGGGAATAGCAAAATGCTTCTTTTATATATTTCACAAATTTTATCTTCATAAGAATTCTTGCCTTCTTTTAAGCTTAAACTATTATGTGTTTTTACATATTTAGTCCAATAAATTTTTGTGTTTGAGTATTCTTTGTTTACATCTAAACGAGTAATTCTATCAACTTCATCTTCCATATCAGATGGATTTTTATTTTCATCTATTAAGACATATATGTCCAATTCTTTTTTCTCATTTGGCGCAATTTTTCCTATCTCATAACCAATGCTTGCATCTTTTGACATTCCAATATAATCTTTATCTGATATTTCACATCTTTTTATTTTTTCAATACTTCCATTTATTTGATGTTTAAATATTTTTTGTTGTTTTGTAAATGTTGATACTGCAAAATCGTGTGCATATTGTATCATTCCTCTATCAATTTGCATTGTTCCAACATGGTTATTTCTATCTGATAACAATTCTGAATGAATAAAGAAATTTACATCTAAATCTATTTTTCCAATATTCATAAATGTATATCTTTTAATTAATACATTCTCTTTTATTGGCACAAAATCAGTTTGCAATATTTTTAAATTGAAATATGAATTTGTTATTTCTGTATTTAAAATGTTTGTGTCTGGCTCATAATATTGCTTGTAGCTATTGTTTATATCATCATGCAAATAAATTAAATCTGAATCATTTATTTGAACTCCTGTATGGAAATAATTTATATATTGCCTATTATCCTTTGTTGGAAAATATAGCCTTTGCAACTCTCCCTTGCTTGTGAATGTTGCTAAAATATTTTGATTTCCAATAATTGCTTCATTTAAATATTTGCTCATTTTTCTTTACCTTCTTTCGTTTAATTACAAAACTATTCTACACTAAATAAAAAAAAATCTCAATATCTTTTGCTTAACTTTTTGGGACACTTTCAAAAGGTTAAAAGGTTAATGATACTTTATTCTACACAATGTAGGCTTTGAAACTTCTAGAAATTTTTGAATATCTTTATTTTTTATATTACAGCTTTCATTTAAATATAATATCAAATCCTTCAAATGACTTCTATTTGAAAAAATATCTACTACGCTAATAGATTTTTCTCTTAAAAATTCACTTATACCATTAATTATAAACTTTCTTATTTCATCTGAATTAGGTTGCTCAATATCTATAAAACTCTTTTCTTCAGCATTTTTTAGCATCATTTTAAAGTTATAGTTATCACCAAAAATTTCTTTCATTATATTACTTTGAGTTGTACCTGTATTGTTTAAATAATCCTTAATTGATGAGTACTTGTAATCCTCACTTTTACTAACTATATTGGCTTTAACTGGATTTTCATGAATATACTTGATACAATTTATTAAATATTTTATATCATAGATTGGTTCAGCCTGATATCGATTTCTAAAAAGTACACCACATCTGTTTTCTTCCTTATTATACATTCTTGAATAATTTAGATTTACTGATGCATAAATTTTCCAAATTTTTCAACATTTTCGGTATAAATTAGAAAATGAGCATGATTATTCATCATGCAATATGCCATTATTGTTAAATCATATTTTTCTAAATTTTCTTCAATTAATTTTAAATATTTTTCTATATATTCTTTTTTATAGAAAATATACTCCTTATTAACCCCTTGAACCATTACATGTAAAAATGGTGTATTTAAATTATTTCTTGCTATTCTTGGAATAATTACCATCTCCTTAAAATTGATAAAAGGGAAAAAGCATGATATTTCACATACTTTTCCCCCCTAATGATTTTATTATACATATTTTTTTGAAAAAGTCAAGTTACTTTTTGAAAGTGTCCCCAAAAGTTTAAAATCAGTTTTTCTATACTTTGCCAACTAAAATTTTACACTAACAAATGAGGTTACAAATATTGAAAATAATAGATTTATTTAAGATATTTTTATATTTTTTGAAAAAAATAAAAAGCACTTGTAAATAAAGCACTTCTAAGGAAAATAATTATTAACTAAAAATAATTAATAATTATTTGAAATGCCAAAAATCGTTGATAAATCAATGTTTTTATAAAATAAAAATATTATAACAAAATTTTTTGAGGTATTGCTTTTTTCGCTATTTCATGCTATAAAATTATTATAAAAAGTTTATTAATTATTTTTAGTTAATGATAATTTGAAAAATGGGGGTTTTACTAATGAATTATTTAGAGAAAAACAAAGGTATAACATTGATTGCTTTGATTGTTACTATTGTGGTTTTATTGATATTAGCTGGAGTTACAATAAATGCCATAACAGGTAATGAAAGTGCAATGGAAAAGGCTACACAAGCAAGAGAAGAAAACAAACTTGGAGAGGAATTAGAACAAATAAAACTATGCGTTGTAAATGCAATGTCTCAAGGTTTAGATGGAAAAGTAAATGATAGTGATTTACGAGTTCAATTAAATGGTATAATTGCACAAACTGAAATTGAAAAAATTACTGGCGCTGGGCCTTGGGTTATTCAAGGTAATTCTGGTAGAGAATATAAAATTACAAATGGTGGCTTAGTTAATGCAATAGATACTATGGATAAAGCAATTATTAGTCCTATTTCTGTTGAAGAAAGATCAAAAGTACCAATTGTAATTACTAATGGCGATAATATTGAAGAAATAAAATCTTGCACTATTGCAGATACGTCTATTGCAACAGCTGCTAAAGATACTGATGGTATATGGAAGATATCCGGTGGGATAATAACAGGAGATGAACAAGAATTAACCACAACTATGACTATTGAAGGCAAATCTGGAAAGAAAATTGAAAATATTTCAGTTATATTACTAAAAGTAACAACTGCTAAAGATGTAATACCAGTTCCAACAAATTCTGCTACAAGTACATATGTTAAATATGCTATGAATGGTCAAACAGAAGATAATGCAGAAATGTGTAGAGTATTATATAATGATGATACACATGGTTTGCAAATAATGACAACATCTTCTGTTGCAACAGTAAATTTAGGAAAAAATGATAATATAGGAGCAAATGGAACAGGATGGTTGAAAGCCCAAGATTCATATAATAATGCAATAGAAAATTTAAACAATAAAGCAGAAAGCTATATAAATACAGGAGATAATATTGTGGCAGATGCAAGATGTGTAGGAAGTATAGCAACGATGACTAAAAATGAAACCACACATAAAGATAAATTTGGGCATAAAGATGATGAAGCAGGCGTAGACACATCAATGGGGTATAAAGGAACAGACACAAACTACATAGAAGATTTTAATAAAATGGAACATTTAAGCATAAGAAACATAAGTAGTAATTATTGGTTAGCTTCTCGTTTGTTATCCGATAGTGGTTCACTAATTATGCGTTTTGTAAATAGTAAAGATAAATTGTCCGAAAGTTACTTAATGTATTCTTCTGGAGGTGGAGATCTTCCAACTTTCGGCTTCCGCCCAGTATTCCTAATCAATCCAACAGCAAAAATAAAAAGTGGCTCTGGAACATTTGGAGACCCATACATCCTAGAAGCCGGAGAATAAATATATTATTTAAAGAGCGTATCCCCTACGCTCTTTATTTTTTTTACAACCTATCTATGTACTTTTTTTTAACCTCATAACTAGAATGAACATAAATATTCATAGTAGTACCAATATTGCTGTGTCCTAGCACTTCGCTTAATGATTTAATGTCCATCCCCACCCTAATGCAACGAGTGGCCACAGTGTGGCGAAGGCAATGAAGTTTTTTATACGGTATCTCACAATGTTTTAATGCTTGTTTATAGACATACCTATATGTAAAAGGTTCAAAGCTTTTGTCTATTTCGCCAGTTGTAATAAAATCGTTTTCATCATATTTTTTCTTGTTTTCTTTTAAGATTTCTAGTATGTTTTTGGCAATAGGGATTCTTCTCATTGATTTTGCTGTTTTAGGTAATGTAGCAATAACCTTTGATTTTACTCTCATTCCTGTATAAACTCTTTGTACTGTTCTTTCAACTGATATTTCTTTTGTTTCTAAATCTATGTCCTTCCATTTTAAGCCACATATTTCACCAATTCTAAGTCCTGAATATAAACATATTAGTATGCCTAAATATCTTATATCATCTGTTTCAATTAAAAATTTTGTTAATTTTAGCCTTTCTTTTTCTGTAAACACTTCTAATTTTCCAGCTTTTGCAACATAGCCAGACCTAAAATCAAAATCAAAGTTTATTCCATATTTCTTTTTAGTATATTTCAAAATGGATTTTACCCTTACAAGTAATTCTTTCAAGCTACTTGTAAGTCCCTGTTCTTTTTTTATCTTAATAAATTCATTCATATCGTAGTGTTCCATATCTTGTAAAGTTTTTTGGCCTAAAACAGGCTTGATATGCTTTTCTACTGCAAACTTATAATTAAAGTATGAAGATTCCTTTACAAGTGTTTTCTTTAGTTCGAGCCATTCATCACAGCATTTGCTAAATAAAATGTCTTCTTTTTTTACTTCATCTTGTGCCATTTTTCTTACCTCCTTTTATACTTTAATACATAATATATTATTAGTATAATAAGGAACAAGAAACAAAGAAAGCAAGGTTGCTTGTTTTTGCAACTCTTGCTTTTTAATTTTGCTTAACTTTTTGAAAGTGTCCCAAAAAGTTTTTATTCTTAATCATTTTTTGTTTTTAAAATCAGCTCGTCAAAATCTGATATATAAATTTTGTCTTGGATAATTCTATATTTTTCAAATTCTGTTTCTGCATGTAATTTTGCCATTTCTGCAGTTATTTTCCCATTATCTTTTAATATTTCATGGTCCCATAATTGTAAAAATCCATTTAATCTTTCTTCCCAATCTGCCATTGTCATTGGAATATGCCTCATTGCTTGCATTTCTGCCAAATCTAAATAAGCTGAAACTAGTCGTTCTAATTGCTTTATTTCTTTTTCATCTAAATAGTTTTTGGCAATTACAACATCATATTTATGTATTTTACTATTTGGTGCTCCTTCCCATGTTTTTAATCCCATATTTTCTTTTTTGTGGTCTGCTCTATTATAAATAATTTCTGCAGCAGTATTTCCAGAAACCGCATAATGCAATTTGTTCTGAACTGATGTGAAAAATCTAATTGTTGCTGTTGCTGTTTTATCATAATCAATAGAAGTTGCATAAATATCTGTTATCTTTTGATAAAACTTTCTTTCTGACATACGTATTTCTCTAATACGTTCTAATTGCTCTTCAAAATATTTTTCTGTTAATATTGAACCACCATTTTTAAGACGTTCCTCATCCATTACCCATCCTTTTATGGTGTAATCTTTAACTATTTGATTTGCCCATTTTCTAAATTGCACTGCTCTTTCATTATCAACTTTAAAACCAATTGCAATTATCATTTGAAGATTATAGTGTGCAACATTTCTTGAAACCTCTCTATTTCCTTCTTTTTGAACTATTCGAAAATTTCGAATAGTTGGATCTTGTTCTAACTCTTTATCTTCATAAATCTTCTTTATATGATAATTTATAGTATTTAATTCTACACCATAAACTGTTGCTAACATTTTTTGTGTTAGCCATATATTTTCGTCTTCATATCTAACTTCTATTGATTCTGGATTATCTCCAACTGCTGCAATATATGTAAGGTATTCTGCCGCACTAGAACGAATAGATACTTCTTTATTATTTTGTTTTTTCAATATTTTCCCTCCTTTTATATATGTTGGTATTCAAATTCTTGTTTGTATTATATATAGATTTATATTGACTGTCAAGTAGTTCTGTACGAATTTTTCAAAATAAAAAAATATTAGCCAAAGTTCAAAAAATGGTGATTTAATATAAAGAAAGCAAGGTTGCTCTTGTTTGCAACTCTTGCTTTTCGATTTTTGAAAAAGGTCACTTAACTTTTTGAAAGTGTCCCAAAATGTTACTTAACTTTTTGAAAGTGTCCCAAAATGTTAGCCTTCGATTACGTTTAAGATTTGTTTTTCTAAGTCTTTTATTTTTTCGTTTATTCTAAAGATATCACTATCTTTTAAGTCTGGATTTACCATGTCTTGTTTAACATATTCATCCATATCTTTAAGCTCATTTTTAACTTTCTCAAGTCTTTGTAGTACTTCATCTTTTATTGTTACTACTGGTGCTTTTCTTTCTATTTTGTTTATTACTGGAATTTCATCATTTAGTTCATATGTTTCGCCAAATTCAGGTATTACTGCATTTATTCCCGCTTCGTTTACTATTTTTTCTTGTAATACATTTTGAGATTCAACTTCTCCATGTACTAAAAAGATATGTTTTGGTTTGTGTATAAATGAATATACAAAGTTCATTAACCATTCTTGGTCCGCGTGTCCTGAATAGCCTTCTATATATTCAATTCTAGCATTTACTGCTATTTCTTCTCCAAATATTTTTACAGTTTTAGCTCCATTTACTATGCTATATCCAAGTGTTCCTGGAGCTTGGTAGCCAACGAATAGTATTGTGCTTTTGGGATTCCATAAGTTATGTTTTAAATGATGTTTTATTCTTCCTACATCACACATTCCACTTGCAGATATTATTACTGCTGGTGTTGGATCTTCGTTTAATGCTTTTGACTCGTCTGTTGTCATTGCAAATTTTAACCCTGGGAATTCTAGTGGATTATCTCCTCTTAATATTTCTTGTTTTATTTCTTCTTCAAATAATTCTGTATTATCTTTAAAAACTTCTGTTGCAGATATTGCAAGTGGGCTATCTACATATACTGGTGCTTTCATTAATGTTTCGTATTCTTTTAAGAATTCTTCATCATCTGTTTTTTCTTTTAATTTATTTAGTTCATATAATATTTCTTGTGTTCTTCCTACTGCAAATGAAGGGATTACTACAGAACCACCTTTATCTAATGTTTCAGAAACTATTTTTAAGAATAATTCAGCTTTTTCATCATTTCTTACATGAAGTCTATTTCCATATGTTGATTCCATTACTAGATAGTCTGCAGAGTCTATCATTGTTGGAGAGTCTAAAAGTGGTATATCATTATTTCCCAAATCTCCTGTAAATACTACTTTTGTTTCTTTTCCATCTTCTTTTACCCAAAGTTCTATAATGCTTGAACCAAGCATGTGTCCTGCATCATTAAATCTTACATGAATATTTTCATCTATTGGAATTATTTCATCATATTTAACTGGTTCAAATATTTCCAAACATCTTGCAGCTTGTTCTGCAGTATATAATGGTTCTCTAGGCTCTAATCCTTTTCTTATTCTTTTTTTATTTTTCCATTGGATTTCCATTTCTTGTATATGACCACTATCTGGCAACATAAGAGCACATAAATCGCATGTCGCTTTATGTGCATATATTTTATTTTTAAATCCTTCATTATATAGTTTTGGAATTCTTCCAGAGTGATCAATGTGCGCATGTGTTAATAACATAAAGTCTATTTCTGCAGGATTAAATTCGAATTCTTGTAAGTTTTCTTCTTCTAATTCGCTACTTCCTTGCCACATTCCGCAATCTACTAAAAATTTCTTTCCTGCTCCTTCTACTAAATAGTTTGAGCCTGTAACTGTCTTTGTCGCTCCTAAAAATGTAATTTTCATTTATTTTCCCCCAATCTTTTTGGCGCTATCTTGTAGCTCTTCTATGATTATACTATAAATTAAAGATTTTAATTGTTTTATTAAATTTTATATTAAATTGTTTTAAGTCAAATTGCCTAATATCTCCTAAATCAACCTTTTCTTCAAATACATTTTCATCAAATATTTGAAGATAAAGTCTTTCATTCTCTTTTGTTAACTCTATATTTATGCCTTCTAAAACAATTATTTTAGTTTTAAAAATTTCTTTTAAAATATAAAAATTTAAACCTTTTTGACTTGATATATTTACTAATTCTTTTTCTTGTATTCCTTTAGATATAAGAATTTGAGCAATTTCTTGTATTTGACTTGAAAGTTGATTTAATTCGATTATTTTATTTTTTCTTGTTATTGGTATATTTAAATAGTATCTTAATTCTATAATATTATTTAAAATTTCTTCTTTAGTATTTGCTTTTTCAATTTTTACTTTTAAACACTCTAAAAATATCTTTTGAAATTCAAAAATCAACACCTTTATCTTTTCCTCAATATTTGTAGCTTCTATATATTGAATATATTTGTATTTTTCTTCCAATTCTTTTTGATATTTAATAAATTTTTGAGGATTTAGCAATTTGTTAATGTTTTCTCTTCTATTTTCTAGTTTTACCCTTTCTTCTTTTAACATTTTTGCAAGAACTCTCATACTAAATATTTTTTTATCTAAAGGAAGATTTTCGTTTCTTTTATGGTATTCTTCTTGTAATAAGTTTTTATCGCTTAAAAGTGTATCGATATTTTTTATTTGCTTATTTAATTCCTTTTTTTCTTTTGTTAGTTTTAATGTAAATTCTTCTTTGTTATTTATTTCTTTAATTTTGTTTTCTATTTCTCTTTTGCCATTAAGGAATCTTTTTGTTTTTTCTATGTCGTATTTCACTTCTAAAAGTACTGATAGTCTAGAAATGTAATCTATTATTTCTTCTTGTTTTTGCTTACCATATAATTTTTCTAACTTTTCTTTTAATAATTCAAAATAATCTATAATTGATTCTCGATTATAAATCCACTTATTTAAGAACTCTGCTCCAACAATTATTCTAAGATTTTGGTAAATTAAATTATGCTCAATGCTTTCTATATCTTTTACAACTACAGACCATGAAAAGCCATTAAAATCGCGCATAGGTTCAACCATATTTATGTTATTTCCTGTATTTAGCATATCAGATATAGTTTTGCTAATCACAAAATATTTGTCTTTAATTATTTTATCTTTTTTGCTTATTTTTAATAGTGCATATAACAGTTTTCTTTCTATTGGATAGCATATTATTTCTTTGTTTTTATTATTTACAATAAAAGTTCTATTTTTCAGAATTTTTGCTTCTTCTGATCCCATTTTGACAAGAGTTATTTTGTCTACATCCTTTTGAATTAAATCTATAATCATTTGTAAAAATTCATCTTTGGGTGTAACATTTTTCTTGACTTTTGCATAGTCAGGATATGCTGTCTCTAATTTATATAAAATACTAAGGAGAAGGCTTTTTACGTTTTCATCAAATGCTTTATGTTCTAGCACATGTTCTAGTTCATTATTAAAATTTTTCTTTATTACTCTATCTAAAAAATTTTCTTTTTTCTTTTGCAAAGCTTTTCTCCTTTCAATTTTAATTATTTTCTTCTGGAGAAGTAGACATCTTTAATTCATTTAAACGTTCTAATGTCATAAGAACTTCTCTAGGTTTACTTCCTTGGTAGCCAGAAATAACTCCTCTTTCTTCCATTTGGTCTATTATTCTTCCTGCTCTTGCATAGCCAACTTTGAATTTTCTTTGTATAAATGATGTTGAAGCTTGCCCTGTTTCTACAACAGTTTGAATTGCTTCCATTAAGAATGGATCTGTTTCGTCTTCATCATCTTTTTCCATTGCAATTTCTTTATCTGATTTTTGACTATTTTCAATGCTTTCTAGTATATCTTCGCTATATGTAGCAGTTCCATTTTGTTTTACAAAGTCTACTATTTTTTCAACTTCATCATCTGAAACAAATGCTCCTTGTACTCTTGAAGGTTTTGAAGCACCGGCTGGGAAGAATAACATATCTCCTTTTCCTAGTAGTTTTTCTGCTCCAACGCTATCTAATATTGTTCTTGAATCTACTTGTGAAGACACTGCAAACGCAATTCTTGAAGGTACATTTGCTTTTATTAAACCTGTGATAACATCAACTGATGGTCTTTGTGTTGCAATTACCAAATGCATTCCAGCTGCTCTTGCTTTTTGAGCTAAACGACAAATTGATTCTTCTACATCTTTTGCAGCTACCATCATTAAGTCTGCCAACTCGTCTACTATTATTACTATTTGTGGAAGTTTTCCTATTCCTCCATCTTTTTCTACTGCTTTGTTATAACCTACTAAATCTCTTACACCTTTTGATGCAAATAGATTATATCTATTATCCATTTCTTGAACTGCCCAAGCAAGAGCTCCTGCAGCCTTTTTAGGATCTGTTACAACAGGAATTAAAAGATGTGGTATTCCATTATATACTGAAAGTTCTACAACTTTTGGGTCAACCATTACAAGTTTTACTTCACTTGGTTTTGCTTTATATATTATGCTAGTAATAATTGTATTTATACAAACACTCTTACCAGAGCCAGTTGAACCTGCAATTAAAACGTGTGGCATTTTTGCTATATCCGCTAATTGGATGTTTCCTGCAACGTCTTTTCCAAGTGCTACTGTTAATTTAGAATTGCTATCGAAAAATTCAGGACTTTCTAATACATCTCTTAAATGTACAGCTTGTTTTTCCTTGTTTGGCACTTCTATTCCAACTGCTTGTTTTCCTGGAATTGGAGCTTCTATTCTTATTGTCTCTGCTGCTAGGTTTAATGCAATATCATCTGCTAAATTTGCAATTTTGCTAACTCTTACACCTTCTGCTGGTTTTAACTCATATCTTGTAATTGCTGGACCAACAGATACATTTTCTACTTTTGCTGAAACTCCAAAACTATATAAAGTCTTTTGTAGTTTTGTTGCAGTATCTGTTAGGGCTTTTGCTCCGCCTTTTAGTCCCTTACTGGTTCCTTTAGAAAGTATTTCTACTGGAGGATATTCATAGTTTTCGTCTTCTACTGTTATAGTATGCTCTAATTGTAATACTTCTTTTGTTTTATCCTCTTTTTGTTCTTCCTCTTGTTTAAATAAATTATTTTCGATAACATCTGGTTGATGTTCTTTTTTGTCCATTCCTAGTGGCATTAAATCATCAGCATTGTGGCTATATTTTTTAAGCTTTTTATCTTCTTTTCCATTTAATAGTTTTCCACCAAAATTGATTTTTATTTGTTCTGGTTCATTTTCGTCATCATCAATTTCTAAATCTTTTAAATTCATTCTTTTTTGTTCTTTTTCTTGCTTTGTAAGTTGGGCCCTTTTGGCTCTTTCTATTTCTCTTTGTTCTCTTATTTTATCTCTTTCAGCCCTTTGTTTCTCTCTCATTTCGATTTTTTCGTCATGTTTTTCTTGAGCTTTGTCCTGATGTTTTTCTACCAAAATACTTATCATTTCTGCAAGATTTATTCCAAATGTATTTACTGCTAAAACTAGCGCAACACCAATAAATACTATTATTGTTCCAACATTTCCTATTAGTTTTGCAAGCGGAATTGCTAGTAATGCGCCTAAGGCTCCACCGCCATTTCCTAATGAACCTGTGTAATATGCATCTTTTATCGCTTCTCCTATTTCCTTATTAGGATTTAATTCACCTGCTGATATTTGAAAAACGCTCATTACAACAGATAAACTTATTAGAATTATTCCAAATTTAACAAGTTTTGATGTAACGTATTCATTATTTCCACATGCTAGTTTTATTGCAACACCTAAAATACCAATTGGTAAGAATAGTCTTGAAACTCCCATCATTCCACCAAGTATTTCACTCAATCCTTGCCCCATTGCGCCTGATTTCGTATATATTAAAAAACCTAATAATATGCTGACTATTATTAAAATAACTATTGTTAAATTGTTTTTATTAGCTTTGCTTCTTCTTCTTCTTTTTGCCATTAAAATCTCTCCTTTTGGTATTGTTAAATACTAATAAAAGCCAAAAGCTAAAAGTCAAAGATTCAATTCTGACTTTTTAGATTTTGACTTTTGATTTCTATTTTAATTCTTTTCTACTATTTTGTATTGTTTTTAAAGTATCTTCTAGAGATATTTGCATTAGCTTCATAGCTTCGTTCATATTTACTTCAAGTTTACCCAATGTATCAGTTAAAACATTTTCAGTATTTTCTAGAAGGCTATCAGCATATTCCTTTGTTCCTCTTGATATTTCTCTAGACATTTCGTTTGCTGTTTCAATTATTTCTGTTTTTTGGTCATATGCTTTTCTTGTTATTTCATGTTCATCTATCATTGCAATTATTCTGTTTTCTGCTTCTTTAACAATGCCATCTGCTTCTTTTTGAGCTTCTTGCAATATTCTTTGTCTTTCTTCTTTTATCCATTTTGCTTGTTTTAGTTCATCTGGTAATTTTAATCTAATTTCTTTTATTAAGTCTAAAACGTCTTCCTTATTAACAATTACCTTTGTAGAAAATGGTACGCTTCTACTTGTTTCTAATAAATCCTCTAATGTTTCTAATAATGTAAATATTTCCATAAATGTTTCTCCTTTACTGTATGAACAGATTCTATTTTTTTAATTTATAAAATAATAAATGAGCTCGTCCATATTTTTTCTTGCTAAATTCCTCTAAAGATAACTCTTCAAATTGTTTTTCCACAATTTCTTCAATATCTGTTTCTAAAATGATAATAGAATTTTCTTTAAGTATATTTTTTTCTAATAATTGCTTTGCAGCTTTATATGCATAATCTGTTTTATATGGAGGATCTAGAAATACTATATCTATTTTTTCCTCTAAAGTATTTATGCATTTTTCAAAATCATCATTATACAATTTTATTTGTTGTGTTAGTTTTGTCTTTTCTAAATTTTTTCGTATTACATTCACAGCATCTTTGGCTTTTTCACACATAATTACTTTTTTAGCTCCTCTACTTGCTGCTTCTATTCCAATTGAGCCACTACCTGCAAATAAATCTAAAAAAGTGCATCCTGGAATGTCAAAATTAATTATATTGAATAATGATTCTTTTACTCTATCTAATGTTGGTCTAGTATTTAGCCCCTCTAATGTATACAATTTTGTGCCTTTATTTTTACCGCTAATTACTCTCATAATATTGTAATTCTCCTATGCTACTATTTTATTCTTTTTTTTCATAATGTCAATAGAATTAACGAAATTGTAATATATATTTAACTTTGCTGTAACAATTTGGCAATTTTGTAATATTTTTTCAACATTATTTGTCAAATTTTATTAAATAAATTATTTTCAGCTTCATTCATTTTACATAATACCCAAAATTAAAAAGACTATCTTTTATTTGATAGTCTTTAGTAAAATTTAATTTTTATTAACTTCTTTTAATAACTCTAATTGAGAAATCAATAATGATTCCATTTTTGCCTTGTATATATCAAATTGTTTTTTAATATCTTCAAGAGCTTTTTGTTTTTCTGTTATTTCTTGGTTTAATTCATTAACGCGTTTTTCTGATCTAGCTTTTGCATCATTTACTATTTGCTCTGCTTTTTGTTTTGCAACATTTTTAACTTCTTCTGCTGTTTCTTGAGCCATTAGCAATGTGTTTTGCAATGTTGATTCAATTGTTTTATAATGAGCTAAACTAGCATTTAGTTCTTCAACCTTTGATCTTAATTCTGATATTTCTTTATAGTTTTTGCTATAATCAACAGTTAAATCATCAAGGAAATCGTCTACTTCTTCAACGCTATATCCATTCATCATTTGTTTGCCGAATTTTTTATTTTCAATATCTAATGGTGTTATCATATTTATTTCCTTTCTTAAGGTGCAAACAGATTTGTTAAACTTAACAAACCACCCTACATGAACTGACTAATTTACTCCGTTGTTTTTTAACCAAGAAACAGAAAGTTTGCTTTTCATTTCTTCTCTAGCCATTTCATTTGTAATTTCATAGTTTGATGGCGCAACTAAAAAGATAGAATTTGATACTTTTTGTATATATCCATCTAGTGCATAAACTCCACCGCTAATAAAATCAACTATTCTTCTAGCCACGTCTTTATTAACATATTCAAGATTTACTATTACAGATTTTTTCTCCTTTAAAAAACCGCATATTTCATCAGATTGTTCAAATGTTGTTGGTTGAGATATTACCATTTTTATAGAGTTTCCTTGTGCTTGTGGCATTGCAACAACTTTATTTTTTCTTCCAAGATTTCCGAATAATTTTCTATCTTCTTCATAATTTTCTTCATCTTCTTCATAATCTACAACGTTTTCTTCTTCAATCTCTTCTGGCTCTCCTGAATCCATACCAAATAAATCCCATACTTTACTCATTAGCGCTCCTGCCATATTAAAAACCTCCTAATATTCTTAAACTTCATTCGTTTTCTTATGGTATAAGTATCTACTTTTTTGCGAAACTTGTCAATACTTTTTTAAAATGTTATTAAATTTTAATATAATTGTAATATTTTTGTAATATTTATTCTATTTTGCTTATATCTGGATTGATTATTATTTCATCATATAATGATATTCCTTTATATGAATTGATTTCTTTGGTTGTCCACCCTAATTCCTGCAATTCATCAGATTTGTAATTTCTTATTATAGTATATTTTTCATTTTTTACATCTTTTTCGTTTATTTGTGATATTTTAACAAGCGCTTTTGTCTCATAGCCAGCCCTTTTTCTTACTACGTAAGTCAAACCATCTTTTTCAACAATTGCCTGATTTGGAACTTTAAATCCAGAATAGCTAAGCCATATTAAATCAAATGAAATCTTTCTATAATTTGATAATTCAGTTATTCCTTTATTGATTTCTAAAATCAACAAATACTTTCCATTATCCTCTTGTTTTATATTTGTAATTTTTGCGTCTATCTCAGAATTTGTAGATATTCTTACTTTAACTTTATCTCCTATTTTAGCAGTTTGAGCCTGTTCTGTGCTTGAAGTTGTAACTATGTAACAAGAAAAATTATCTATTATTTTTCCGCACTCATCACTTGTTGCAACAATTTTTCCTGTTTTTAAATTCAAATTATTTAAATATTCTTCTGTTAAGCTATCTAAATTATTAGTTGTTAAAGTATCCTCTAATCCATCTACTCTGTAAGAAACAATTCCGCTTATTGGCGATTTTACATATTCTGCCCCCGAATTCAAACTAGCTTCTAGCTTTGCTCTTTCATTTATTAAGTCTTTTAAGTATGAACCTTGTTTGCTATTATCTCCAACTATCTTTGCTTTTTTGTACACTAATTCATTTATTTCTTTTTTATATTCTCCTATTTTGGAATTATCTGTTTGTTTGTTTAATTCAAACACTTTTTGATCTATTTGATTTTCTATATTTTTAACATCCAAAAGTCTATTAATATTTTCATTTTCTTGCATTGCTTTTTGAACTTGAACATCTAATTCTGCTATTTTTTGTTTTAATTCATTTTCATTTTGACTATAATACCTAAAAACAGATTCATTTACACTAACTTTTTCTCCCTCTGTTTTTATTTGTTCCATTCCATTTTTATAATTCTCACCTTTTACGACTTTTTCATTTCTAATAACATACCCTATATTTGTTTCTTCCAAGTATAACTTGCTTTTTTCTATTGTAAATACTTTAGCTTGTTCATTTGTTAATAAGAAAACAGCATACAAAACATATATTATTAGTAATGTTAAAGATACCAATGCAACCTTTTTATTATTTAGTTTTTTCTTACTATATATTTTTTCTTCCAATTTATAACCTCCAAAACACCTAATGTTTTAGTGTTCTAATTCGTTTCTAACTTAAAGATTTTCCATTATAATCCTTACATTTTCGCTTATTTTTTCTTCTCCATTTAGCCAGATGGTTTGTTTATTTTTTCTAAACCATGTTAACTGCCTTTTGGCATATCTTCTTGTTTCCATTTTAATTTTGTCTATCATTTCTTCTTTCGAATATAGTCCTTCTAAATAATCCACTACTTCTTTATATCCTAATCCTTGCATTGCTGTTGGAAATTTTGAATACTTTTGTTTAATATTTTTAACTTCCTCTACCAATCCCTGTTCTATCATAATATCTACTCTTTTATTTATTCTTTCATATAGTTTTTCTCTATCCCAATTTATTGCAAATACTTTATAATCATATTCTAATGGTTTTCTTGATTCAGCCTCTAATTGTGTTTTTGTCTTGCCTGTAGAGTGATATATTTCTAAAACTCTTATTATTCTTTTTTGATCATTTTCGCTTATTTTTTCTAGTGCTTGTGGATCAATTTTTTTTGCCATTTGGTATAGTGTTTCTATACCTTTTTGTTCCGCCTGTAGCTCTAATTGTTTTCTGTATGCCTCATCAAATTCTATTTGAGGATATTCAATTTCATAAATTAAACTATCAACATATAATCCCGTTCCACCAACTATTATTGGTGTTTTGCCTTTTGCTATTATTTCTTTAATTGCTTTTTTGGCATCTTTTTTAAAACTAGCAACACTATATCTTTCATCTGGCGATACAAAATCCACAAGATAATGTTTGATTCCTTGCATTTCTTCTTGAGTAACTTTGGCTGTTCCTATGTCCATATCTTTGTAAATTTGCATTGAATCGCATGATACTATTTCACCATTAATTTCTTTTGCTAATTCTATTGAAAGTGCTGTTTTTCCTGATGCTGTAGGACCACATATCACTATAACTTTTGGTAGCATTTCTAATCTCCTTCTTTTATGACCTATTAATTGCCTTATTATAAATGTCTAAAATTCCTTGCTGAACGCTTGTTAAATAGAAACACTCAATTACTAAAGCTAATGCAAAAACTAGAAGTAAAAATCCTAAATGTCTTGTTGCTTGTTCCTTTGATATTTCTTTATCATGTACTCTACCAATTGTTTTGGCAAAAGGAGGAATTATGATTAAGCCATTTATAATTGTAAAAGCCAATACAAGAATATTTCTAACAGAATTCATACTTTCCTCAGAATTATATTTAACTCCATTTTTAGAAATATTAAATATTACAAAAGTTATGCATAACACAATAATTAAAGAAATAATTATTGTGCTAATTTTTGTTTTCTTTTCAACATCCCCCATGTTATGCCATGTCCAACTTAGCAAAATCAAAAACATTGCAATTAATAGTGTTATTATTACTGGCATTTTTCTCTCCTTTTACTTTCTTGAAAATTTACGTTCAATATCATACTTGCTCATTTTTAAAGCAACTTGCTTATTTGCCATATATACAAATGGTTCATCAATTTGTAATAAAACTTCTAATAAGCTGTCTACTTCTTGAATTGTTTCTATTGTTTTTTCCTTTTTAGTAATTTCTTCAGCTATTTTTTCAATGAATTTGTCAAGTTTTCCTTGTACATCAGTTCTTGCAACCGTATTAATTTGGTCAATTATTTCATAGAATAATTCCTTTGTGTTTAATTGTATGCAAGCTGAAGGTACGCCAGAAAGTTTAATTGTATCTTCTCCAAATTCTTCTAAAGCAAATCCAGCTTGTGCAAACATTTGCATATTTTCTTTTGCAACTTCCATCTGTTTTTTGCTTAAATTTATAATATCTGGTAATAATAACATTTGAGAATCTTTATTTATATTGTTGTTATAGTTATTTTTTAATTTTTCAAATATTATTCTTTCTCTTGCTACTTTCTCATTTATAATATACATTTCTTTTTCAATTTCAACTATTATATATGAGCCAAATACAACTCCTATTATTTTATATGTAGGCTTGTTGAATTCTTTAATTCCTTCAAACATAGAAACATTTTCATTTACAATGTCTGTTGCATCTATTTTTTGAACTTCTTTTTCTTTGCTATCATCCTCTTGTATAACTTTTGTTCCAAATAATTTTTCATACATTGATTTGAAAACACTTGACGTTTCTGCTATTGGTTCTTTTTTGTCTTGGCTGTTTACATTGTTTTCTATAGCTTTTATTTCTATTGTTTGTTCACTTACTAAACTATAGTTTTCACTAGCTTCTGCTACTTTCGCATCATCTTTTGGTTCAATTTGATACTCATGTTTTTCTTCAATTGTTTCTTCGCCTTTTTCTTCAACTAATTCTTCATCTTTTTTCTCATCTATTGGTTGATTTTCATTATTTGCTTTATTAACATTTTCGTTTTCTTTTGAGTCTTCATTATATTTTTCTGGATGAAGTTGTCTTAAAAGTGATTCGATTCTTTCTTTGTTTTCTCCTTCATATGTATATGTTGAACCATCTGGCAATTCTTTGTCTTCTTCAGATGTAACATTATGCATTTCATCATTTTTCTCAATTTCAGTACTCAAATTTTCTTTTACTTCTTCTGGAACTTGTTCATTTACAACTTCTTTTTTAATTTGTTCACTAACAATATCTTTTTGGATGTTTTCATTTATATTTTTTAATTCTTGTAAAACATCTGATGTATTTACAATATTTTCTTCTTTTTCTGGTTGTATTTTTTGTTTATCTTCATTTGCGAAAAATTCTGTATAGTCTTCATTTTTCTTTTCATTATACAAAGCTTCTATTATATTGTTTCCACTTCCAAAGTTATATTTATTTTTTCTCTTGTTAAGGAATGAACTGAATCTACTTTCTTTTTCTTCTTTTTTTACTTCTTCAATTCTTTCTTCATTTCTTAATTGTGGCTTGAATGGTGTTTTTTCTTGTATAATAATATTATCTACCGTTGTTGTTGTTTGACTTGATTTTTCCAATGTAACTTCTATTGCATGATATATTGCTTTGAATATTTTGTTTTCTTCTTCAAATCTTACTTCCAATTTTGCTGGGTGTACATTTACGTCCACTTTATGTGGTGGCATTTCTATATTTAATATCGCAAATGCAAATTTTCCTACATCTAGCAAATTCTTATAAGCATGTTCTGTTGCTGTTGTCAAAATTTTATCTTTTATATATCTTTTATTTACAAAGAATAATTGATTGCTTCTATTTGACCTTGCAATTTCTGGTTTACCAATTACACCTTTTATTCTCACATCTTCATATCTATAGTCAACATCTAATAATCCTTGTGCTACATCTTTTCCATAAATGCTATAAACTACATCTCTTAAACTTCCATTTCCAGATGTCTGAATTATAGTTTTTCCAGTATTTACAAGTTTTATTGCAACTTTAGGATTAATTAATGCTAATCTAGTAATTACATCTTCAATATATCCTGTTTCTGTGTAATCCTTTTTCAAAAATTTGTATCTTACCGGTGTATTGTAAAATAAGTTTCTAACAACAATGCTTGTTCCAGTTTGGCAAGCAACCTCTTCTTTTTTAAGTACATCTCCACCCTCAACAACAATTTTATATCCAGATTGTTGTTCTTCTGTTTTTGATGTTAATTCTACATTTGAAATTGCTGCAATACTTGCTAATGCCTCTCCACGGAATCCCATTGATACAACACTATTTAAATCTCTTGCTGACCTTATTTTACTTGTTGCATGTCTTTCAAAGGCAATTTCCAAGTCATCTTGTGCAATTCCTGTTCCATTGTCTGTAATCTTTATGTATGAAATTCCACCATTTCTAATTTCTACTGTTACACTTGTTGCTTTTGCATCTATTGAATTTTCTACCATTTCTTTTATAACTGATGCAGGTCTTTCAATTACTTCTCCCGCAGCTATTTTATTTATTGTTAATTCATCTAATAAAAATATCTTTCCCATTAAAAACTTCATCCTTTCCAATCTCTTTGAACGGTTTTCATATTTAATCTTAGTAATTATATCATTACTTTTTATAATTTGTATAGTTTTTTTGAAAATTTTTTTATTTTATTTCAACTATTTTTTACCAAACTATTTATTTTTTGCCATTTTTGTAGTATAATTATATTAGTTTATTTAATTAGGAAGTTTATCTTCCATCATAATTAGTTATCAGTATTAAATATATACATTATTCAGCATAATGCTGAAAATAATTAAAAGGAGGATTTTACTATGCAATTTTTAATAATAGTAATTGCTATAATTTTAATAATAGCATTCATGTCAATTAAAATTGTTAAACAAGCTGAAGTATATATAATTGAAAGATTAGGTAAATTCTACAAAGTTGCAGATGCTGGTCTTACAGTTATACTTCCATTCTTTGATCATGTTCGTTCAGTTGTTAGTTTGAAACAACAAACAATGGACGTACCACCTCAAGGAGTTATTACAAAAGATAATGTTACAATTACAATAGATACTGTTGTTTTCTATCAAATAACAGATCCTGCAAAAGCAGTTTATGAAATCCAAAACTTAAAGAAAGGTATCGAATACCTTGCTATTACAACAATTCGTGATATCATCGGTAAAATGAACTTAGATGAAACATTTAGTTCAAGAGATGGAATTAACAACCAATTAAGAATTGTTTTAGATGAAGCCACAGATAGATGGGGATGTAAAATAGACAGAGTTGAAATTAAAGATATTAACCCACCTGCAGACATTAGAGATGCAATGGAAAAAGAAATGAACGCAGAAAGAAATAAAAGAGCTTTAATTCTAGAATCTGAAGCTCAAAGACAATCTGCTGTAACTATTGCACAAGGTAAAAAAGAAGCCGCAATTCTAGAAGCTGAAGCTGATAGAGAAGCTCAAATAAGAAGAGCAGCCGGTGAAGCACAAGCTATTAAAGCTGTTGCAGAAGCTAAAGCTCAAGAAATTGCAATGGTTTACAATGCTATGAAAAATGCAAAACCAGATGACAAACTAGTTCAATTAAAATCTTTAGAAGCATTAGAAGAAGTTGCTAAAGGTGATGCAAATAAAGTATTCATTCCATTTGAAGCAACTACAGCATTAAGCTCACTTGGAGCAATAAAAGAAGTTTTAAAAGATGAGAAAAAGAAATAGAATAATCAATAAAAATCACGGTATTTGAGCCGTGATTTTTTATTTTTTGTAATATTATTACAGAATTATTACAAAAAATTTGCATTTTTATTACAAATATGTTATAATTAAAGTGTACTAAAGAAATGTACTTATATACTTTAAAGAAGAAGGTGGTAAAAATGGCAGTATTTACAGTATTATATTTATTAGTATTTGCAATATTTGCATTAGTTGGATATGCTATTTTACAAATTAAATTATTTGGAATGAATGTAAAAGATTTCTGGGGTTTCATTGAAGCTAACCAAATCTTGGATAGATTATATAATTATGCAAAATATTATGAAAAAATGTCTACACAAGAACAACTTATTTATTTAATGGAAGCTGAAAAAGTATTTAATGCTTTTGAAAAGGTTCCTGGTGGCTTGTGGGAAGAAGAATATGATAAATATAATGAAGTTTTATCAATATATAAAGATATTAAAATGCTTAGATGGGCAGAATCTAATTAGAACGATTTAAAAAACTCCGCGATATAATCGCGGAGTTTTTTGATTACTACTTAATGAACTCGTTAAAGATTCCCCATATAATTTGATGACATCTGGGAATCTTTATTACCATCGCCGGTTCCTCCAGAGTTGCAAAGATAATCTGTGGGTGATCATCCACCAATTCCTTGTTCCTATCAACATTGATAGTTATTTCCTTCACTCTCGGAAGAATATCCACAAAGTGTTTGGAAAATTCATTGTTGTAGATATACAAATCCTTTATTTCCTCAAAAAGGGCAATCAGCTTTTGTCTTTCAACCTTTACTTCCTTATTGCCCTCATACAAGGATTCCCTTTTGATTGTAATAAATTCATTTTCTCTCATGTGTAACCCTCCTTTTTAGGTTTCAAAACATTGTTTTCCTTCGGAGGTTAAAGAATTTATACCTCCGAAATTCTCCGAAAGGTATTCCAACCCTTTTGTTTTTTTATAATAGCATATATAATTATAAAATGCAATAAAAAATAAAAAAATTCCAAATATTTGGAATTTTTTTATTTTTTATTAATCTTCTTCATAAACTTTTGGTTCATTCAAACCTTTTGCTGTTAAGTTTATTCTTCCTTGTTCGTCAATGTCTGTAACTTTTACTGTTACTCTATCTCCAACATGAAGAACATCTTCTACATTATTTATTCTTTCATTAGAAATTTTTGATATATGAAGTAATCCTTCTTTATCTCCTATTCCTAAGTCAACAAATGCTCCAAATGCCATTATTCTTGTAACTGTTCCAAGGTATATTCCATCTACTTCAACTTCTCTTACTATGTCTTCTATCATTTCTAGAGCTCTCATAGCTTGTAGATTATCTTGTGAATAGATGAATACTTGTCCATCTTCTTCTATGTCGATTTTTACTCCTGTTTCGTCAATTATTTTATTTATTGTTTTTCCGCCTGAACCAATTACGTCTTTTATTTTTTCAACTTTAATTGTTGTGCTTATTATTTTTGGTGCATAAGCTGATATTTCATCTCTAGGTTTTGAAATTACTGGTAGCATTATATCATTTAAAATGTGCATTCTTGCTTTTTCTGTTCTTTCAAATGCTTCTGCAATTATATCATATGTTAAACCATCACATTTGATATCAACTTGTATAGCTGTAATACCTTTTTCTGTTCCACCAACTTTGAAATCCATGTCTCCAAAGAAATCTTCTAATCCTTGAATATCTAATAACATTACATAGTCATTATCATCATTAGGATTTGTAACTAATCCTGTTGAAATACCTGCAACTGGTCTCTTAATTGGAACACCAGCATCCATAAAAGCTAATGTGCTTCCACATATACTTGCTTGTGATGTTGATCCATTTGAAGATAATACTTCTGATACAACTCTTATTGCATATGGGAATTCTTCTTTTGAAGGTATTACTGGAACTAGGGCTTTTTCAGCTAGTGCTCCGTGTCCTACTTCTCTTCTTCCTGGTCCTCTTGATGGTCTTGCTTCTCCAACGCTGTAGCTTGGGAAGTTATAGTGGTGAATGTATCTTTTTGATTCTTCTGCATCTATACCATCTAATTTTTGTTCTTCTGATACCATTCCTAATGTTGCAACTGACATTACTTGAGTTTGTCCTCTTGTGAATAATGCGCTACCATGTGTTCTTGGTAATAATCCAACTTCGCATGATAATGGTCTTATTTCGTCTAATGCTCTACCGTCAACTCTTTTATGTTCATTGAATATCATTTCTCTTACACACATTTTTTCAACTTTGTAAATTGCTTCTCCTAAATCTGCTTTATGTGCTTCGAATTCTTCTTCTCCAAATTTTTCTGTATATGCTTCTTCTATTTTAGCTGTTAAGCTGTCAACATTATTATCTCTAATTGTTTTGTCTTCTTCTTGAACAGCTTGTTTCATTTCTTCTTTGAAATTGTCATTTACAAATTCATATACATCATGGTCAACTTCGAATGACTTATACTCAAATTTTGGTTTTCCAATTTCTTCTTGCATACTTGTAATAAATTTACAAATTTTCTTAATTTCTTCATGTGCTGTTTTGATTGCTTCTAACATTACATCATTTGGAACTTCGTTTGCTCCTGCTTCTATCATTGTTATTTTGTTTTCTGTAGCAGCAACTGTTAATGTTAAATCAGACACTTCTCTTTGAGCTTCTGTTGGGTTTATAATTATTTTTCCATCAACTAAACCTACTGCAACTGCTGCTGTTGGTCCACCAAATGGAATGTCTGATATTGCTAATGCAGATGCTGCACCTATCATAGCTGCAACTTCTGGTGAGTTGTCTTGATCAACGCAAAGTACTGTTGCTACAACAACTACATCGTTTCTGAAGTCTTTTGGGAATAATGGTCTTAGTGGTCTATCTATTGCTCTTGATGTTAATATTGCTTTATCACTAGGTTTTCCCTCTCTTTTCATGAAACTTCCTGGAATTTTTCCTACTGAATATAGTTTTTCTTCAAAGTCTACTGATAATGGAAAGAAATCTATTCCTTCTCTTGGTTCTTTTGATGCAGTAACATTTACCATTACTACTGTATCTCCATATCTTACTAATACGCTTCCATTTGAAAGCCCTGCCATTTTTCCTGTTTCGATTACAAGTTTTCTACCTGCTAATTCTGTTTCATAACTCTTAAACATATTTTTATTCTCCTTTTTATTTTTTCACCTATTTTTTTGCTTAAAAATTAGATTGTAACCTCTATAATATTTTAAGCTTTCCTTAAAACATTATACAAGCTACTTACCTAATATTTAAGCATTAACTTTATTTTTACAAAAAGCCTGTGCCTTAAAAGCACAGGCTTTTGAAAAAAATTATTTTCTAAGTCCTAATTTTTCTACTATGTCTCTATATCTTTGTAAGTCTTTTCTAGATAGGTAGTTTAAAAGATTTCTTCTTTTACCAACCATTTTTAAAAGACCACGTCTAGAGTGATTATCTTTTTTGTGAACTTTTAAATGTTCTGTTAATTCATTAATTCTTTCTGTTAAAAGAGCTATTTGAACTTCTGGAGAACCAGTATCGTTTTCTTCTCTTTTATATGTAGAAATAATTTCTTGTTTTCTTTCCTTTGTCATAGTATACACCTCCTATTAAATTTTTATCTCCTTAAACTGAGCTCAAGCCTAGGTGTTTAGCTTAAAGCTAAGTATAAGGTATTATTATAATAAATATTATAATCCATATTTTTGTTTGAATTTTTCTGCTCTTCCTCCAACTTTATCTTGTCTTAGGTTACCTGTCCAGTATGGATGACATTTTGAGCAAACATCAACTTTTATATCTTTTTTTGTTGAACCAACTTCTAATACGTTTCCACATGCGCATGTAATTGTTGTTGTATCATAGTTTGGATGTATTCCTTCTTTCATTTAAGTTCACCTCTTTCTCCGATTTAATAACTTGACTATTCCTTATAATAACATATATTTTTATTTTTTTCAAGTGTTATTTGCTTATTTTTTATTTTTTTGTATTTTGTGTAACTTGTTTTTCTTGTTTTTGTTCGTTTTGTTGTTCTTCATTTGGATTTTCTTGAACATATTGTGCTGATGCAACCATTTCTTTGTCCATAGATAATTTGTTGATTAGTTTTATCATAACATTGAAAACACAAGCAACTATTACTATTATCAATCCAATTTTTTTCCAATATTTTGAAAGCATAATAACTCTCTCCTTTTTATTACAAATCTATTTATTAAAGAGTGCAAATTTAAAATAGATATGTAATGTCAAATTTATACATATCTATTATACTTGCAAATTATGAAATTGTCAACCATATTTATTATCAAAACTAAGATATTATTGTTTTTGGCTCTCCCCCAACTGCATAAGAAAGCCTATATAAAAAAGTTCTCCAAAACTTTTTTTATAAGGCTTTCTAATTTGTCGGTCCCCACAGCGTTCGCCAAAAACAATATATCTTATTTTGTAATAGTTATGTTAAAGATATAATTTTAGTTGTAACTTCAGAACCACTAGTTGTTGCTAGTATTTTTATGCGATAACCAGTATTGTTTTGGAATTTAAAATCACAACTTCCATAAGCAACTGCTGCGTCTTTACCACTTTCAATATATGGAACTTTATTACTATGAGCATGTCTTTCTGTTACTTTTAATGTTGGAACACTTAGAACTGCATTATATAAAGTTGAACTAATTTGACAATTTCCTCCGCCTAAGCCTTTTTTCTTTTTTCCATTTTCATCAAATATATCAGCTTTTTGATATCCTTTTGCTGTCGTTGCCTGTCCTACTGTATTACAAAATGAAAATGTTGAGCCGGGCTCTACAATTGTCCCATTTAATGTATTACATGTAATTCCAATATTTTTTTGCCTACTTGAATCTTTTGTTACTATTTTTGTTGTGAATGAGGCTATTTCTTTTTCAACAGGTTGTGGTTGTTCTTGTTGATTTTGTTGTTCTAGCTGGCTATTTTCTTCACTTTTTTCTGTATTTGGATTTTCTGCCTCATTTTTTTCGCTTTGATTGTTGTTTTCTTCATTTTGATTTACATTTGCCTCTGTTCTTGTTGCCTTATAATTGCCTTGCTCATTAGTTTTATTTCCAACATTATACACAATAAAATACGCGCCAACTCCCAGTGCTATACCAATCATAATTAAAACTATTATCCAGCTTCTGTATTTCATTTTTATCACCATTTTTATTTTTTACATTTTCAATTTTTTTATGCTAAACTTTTAGAAAATATTATTGCAGTTGGGAGTTGCAGAAAACAATAATATTTTCTATATATGTGCATACAATTAAAAAATGAAAGGGTGATTAAAATGAATAAAATTTATAAAGTCGCAATTGTTGGAGCAACTGGATTAGTTGGTAGAACTATTTTAAAAGTTTTGGAAGAAAAAAATTTTTCAAATATTCAATACACATTATTTTCATCTAGCAAATCTGCTGGAAGCAAAATTGATTTTTTAGGAAATACTTACATAGTGTGTGAACTTAAAGAAGATTCTTTTGACTCAGGATTTGATTATGCAATTTTTTCTGCAGGCGCAAGTACTTCTATAAAATTTGCTCCTCTTGCCGCTTCTAAAGGTTGTATTGTTATAGACAATAGTAGTGCTTTTAGAATGGATGAAAATGTTCCACTCGTCGTTCCAGAAGTGAATCCTGAAAAAATATTTGAAAACAATGGAATTATTGCAAATCCAAATTGTTCAACGATTCAGGCAATGCTACCTTTAAAAATTTTAGATGATAAATACCGAATTAAAAGAATTGTTTATTCAACATATCAAGCAGTTTCAGGTGCTGGTAAAAAAGGATTAGAAGATTTAGAAAAAGGTGAAAACGGTACATTTTACAATAATTGTGTACCTCATATCGATGTTTTCCTAGATGATGGCTATACAAAAGAAGAACACAAAATGATAAACGAAACTAGAAAAATTTTGAATAAACCCAATTTACCAATAACTGCAACATGTGTAAGAGTTCCAGTTAGAAATTGTCATAGTGAATCTATAAATGTTGAATTTGAAAATGAATTTGATATTTACGAAATAAAAACTCTTTTACAAAATGGTGAAAATATTATTTTAGCAGATGACATTGAAAACAATATCTATCCACTAGCCAGAAAAGCTGATGGCAATGACGAAGTTTTTGTTGGAAGAATTAGAAGAGATCTTAGTGTAAAGTATGGTTTAAATTTTTGGTGTGTTGCAGATAATTTAAGAAAAGGAGCAGCAAGCAATGCTGTCCAAATATTAGAAAAACTCCTAAAGCATTAAGCTTTAGGAGTTTTTTTAAGCTATATCATATTCAAAAACATTTATAGTTTTTATTTTCATTTTTGAGAAATCATCTTCTTTATTTTCAAGACTTATAACATTAAATTTATATGTATTTTCATTTTTAAAGTCATCCGGCTTAACATTTAAAAGAATTCTAGATGATAAATCCATTCCAACTGGTAGGGTTCTGTTTTGATTGTCATAAAAGATTATATTTGTAAATGGTATTCCTTCTGTTTTTTTCTTAATGTTTAATTTAAATAGATTAATGTTATCTTCTTTAATATTTATATTTTTTTCTACTTCCTCAACTGGATTAATATTATAAACATTTATACCGTTTGAATCGAAATCTTCTTCTGTAACCAATTTATATACTGGTAATTCTTCTTCAATCTGAACTTTTTCTAATGCAGATTTTATCTTGTTTATAATTTGCTCTAATACTAATTTGTATCCAATTTGTTTTGTGTTTTTGCTAATCTCTAATATTTTAAATTTATCTTTTTCAATTTCCCTATGTTTTTTATTTTTTATTTTTCCAACTTTAGTACTATCTTCTGAACCACCAAAAATGTCAAAATCCTCATTTTCAAACAATACGCTCTGTTCTGAAGCTTCCTTTTTTAGTTGTTTTAAATTGTTGTCTAAATCTTTAGGTAATAGTTCATTCATTTTTATTTTATTTAATATTTCTATAATATTAGTATTTGTAATAAACACCGCATCTGTTTCTTCTTCTGTTAACTTATTTCTTATTATTTGGTCATATTTTTTTCCAAATTCTTCTAAGTCATCCTCGAAATCAAAGATTTTTTCAATTTTCTTTACAACATTTATTTCTTCTTCTTCTCCTTCTGGAAGTGCCTCTACAGCATCTTTGTTGCTATATTTCCAGAATTCAAATATACTTTTTTTATGACTGTCTATTTCTTTTATGAATATACTAGCATTCTCAATTTTTTTGCTTAAATTCTTATTTTTTAATTTTAATGCATTTATATCCATTTTTAGATTTTTTAGTTTATTTTCTTTTGCTTCTAATTCCTTGTAATTTTGTATTAACTCTTCAATATTGTAATTGTCTTTTATTACTGGAATTCTTATTGTTTTTGCACTTAAATCAACTTTTTCTTCCTCTTCTACTTCTGGAACTTCTTCCTCTTTTATCTTTTCCTTTGTCTTAGTTTTTTTGCCTTTGCTAAATTTGAAGAAATATTTAACTTTACCAAAAAATGTTTTTTTACACTCCAAGAATGTTGAAATTTGTTTTTCTTTTTCTAGGTATTCTATTTCCATTATTACAGATTCTGATTTTAGTTTTTCTAATTTTTTTTGGTATTCTTCAATAAGCTCATCATTTTTTTCTTTTTCTTGATTGCATAATTCATATTCTTTGCTAAGCCAATTAGGTATATCTTCGTATTCTATCTTTTTGCCTTCTTGGTAGAAGTCTATTTCACCTTTTTCATTTATTTTTGTTTTAAATAAAAAATAATTAGGCAATTCTGTTTGTAGTATAAACATTGCTTTTAATAGCTTATAAAAGCTTGTTGCTTTTTCTTTGCTTTCTAATTTTATATTGTACCAACTTTGGATTTTTTCATATACATAGGTTTGTCCAACTATCTCTATGCTTAAATCTCCATCTTTGTCATATACTTCATATACTAAAGGCCAATTTTTAGTAAATAACCACATGTAATTTTCAATATTTTGATATTCTGATTTTTTTAAATATTCTGTTGTATATTCTACTCCACTAATTGGAACAAAAATTGTACTAGTTCTTTTATTTTCTAGTTTCTTTTTTAATAAATAGAAAAATGCCTCGTATTCTGAGTCTTCTGTTGGAACAAGCATAAAATATTTGTCTGTATTTTTTGAGTAATAAATTTGCCACATATAATTTGAATTGAATTTAACTTTAAAAGGTATGTTTTTGGCTAATTTTTCTTGTTCTTTTTCTATTTCTTCTATTCTTTCTATGCTAACACTTTTTAGCATGTTTAAAAAAGTAGTATGTTTTATGAAGTTCTCTTCATTTTTACTATCCAAATAATCTGCAAGAGGTGAAGCTTTTTTAAATTTTTCTTCTAGTTCATCTTTTCTATTTGCAGGTGTTAACATTATCTGAATATCTTTAACTTTGATATATCTATATTGTTTATATTGACTTTCATCATAAAACTTTGGCACTTTATATTCTAACTCTTGAAAATCTTTCAATGCCTTTGGTGGTCTGCTTAAATTTAGCCCTAAATATTCTAATTTTTTTAATATTTCATCATCTTTTTTTGCACTAGGCATTTCTTTGCTCTCCTCTCTATTAGTTTATATATTATCATAATCACTATTGCAAATTCAAGTATTATTTAATAATGTCATAAAAAGTTTTAAATTCATATCCGCGTTCTTTATAATAGTTTATAATTTCTTGTAATGTATCTGCTGTTGCTTTTTTAGCAGCAGCGTCATGCATTAGAACAACCACACTATTTTTCTCTTCTGTTGTTGTTCTTATTCTTTCCATTAAGTATTCTGGCGTTGGATTTTGCACTTCTGCATCGCCTGATAATGCATTCCAATCCACATTAAGTATTCCGTTTTCATTTAATAGTTGCTTAGCTTCTAACTTTAAATCTGCATATTTGCCGCCAGGTAGTCCACCTGGAAATCTAAATAAATGTGAATTGTATTCTGGTTCTCCTAATGCTTGTTTTACAACTTCGTTACATCTATTATATTCATCTAGAACTGCTTCTTTTGATGAATATATTGAAGAATAAATATGTGAATAACCATGGTTTGCAATAAAATGGCCTTCGTCATATATTTTTTTAGTTGTTTCTGGAAAGTTTTGTACACTTGTACCCAAAACAAAAAATGTTGCTTTTATATTGTTTGCTCTTAATGTATCTAAAATTTGGTTTGTAACTGGTGAAGGACCATCGTCAAAAGTTAAAAATACTCTTTTTTCTTCTGAATGATATATATTTTCTAAGTTTTGTATTCCTACTTCTGTTAATTTAGGTAGTTTTGCTTCCCTAGCTAATCTCTTTTCCTCTTCTTTTTTTAGCCTTTCTTGTTCTAATCTTTCTTTCTCTAGTCTTTCTTGTTCTGCCTTTTTCTCTTCTTGTAATTGTTTTTGTTCTTCTATTTCTTGTGTTATAACACTACTTACTGGTGTCATTTTTTTATCTTTTCTGAAAAAAATTTGATAAACAATTAAGGCTACCAAAGTTAATACTATAATGATTATTATTAAAATATTTTTAATTTTATTAGGTTTTGAATAATATTCATCTGGGTTGTAATATGTAAAATCATACATATTGTAATTTTTCTTCATTTTTATCATCCTCTTCTATTCAAAAATCATTATACTACATTTTTTCAAAATTTTATATAAAAAATAAAAAAATCTTTAATTTTTTTGACTTTATCCTTAAGAACTGAAATATATTATTTTTACTCTCCCCAACTACATAAGAAAGCCTATATAAAAAAGTTCTTCAAAACTTTTTTATAAGGCTTTCTAATTTGTCGGTCCCCACAGCGTTCGTAAAAATAATATATTTCAGTTCACTTTTCTAAAACAACAATTTATAAATTATAAAAGCTTTTTTAATCTTTTCCGTTTATTCTAAATAATTTAAATATTTCAACTATTACAATTGGTGCAAATACTAAGCCAACTAATTCTAGAATGTTTTGTGATGGTAATACTGGTATGCTGAATATGTTTCTCAATGGTTCTACTAATAGTATTACAAACATTAATGCTGCTGATGCTATTATAGCTAATAGCAATTTTGGATTGTTAAATATGCTTGTTCTGAATATTGACTTTTTGTTATTTCTAATGTTAAATACATGAACTAATTCTGATAAAGCAAGTGTTATAAATGCCATTGTTTGGCCTACTTCTATCTTAGATGCATCTAATGTTAAGCCATTTATTGGTTCTGTTGTTGTTGCTAATCCTATCATAAATGCTGCTAAAGTTAATAAACCAATCATGATTCCTTGATAAATAATTCTCCATGACATTCCTCTTGTAAATACGCCTTTACCTGGTTTTGCAGGTTTACGTTTCATTATGTCTTTGTCTGCAGGGTCAAATGCTAATGCTAGAGCTGGAAGAGAGTCTGTTACTAAGTTTATCCATAAGATGTGTATTGGTAATAATATTTCTAGATTATTTACATCTGTTATTCCAAACCAACTTGCAAATAATGGTGTTAGCATTGTTGCTAAGAACAATACTATTATTTCTCCAACATTGCTTGATAGTAAGAATTGAATTACTTTTAAAATATTGTCATATATTCTTCTTCCTTCTTCTACTGCTGATACTATTGTTGCAAAGTTGTCATCTGTTAAGATTACATCTGCTGCTTCTTTTGAAACATCTGTACCAACTATTCCCATTGCACAACCTATGTCTGATGTTTTAAGTGCAGGGCTATCGTTTACTCCATCTCCTGTCATGGCAACTATTTCGCCTTGTTTTTGCCATGCTTTTACTATTCTAACTTTATGTTCTGGAGAAACTCTTGCATATACTGAGTAATTTCTAACATTTTTTTCTAGTTCTTCATCACTCATTTTTTCAAGTTCTAGACCTGTTATTGCTTCATCTTCATTTTCTAGAATTCCTAATTTTTTAGCTATTGCTGTTGCTGTAATTTTGTGGTCTCCTGTAATCATTACAGTTTTTATACCAGCTGTTTTACATTTATCAACTGCGTGTTTTGCCTCTTCTCTTGGGGGATCTATCATTCCAACCATACCAATAAAGATTAAGTCTTTTTCTATTTCTTCCATTTCTTGTTTGTTTGGTACATGGTCTATTTCTTTATATGCACAACCTAAAACTCTTAGAGCTTCTTTTGCCATTCCTTCATTTTCTTGTCTAATTGTATTTGAATATGATGCTAAATCATTTTTTATTTCACCATTTACTTCATAAGCTACACATCTGTTTAATAGTTCATCAATTCCACCTTTTGTGTAAACTATGTATTTTCCACTTACTTCATTTACTGTTGTCATTAATTTTCTGTCAGAGTCAAATGGAACTTCTTCTAAACGTGGTGTTCTATCATAAATTGTTGGGTCAAAGTCAAGTTTGAAAGCCATATCTACTAATGCTGTTTCTGTTGGATCTCCTGTTAATGTTCCGTCACTTGATACTTTAGTATCATTACATAGCATATTTGCATATACTAGTTTTTTAAGTTCTTCATCAATTTCGTTTTCTTTAATATTTGTTAAATCTTTTAAACTGTTATTCCAAAAGATTTTTTCAACTGTCATTTTGTTTTGTGTTAATGTTCCTGTTTTATCTGAGCATATAACTGTTGCACTACCTAGAGTTTCAACTGCTGGAAGTCTTTTTACAATGGCATTTTTCTTAACCATTTTTTGAACTCCTATTGCTAAAACTATTGTTGACACTGCAACTAATCCTTCTGGTATTGCTGCTACTGCTAAACTTACAGCTGTCATGAACATGTGGATTGCTTCTTTTCCTTGGATTAAACCAACTAAAAATATAAATGCACATATTGCCAGTGCTGCAATTCCAAGTGTTTTTCCTAATTTATTTAATTTTGTTTGAAGTGGTGTTTCTTGTTTTTCTGTTGAATTTATCATTCCAGCAATTTTACCAACTTCAGTTGTCATACCTGTTTCAACTACTATTCCTTTTCCTCTACCATATGTTACTAAGCTAGAAGAAAATGCCATATTTACTCTATCTCCAATTCCAGTTTCTGGATCTTCAATTTTTGCAGTTTCCTTTTCAACTGGAAGAGATTCACCTGTAAGTGATGCTTCTTGTGATTTTAAGTTAATTGCTTCTATTATTCTTAAATCTGCTGGTATATAATCTCCTGTGTCTAGCACAACTATATCTCCTGGCACAAGTTCTTTTGCAGGAACTACTGTTACTTCTCCATTTCTAATAACTTTTGATGCATGGTCTGTAAGTTTTTGCAAAGCCTCTAAAGATTTTTCAGCTTTTGCTTCTTGAGATACACCAATTATTGCATTTACTAGTACAACTATTAAGATAATTATTGTATCTGTAATTCCTTCTCCATTTGCTACTCCAACTACTCCAGATACTATTGCAGCTATAATTAGCACTATAATTGAGAAATCTTTGAATTGGTCTAAAAATCTTTGCAATAATGATTTTTTCTTTGCAGCCTCTAGCTGATTTAGGCCATATTTTTCTCTTCTTTTTGTAACTTCATCTGATGTTAAACCTTTTTCTACATCTGTTTGCAAGATGTTTTCTACGTCTTTAATTTCTTTGTTGAACCATTTTTCCATCAACTTTTCCTCCCTTTAAATTTATATTTTTCTTTAGCCTTTTTTATACAAAAAGACTTTTAAAATAAAACTAAACAAATAGCTTTATTTTAAAAGTCTCGCTTAACTATTTTATAGCTTTACTAACCAGATGTAGGTACATCGCGTTTGTTGATTAGTAACTAAAAGCTACTCCCTTTTATATAAAGTTGGTGACCCCTACGGGAATCGAACCCATGATTCCACCTTGAGAGGGTGGCGTCTTAACCGCTTGACCAAGGGGCCATTAATACTATATAGTTATACCATGTTTTTGGAATTTAGTCAAGAATAATAAAATAAAATCTCAGAAAAATTCTGAGATTTTATTCTAATATTTTTTACCAGTTCCTAAAAATTTTAGAATATGCGTTACACTCTACTTATTTTAATATTTTCTACTGATTTGCTGTTATAAATGTCCAAACATTATTTACTTTTTTAATGCGGATATTAGATTTTAGAGAAACTACGGGACGCACGCTGCAATCGCCGCCGCTGAAAGCGCTGAATTCACCGCCAAAGATCACACCCCTCAAGTTGGCACTGCTGGCGACATCAGGAGAAGCGAGCCAATATGGACAAGATGTATCTGAAGTGTAGCTATAAGAATTTGCTAAATTTCTTAAACTGAATAATCCTGTTCCAGCTGTTCCAACTGCATCTGTTGAACTAGGATTTATATTATAATCCACTATTGCCCCTAGTCCTCTTGCAAAGTTCAATTCTTCTATTGTTAAATTATGAACTTCTTCTGCATAATTTGTTAAGAAAATTGAACCATTTGGTGTTGTTATATTTGTTTTTGTTTTTTCTGCAGTTGTTCCTGTTAATCCCTTATAATCTGTATTGGTTATTGCTGCAGTATTATTTGTGGTTGACGCAACAAATCCTGTATTTGGTTTTGAAATACTTCCATCCAATGGAATTGATGTGAAATTTTTAAATAATCCTGCTGCTGCATAATAATTTGGTTTTCCTGAACTTGCATATATAAATCCTGTTGCATGTGCTGAACCAAATAAGTCTGTTACTTGACCATCTGTTCCCCACCATATTGGTTTTGTGTTTGCTGTTATTGTTGCATAATTTTCATCGTTTTGAAAATTATAATGCAATTTTGCTGGTAGTCCTGTTGATATTATTTTTACATTTTTATATTCTCCTGCTGTTTCTGTTTCTTCTGCATCTAGTATTCTCCAACCATTTGTTGAAGTAAAGTCATAAGCTGTATTTACATCTTTATATGCTACATCATATGGAATATTATCTCCTACAACTCCTGCTATTGGTTCTCTTTTCTTAGCTGTTACTGTACATGTTTTTGTATAATCTGTTCCATTATATGTTACTTTTGCTGTTATTGTTGCTGTTGTATTATTTGCAACACTTGAATCAACTGTTACAGTTCCATTACTAACAGTTATTTTATTTGTAATATCACTACTTGTCCATGTAACAGCTGTATTATTTGGTATTAATTTATAGGATACTGTTAATAATCCTGTTTTTCCAGATTCAATTGTCAGAGCCGAATTGCTTAATTTTATTCCTGGTGTTAGTTCTTCTATTTCACCCCAAGTTAAAATTCCATCTTGTATTTTTAATGTACCTACAACTTCAAAATCTCTTGTTGAAATTATTATTGTTGCCTCTCCTTTTATGCTATTTGTTTCTGCTTGCGTTACTTCTATTGAAGCTTTTCCAATAGTTTTTCCGTTATATGGTAATACTGCATCTATTACTGCTTGTCCTATTGTTGTAGCAGCTTCTGTGCTTGATACTCCATTTCCTACATAGACTGTATCATATGCTTCTGTTTTAGCATTTATGGCTGCCACAGTGATTTGGTCTTTTGCTGAACCAATATCATTTTTTTGTTCTGCCTCATTGGCTTTAGCAGGTGCAGAGTCACTTCCTGTTAGTGCATTTATTGTTATACCTGCTAATATTAGTAAAACAATTATTGTGATGACCAACGCAATTAGCGTAATTCCGCTTATTCTGTGTTTTTACTTTTTTCATTTTAAAATCCCCCTTTTCTTTCGTTAATACCTTATTTTTATTTTAACAATAATAAGTTTCTTTTTCAATATTTTTTTTAAATTTCAAAAATTTCTTTTAATCTTTCTTCTTGTTTTGTTAAATATAAGTATCCTATTAATCCTTCAAATGCTGTTGCATACATGTATTCTGTCACATTTGAGTTTTTTGGTAAGTGATGATTTTGTGTATTTCTTGTACGTCTTACTATGTCCTTCTCTTCTTCTGTTAGCTTGTCCATTATTTTTTCTAATAGTTCTGCTTGTGCCTTTGCTTTTACATATTTTATTGCCTCTACATGTAAATTGTGTGGCTTTAAATTTGTTTCATTTACAAGCTTTGTTCTGATATACAGTTCATACACGCAGTCTCCTATGTATGCCCATGTTAGTGGCGACATTAGATTTACTTCTTCTGGTGTTCGTTCTATTTTTATAAATTCTTCCATAATTGCTCCTTTTATTTTATAGATATAATTTTTAGCTTATTTATTACTAGTTTCAATTGTAAATCTGCCAAGTTTACCATTTTTAAATTCATCAAGAATTATTTTTGAAATTTTTTCATCATCTACATTTCCACCAGAAATTAAACATCCACGTTTTTTGCCAATTTCTAGCATTATTTCATAAATGTTCTCATTTTCTGGTAATTCTCTGTTTAGAGTTTGTTCTATATATTCATTTGAAACTTTATATTTTTCAACAATAACTTCTCTATGATTTTCAAGTAAGAATTTTACTAGATGATAAGCTACTTCTAATCTATCTAATATTTCTTCTTTTATTGTTCCAGTAAATGATAGATTTAGAGCTACTTCTTCACTTTCAAATTTAGGCCATAAAACACCTGGTGTATCTAGTAATTCTACTTTTTCATTTATTCGAATCCATTGTTTTTGTTTAGTAAATCCAGGTTTATTTCCTACTCCTGCTGTTGCTTTTTTAGCTATTCTATTTATGAATGATGATTTTCCAACATTTGGAATTCCTACTATCATTACTCTTATTTTTCTTCCAATTCTTCCTTTTTCTGCTAATCTCTCTTGTTCAGCTTGCATCATTTTTTCAATTTGGCGAATTGTTTGTTCTATTCCTTTTCCAGAATTTGAGTCCACTAAACAAACTGGTATATTTTGTTTTTCAAAATATTTTACCCAGTTTTGATTTTCTTTTTCGTCTGCTAAATCACACTTATTTAGTATTATTAACTTTTTCTTTCCTTTTGTTATTTTGGCTATTTCTGGATTTTGAGAAGATTTTGGTATTCTTGCATCTAATAGTTCTACTACTACATCTACTAGTTTTAAATCTTCTGCTATTTCTCTTCTGGTTTTAGCCATGTGGCCAGGGAACCAGTTTATATTAGTTTTATTATCCATAGGGATCACTCCATTTCTATTCAATTATAGCATAAAAAAGACAAAATTTATTACTATTTTGTCCAATTTTAAGTCATTTTTTATGGTTACTATAAATCGTAATCAAATATTAGTTTATAGTATCCAGGTCATATGGTAATTATAACGTTTTATTATTATTCAGTTTTTTCTTTTCTCCGTTACTACAAATTGATACTATTTCATTATTAGATATTAAATATGTCTCACCACATATTAAAACTTGTCCTTCACTATCAATTAAAATATGACTCCCATTACATTGACCATAAATATTTCTGTTATTGGATTCATTTAATATTATATCTCTTTGATATTTTTCACTTTCATCAAATTCAGAAGAATCCAATACAAAATGTGGTTCTACATTTATATTAGTTAAACCTAATCCCTTATAAAATATAGGTTCTGACTCTTCCATTTCTTCAGGACTATTAAAAACATCTTCAGCCATATTAATAGCACCTGCACTTTGACCAACTATTAACCCTTTATAATTTAGCAATTTTTCTTTTAGATTTATCCTATTAAAAAATTCGTTTTGTTCAAATGTATCTCCACCACTTAAAAATATCATATTTGCTTTATTAATATATTCCTCTGCATCATCAATTGTTGAATTATCTAAAACTAAATATTCATTAAATGAAATGTCAGATAATTTAAGGGCTTCAAATAGTAATTTTGAATATAAACTTATTTTTTCTTTATCTTCTGGTGATGATGCAATAAATAAAATTGCATTTGTATCCATTAAATATTCTTTTATATGATCAACTATACCATTTGTGTTATCTATAGCATTTGCTATCTTTTCACCATTTACTTTATGGTAATGTTTAAAATCACTCATTAATATTTTTATCATTTTTTCACTCCTATCATAATTAGTTACTGTGTCGTAATCAACATCTTAATTCCTATACTATTTTTAACATATTTTAGTTATTTTCAACTATTTTCTATTAAATTTCACTATATTTTATTATAAACATGTAAGATATTAATCTTTACAAAGCCTTATAAATAAAGGATTTCTCCAAAAGTTACTATAAATCGTAATCAACCAGTTAATGTTTGTACTTGGCAACTTCTCTTTTTTATCTTCCATATTACTCACTTTCCTATCTTTATAATAATTTCTATATTTTGGATATCACAATTTCAGAATACTCTGATGTAATTTATTTTTTACTACAACTAAAATTAATTAATATTCCTGTATCTTCATATCCAGCATTAATATATGCTTTATTTGATGGAATGTAATTATAATCAGTATATAAAAGCGGCACTAAATCTCTACTTAATAAATCATTCGTCATTAAATATATTAGATTAGCAGCATATCCTTTTTTTCTTTCTTCAACTGGTGTATATACATGATTCAATTTAGCTTGATTTCCTACAATACCATAACCTGCCATGCAAACAATTTTATTGCTATTATTTCTTAGTACATAGAAACTATCACTTTTTATAAATTCATCAACATCTTTTTTTGCTTGCTCCATTGTTATTGGTTCTATCCCATTCATTTCCATATTATCATCATACCAATATTTTTCCAATATTTCTCTATCATTTTCATTTGGCTTATCTAATATGCCATCACATTGCTTTGGTTTTACCGTTTTATGACAAATTAGGAATCCCATTTCAAAATAATCATCTCTATTTATGTACTTAAAGTTTCTGCTTAGTAAAAGATCATATAATTCTTTTTTACATGTAAATTTATCTTTTGGATTGTCTGTTAAATACTTTTCCGTCAATTCTTCGATTTCTTCAATAACTGATTTATCAAAATTATCTTTTGTCCAAATCCATGTTGGATATTTTTTTGAACCTCTACAAATAATATAGTTTTTTTCATCACTATAAAGTTCTAATTCTAAACTTGATAAATTTTTAATTATTATATTAAATTTATACTTATCTTTTTGAAACTCGATACTATTAAATATTTCATTATCACTTTTAATTTCTTTATACATATAATTCTTTCCTTTACTATTTTCTCTCTTTTTTATTAAAAATGTAAAAATCTCAATATCAAAAATTCAGTATTTTCAATGGTTTGAGTAGAAGTTTCTATAAATTGGTTTTTCGCAGTTAAACCTTGCTCTTTTTTCTTCCATTTTTAACCCTTCCTATCTTTTTCTAATAAAATATGCATTATATATTTATCTAAAGACTTTTAA
>CAMPBS010000008.1 GCA_946639585.1 uncultured Clostridium sp. | reverse complement strand
AATTGAACAGCTACACAAAGAAGAAAATGGAAAGTTAAGAGTAGAGTTAGAGCAAGAAAAAGAAAGGAATAACGAATTAGAAATTGAATTATCAATAAGAGATAATATTAATGTTGATAAATTAGTTGAAAAGTATAGATATTATAGACGACTTGTTGATTCATATCAAGCAAATTGCATCAGCAAAGAAAAAATAAGAGCAAAAATAGAAGAATTAGAAAAAGAGCAAAAAGAATATAAAAAAAGTCAAGAATGGGAAATTCAAGATGATATAGTAGCACAAATAAGTATTTTAGAAGAATTATTGGAGGAAAAATAAAATGGAAGAAGATGAAAAAATAGATTATAAATTACATTTACATAAACAATTAGATAATTTAGTTGAAATGGGAATATCTGTATATGATTTAGAGGTAGTTAATAAACAAGCTATTAGAAGTAATTATATTTTAAAAGATAAAATAAAAGACTTTGTAAGTAAAAAAATGAAATATTTATATGTCGATAGTTGTGCGGAAGATAGTGGGAAATATACTGCATATAAAAATATTTTAAATTTATTGGAGGAAAAATAAAATGACAGATGAAGATATAATAAATTATTGGAAACAAGGCAGAAGCATTGAATATATAGTACATCAATTCCCAAGCATAAGATTTGGCGGAAGAAAACCAAGTTGGCAGATGTATAACAGAGTTGAAACAGTAATTTTACAATATCAAAATGAGGAGGCTGAATAAATGGAATTAGAAGAAGCTATAAAAGATATTAAAGTATGGTTAGATTTTCCAGTGTGGTTTATACATACTGGAAAAGATGAGGATTTTTTAAGACGAATTGATAAAAGTGCCATAGAAACAGCATTAAAATACTTGGAAAAATATAGAGATTTATATATGCAATCGTTAGCAAACAATTTAAACCAAAGTCTAAAAAACAGAGAAATTAGCAATGAACAATTAGAAGCATTAAATGAAGGTTGGAAGTTGGAACTAGAAAAGAAAGATAAGATGATAATGCTATATAAAAATACTGGCAAATTAGTTAAGAACGAAATAGATGGAATAATTGGAGTTGTATTAAGAGAATGGGAGACTGGGCAAATACAAGTATTAGAAAATATACAACCTAAAATTATAAACACTCACGATAGTTGGAAAACATTAGAATTGATTGAGGAGAGTGAATAAATGACAATAGAACAATATAAAAGAACAGAAAATTATATACAAATGAAATATATAGTAGGAGATGAGTAGATGAAATGGTATTTAATTTATAGTAAAGCGGATGATTATGGAGCTTGTAACTTTGGGTTAATTAAATGTAGTAAAAAAATGCTAAAGCATGTATATCATTCACAAAAAGTTGAAGACGAAGATGTTGAAGTATTAAAAAAATACATAGATGTTGTTACTGATTTTATTGATGAAGATCAATCAATAGATGATTATTTAGAAGAATATTATTAGGAGATGACAGTAATGTTAAAGATTAAAGAAGAAGTAGATTTAAAAGAGTTAGAAAAGTTTGGATTTGAGTATAAAGAAAATAAAAAGCATCCACTTAATTCTTTTTGGGAGTATAAAGGGTGGATAAAAATTCAAGGAAGTAAAGAGCAAGTATATATAAGAGCATTTGATAAAAGAGAAATATGGATACATAGTGATTGTGGAATGGTGTTGGATAAATTATACGACTTAATCCAAGCAGGATTAGTCGAGAAAGTTGAGGGTTAGGTAAAGATGCAGATATTTGAAAAATTAGTAAAATGCAAGGATTGTATGAACAATATAAATAATAAATGTATCTTATATAATGGTAAAGATACAAAAGAGGAAAATACAGGTTGTTATTGTGGAATAGATAAGAATAACAAGCAAAAAATTGTTTAGAAAGTTGAGGGATAGAAGATGGATAAAGAAAAGTTTATGAATTTATTAGAAAAAGCTAAAAAAGATGAACATGGAAATTTATATGTTGAAAGAATAGATGTTGAATCAGATTATATTTCAACAAATGATGACTATAACAAAATAAGATATTACTTTTCGTTGAGTACAACTATATGTAGTGACATGATAGAAAAGTATTGTGCTGAAGAAAAAGAAGGCTTTGAACTATATGACAGACACTTTATTAATGATGATACACTAGAAATAAAGATAGTTAGAGAGTAGTATCAGAAGGAGGAAGTATGAGAGAGATAAAATTTAGAGGAAAACATATACACGCATTTTTAGAACCACATAATACAGGAATATGGGTATATGGATATTTATGTAATGACCATTATATAAATAGTGAGGAACTAATGGGAGAAATGCTAGTTGATAAAGATAGTGTAGGACAATACACAGGCTTAAAAGACAAAAATGGAGTAGAGATATATGAGGGAGATATACTTGAATATATGGCAATAGCAGATGGTAAGCAAACAGATAAAGTTATATTTGATAGAGGAACATTTGTAGTAGATTATGCAGAAGATTATAAACAACCAGTAAATGAAATAAACCATTGTGCAAAAGTAATAGGCAACATATATGATAATTCAGAACTAATAGAGAAAGAAGGTAAATAAATATGATAAGACACAGAGTTGAAAATATAGATACAGAAAAAATTGAAATAGCAATAAATGAAAAAATTGATTATACAAGAGACAAACAAAATTTAGAGAAAGAAAAGATAGCAAAATATTACGAAGGATATAGAGATGCATTGTATGATGTAGCGAATATGTTATATTGTTCAAATTACGAAAAAGATAAAGAGAAAGAAGGTGAATAAATGAACTATAAAGAATTAAAAAGTATGATTAAAGAAGGGAGAATAAATGAAGATACGAAAATAGAATGTTGGGCACCTGATTTTCCAGTAGATCATACATATATAAATATGACATTAAAAGAAATATTAAACATTTTAAAAGAAGAAGAATTAGAATATGCATTATTTACAATTTTTAATGAAAGTGAGGGTAAATAAATGAATAAGAAGATAAAAGGATATGAATTAATGAAATTAATTGCTGAAAAGCAAATAAAAAGTGGTACAAAGTTCAAAGATTTAACAGACAATAATTATGCAGATGATAGCAATATATACAGATATGAGAATAACAATTTTATAGGAAGATGGGGAGGAACAAACATATTATTGTTGTTAAAGCATGATTTTGAAATATTAGAAGATGAAGAAGAAATAGATATACAGAAACTTGAATTATTTGAAGAAGAATATATAAAAGCTCATGATATATGTATGACAGAAACTGAATTAGATTTAATATTTAAAACAAATGCTATAATAATATATTTACAACAATTAGACAAGAAAATAAATAAGGAGGAAACATGATAAGAGTTTTAATGAATGAAATAGATAACTTTATAGAAGATTGTAAAGAAAAAGAATATGAAGTTTATCACGAGGTAAATATGACAAATGGAAGGTTCGACAGATATTTATTTACCAAAAAACAATTACTACAATTTATGAAAGAAAACGAGTTGAAAAAAATAAATGTATTTAAGATAAAAGATAAAGTAAGAATCAAAAAAACATTTGAATTGGAGGATTAAAATTATGAAGAAACATATAAAAGAATTATATAAATTATTTTTATTATCATTAATTGGGGTTTGTATAGTATTATTGTTAGCTGGATGTACAGAAGTTGATAGGGTAAGTACAAATTTAGGGAAAGAAGCGGATAATTTTAACGTTACAAGAAGAATAGTAGTAATGAATGCAAGGACAGATTCTGTTATGTTTGAACTGGTAGGAAATTTTAGTTTACAAAATAATGACCACGGAGAATTGGAAATTATATGCGAAGTAGGAAATGGATTATACAAAAAACATTTTATAAGATTAAACGAGAATACATTATACGTTGTAGAAGATGTAAGTGGAGCATTTGTTGATAAATATCATTATGAAGTACATTACATACCTGAAATGGTACAACCTATTACAATTACTACTAAAGACTAAAAAATGATTGTATGACAAGCTATAAAAAAGAACGATGTCAATTATGTGGAAGAGTATTACGAAAATATGAATTTGATTGGTGTGAAGAATGTGAAGAAAATTTAAGTGATACTAAAATGGCGAATAGACTTGAGAAAGATGTAACTGATTGAATCAATAGTTGTTATATATCTAAAACAAGACTTAGAAGAATTTTAAACGATTATGCGATAAGAAAAAATGATAATACATTAGTAATTAAATCAGAACTTTATGAAGAATTTGTGAAAGAAATTATTAAATTAGCAGGTTATAAAAATATAAATTGAAAGGAAAAAGATTTATGAATAAAAAAGAACAAGCAAAAGAATTTAAAAAAGAAAATTATGAAATTACAAATTTAAAATATGAAATATTAGTATGTCCAGATAGGAAAACTAAAAGAAATATGTTAAGAAGACTGTTAAAAATGTGCGGAATAAAGAAAGTTAATAAAAATCTAGCTTATTGGTGGGAAAAAGATAGATTTACAACCTTATAAGGGGGAAATATGTATCAGGAATGGTTTAAAGAATACGAAAGAATAGTAAACGGAGGCAATAAAATGGAAATAGATTTAAATACAATAAAACAAGCTGTATTGAATTTGGTAAATACATATGGGATTAAAGATGTAACAATATTTATAGATGATGAATATGCTTTGGTAGATGGAAGTAATCCACTACTAACTGAAAAAGATATAAGAGTAAGCATAGATTATTAGAAAAAATTTTAAATGGTGTTGGAAAAAGATTTCGACATCATTTTTTATTTGCAAAAAAAGATCCTACAATTGGAAAAAGATTTTTCAAATTAACTGGAAAAAGATTTGAAGGGCAGAAAAAGATTTTTGACTTGCTGGAGTCGGAAAGTCAATATAATAAAATTAAGGTTGATGTATAAAAAATACATATAATATATATAGGTATTTACTAGTATATTAAGGCTTGCAAGATTGACTTTTAAGACACTTTTATATTATAAGTATGTAAATATATGTTTGAAATATGCGGGGCTTATATCTCATTTTAAAGCTAATTAGAATATGCTTAAAACATGTCAAAATGCAATATAACAAGAGTTATTTTTTAGATATGTAATTACATATCTTTAACATACATAAGGCTTAAAAACGAATTTGACAAGCTTAGATAACTTATATATAATATGAATAAAAACAACAATATTACAAGCAATAAAAAACAGTCTTTCAACTGTTTTTATTTGAAAGAACTGTTTTTTCGTGGTTTTGAGTTTTTAGCCAATGCGTGAAAGAATGACCCCGTTATTATTCCAATATTTATTGCACCGTTTCCAAGTTGCTTTTTAGCTGGTTGCAAGCTTTCCTTAACTTCCGCCCAGACTTGTTTTACTTTTTGTTTACGTTGCCATTTTTGACCTGCTGGGCTCTTTAAAAAATCTTGTTTTTCTTTTTCACATTCGGCGACCATTTCGTTTTTATATTCAATAATAGTCTTTTTTAATATATTATTATATATAGCATCTATTTTTATATATAGTTGAAACTTGTCATCATCATTATATAAATATAAGCTTTCGTTTGTTGCTGAATCAATAGAGTCATTAATAAAATTACTTTTTAAGTCTGAATCGTATAAATTAACAACTTCAAAATCATCTTGACTTCTTATATAGTCTTTAATTATATTTTTTAAATAGTATTTTGTAATATTTAAAATTTTTGTTGTTTCTGCGTTTTTCGCACTTTCTGAATTTCTACGTGTCATTTTTACCACCTCATTATTTTATATTTTAACACACTTATAATATGATTTACAAGTGTGTTAATTGTTTAAGCTAACATTTTTTCTTTTTCTGTTTCTTTGTAATTTAAGAACCTTTCTAATTCTTCACCTGTTAATTCTTCACCTGTCAATATATTGAAATAATAAGTTTCATTACCTAAATTGAAAGAACTGACATTTTTGAATTTTTGTTTTTCGCTTGTGTCGTTTGTGACTTCGTCTACTATGTGAAGTCTAAATTTTATATAATTTTCTAGTTGGATTCTAATAATTGAATTATAACCCGCCTTTTTTAGTTTAGTTCTTGCAAATGTGAATATTGTGTTAGTTCTGAAATTTTTTACAGTGTAACCAATTTCGATAGCCTCGCGTACTATTTCGGCTACTTGACTTTTTGTCCTGATAAACTCCTCAACATTGCACATTGCAAGAGCCTCATCAATTCCAATTTGCCTTGCAAGTGGGTCGTTTAAATCTAAATTGTTATTATATAATGTGATATATTCTTGCAAGTTTTTGCGTCCTTCCTCTGTTTTTAAAGTATAATCATTTTTATTTTTTAATATAATGTTATTCATATAAAATCCCCCTTTTTAATTATTACAAAACTCTTTTATTATTGTTTCAATTAAATTTTCTATGTTTTGTCGTTCTTCGTTGTCTTCGTATTCGTCCATTAAGTCATAGGTTAAACTGCTTATATATAAATCAATTATATTTTTATCAATTAAAAATTGCTTAAAATCTTTGATTATTTCTTCTATATCCATAATAAACCCCCCGTCTAATATTCTTCGTGTTTTACATTTATAAATTTTAAAATATTGTTGTTTGCTCTGTAATATTTTTCTAATTTTGTGACATCCTCATAAGTTCCAGTAAAATTGAAACGAATGTAAAAACCTTCTTTTTGATTTTGGAATTCATAAGCAAGCTTTTTTGTTCCTAATTCTTCTATTTTTTCGTCCTCGATGTCTACGATGTCGTTAATCTCTTTTTTTATAGTTTCAAATCTTTTTATATTTGTTGTAATTCTTAATATTACAACTGATTCGAACTCTTTTATATTATTTTTTTCTGTTTCTAGTTTTATAATCTCCTTTTTTAATTCATCAATTTTATTATTAATATTCTCTAATTTATTCATTTTTAAAACTTCCTTTCAATTTATATTTTATAATAGGGTAGGGGAGCAAATCCCCTGGTTTTTAATCTTCAAATGCTAGTTTATAAACTTCATCTATTAGTTTTTCTCTGTTTTGTTTGTTAACTTCTAACATATAGTTGAAATTAATTGTTCTTCCATTTTCTTTTACTTGTGGGTTATATTTACCCCAACAATTCCCATTTTTATCTGTTGCGTATGTATCAATTGTTATGTAGCTTGTTAATACTCTGTCAATGTAACCATGTTTTTTCCAAAGAACTGGCAAACTGTTTTTACTTGTGTTGTCATGGTAGTTATAGCAAAGTTCAATTTGTATTTTTTCTCCTTTATTATTTAATTCATTGAATGTAATAACTTCTCTTGTTATTCTATCCTCGACTTTTGCTCTTATTTCTGATTTATATAAAATTACCTTACTCATAATTAATCACCTTTTAAACCTTTCTAATTTTAATATTTTAATTTTTATATTCGTATGTTTCATCAATTCCAAAAATTGAAATTGTGATTTCATTGTCTTGTACATTTATAATTTTAATGTTATATATAATTGTTATAGTTGTTAATATAACAGTTATTAAGATTAATAATATTTTTTTCATCTTAAACACTCCTTTAATATATTTGAAATATGTTTGCTTTTATTAATGCTTGAAATCCGAATGCAATATAAGTTGATAAAACTAATGTTGGAAATATAATATTTTTAGTAAATTTGTTTAAATCCCATGTTATGCAATGTTTTTTTGTTTTGATTTTTAATTTAATTGACATATAAAAAACCACCTTTCTAAAATTTATTTTTATAAACTCTTGAAAAGTGGTTTTATTTTTGTTATACTAAATAAGTAAACACTTTTCAAAGGGTTTGCGTTCGGCTTATATCTAGTGACCGCCAAGTCATTTTAACTAGGTATAAGCTTTTTATTTTACGTCCTTTTTAGGTTTTGAGATTTTATTATCTTAGTTTTGGGCTTTTCTACTTTTCCAATATCACCATTTACAAAACTTAAGTTTTTATCTCTTTCCTTTTGTTAATTATATTATACATTATGTTTAAACATTTGTCAATACTTTTTGTAAAACTTTTTAATTTTTTTTCAAATATTTTTCAATATTAATTATTAGCCAATCTGTATATTTTAAACCATCGTTTGCAAGTTTCTTTTTAAAACTTTCAACGATTTCGTTAGGTAAATAAGCACCTAATAACTTTTGACTTTTTCGTCTGTTAGCTTGTACTTCTTTATTAGATAACATTTTATCACCTCCGTATTTGTTATATATCTTTTAACTATACTTATTATATACTAATGTTTAAACATTGTCAAGCTTTTTTATAAAATTTATTAAACTTTTTTGTATTATTTAGAATCAATTAAAATGCGATTTTAGGCAGTTTTTATTTTTAGACATATTCTTTATGCGAGCATTCCTCAATTATCTTTTAAAGGGTGCTTACGCACGAATTAGCCTAGTTATAACTTAGTACTTTTACAATTAATGAGTGCAATAGATTAGTTCTTTTTAATCCTTTAAAGGGTATTATATGAGCATAAAGGCGGAGTGCCCAGAACTTAACTTTTAATAAGTACTTATTAACACGTAGCTATTATATTAATATTATTAAGATTATATATATTATATATTCGCGTATGCGTGTATTATATAGTAGTATATATAGTATAGTTATTATTAGTATATATAGTATATGATGTCTATTATATGTAAAGCTAAGTAACTTTACAGCAGATAAGTAAAAATAATAAAATATATATAATGTATATATTAATTAATCTTTTATAGGTTTATTATTATGTATTGCATTATTTATTGCATTAATTAATAAATACAAAGTAGCTTTTTGATTGATATATCAACATTTATTGATTGTTCGTGACTGGTGGGGTGTGTCGTGTATCATATATTAATGATACCCCGACCCTATTTTTAGCACACTCTGGAGGCTTTTTACCCACTCACAAATTTCCATATAACAAAAAGCACATAACAAATTAGTTATCTCTCAAACCCTTGACAATAAAGGAAAAATTTGTTATAATTAAAAATGTAAAGAGGAGAAATACTCTTAACAGAATAAATAATTGAAAAATATATATACCTTAAGAACAGGTAGATGATGTAAGTAAAATTATATCGTTTGCCTGTTCTTTTTTTGTGTAGAAGTTAATATTTAATACTTATATATTTGCTACACTGTCAAAAACAAAGCTTTAATTGAAATATCAAAGAAAAGTGACATTTTTTTATGGTCGTGTAGACGACATTTTTACAACAAAAATGGTTGTCTTGACAACCAAAATGGAGATGATTGATAAGGTATTTCCCGAGAGGCGATGAAACCTACTTAGATAACAATACAGGGCAGTTCAAAATAATACATCATTACACTGACCAAAAAATAGATAAGCATAATCGATTTTTATATAATGAAAGAAACATACCAATTAAGATGTTTTCAAGAAGCATTAGGTCAGAATTAATAAATGAGCTAACAGATGTAGAGCTTGGAAGGCTTATGAAATTAATTATATATATTGGAGAAGACAATGTTTTAAAGAAAAGAAATTCAGACGGTATGATTTCATTGACAAAAGAGGATATTGGAAGCATATTAAATTTAAAAGATAGGGCTACAAGAGAATATTTGAATAAGCTGTGTGAGAAGAATATTATCCGCAGGATCAAGTATTGTGGGGAGGAATCCTATGTAGTGAATCCAATCTATTTTTTAAGAGGGAAATGGATGAGTGAATGTACCTCATATTCTTTTAAAGAAGATGTAGAAAGAACTATTGTCAATAGTAATGAAAAGGAACTTTTCAAAAGATATGTAAGAAAAATTAAAAATAGACCAGAAATAAAAAGATAAATGGAGGTATTTAGATGAAAGAAGCAGGGAAAATAGCAGGAGCATTAATCGGATTAATATTAATGATTATAATAGCGTTTGTATTAGGAATAGCTGTATTAGGATTAGAAACATTAGTATTGTGGGGGTTAGGAAGCTTAGCATTTGTTTTATTAGGAATAGGAGCAACAATAACATTTGGACAATGTTTTGGAGTAATTATTGTGATAAATTTAATAGCTTGGATAATACGTAAAATATTTTTTAATGATACAAAAATAACGATAAACAAAGATTAGTAACGTAAGTTAGCTGAATCAAATATAAGGTCTACGCGGGGGTGCGAGACATACATCGTACTCAAAAAATAAACAATAGTCCTAATACAGGAGTATGTGAACAGTATTGGGAGAACCTGGGGTGTGTTGTTAGGGGAGAATTTTTGTAGTTTTTGTCTTCCTGTCCATATATAGCGGATTAGTGAAAAGGTATCATGTTGGTCTCCTTAGCCAATGTTTCTCGTTCGAATCGGGAGTCCGCAACCAGCTGTGAAAACAGCAACAATAATTCACCACCTTTCGTTGTAAATGGTTCGCAGACATATAAACTGCGTTCCAATATATCCTGCAATAGTTTAACTGGAAGAATGTCTTGATGATGTAGGGACGGGTACAGGTTCAAGTCCTGTTTGCAGGTACGCACGCATTGAGTTGTCATATGGCAACCCTCCTTTCATATTAAATTTAATCGGTGGGAAACCACCAACATGCTTCTTTAGTTTATCTGGTAAAACAACCGTCTTGTAAGCGGTCAAGGGTAGTTCAAGTCTATCAAGAAGCACCATATATGCAGACATAGCATACTGGTTAGTGCATACCCGTGGAGGGGAAAGGAAATGAGTTCGATTCTCATTGTCTGCAATATCAGCTCATCTACCTAGTGTAGAAAGAGAATCGGGGTAGTGAAAGCTAACCTTGCTTATAAGACCTAGACTCGTTATAGATAGTTCGGCGAAGGTGAACACCGTTATAAAGCCCACGAGTTCAGCGTGTATCTATACTGAAAACATAGTCTAGGCAATATATTGGCACATAGCTCAGTTGGTAGAGCGACAGACCGTTAATCTGTGGGGCGAAGGTTCGAGTCCTTCTGTGCCAGCCAAATATAAAAGGAGATGAATTTAGATGGAAGAAAGATTACTAAACGAAATTTTAGACTTAACAAGAAAACTTACAAGGTTAGAATGCTTTTTGCAAACTGAAAATTTTAAAACATTAGGGGCTGAATCGAAAGACTTAATATTAAAACAAATGGAAGTTATGAACCAATACAGAGATATTTTATTTACTAGAATACAGCTTATTATGACTAGTGAAACAACTGTAGATGGTACATTGAAAGAATTAAGAGAATATTAAAATAAATGGAGGCAAATGGATATGAATTTCAAAGAATTAAGTAAATTATTTATGAAAGCTAAATTAGAAGGCAAAGATATAGCAATAGAGCTAACTGTACCAGGAGGAAGAGCAACAGAAGTAATAATTGTTAAAAATCCAAATTTAGACACAAAACTAACATATTACAAAAATAATTATACAGAAGATTTAGTATTAACAAGATGTGATAAAATTAAAATTTTAAATGCAAAAGTAATTAAATTTGAAATGTAGATATGCGATAACTGGAGCTAAAAAGAACTTCCTGAAGAGCTTCGAGAGAAAATATTGAAAGAGGATTTTGTTTGGAAGTGTATTGATAAAATCGTTCAATATAGAGTATTATATTTCTTTATCGTTCTTTGATAATGCTCACTATTACATTACAAATGGAGATGATTTTTTATGGGATTACATAGCCATTCAAACAAAGAAGTAAGAAAAAGAAAGTATGCTGAACAATTTGCAAAAACTGCTGAAAATAAAAGAAGAAAAGCAGAAAAAAGAGCAAATAGACTTGTTAAAATAGCAAAGAAAAAAGGTTTAGTAAAATCTATAGATGAGGTTTTTTATGATTGAAGAAAACAAATGTTATATAGATGAAATAAAGGAATGGATAAGACGTACTGAGGGTGTAGGATATATAGATTGTGTACCTTGCCCACATGATGATGAGTTTGATTTCATTATTGGTATGGCAAAAAATCTATTAAAAGAATTAGAACAGCAATAACATATAGCCAAGGATAGAAAGGCAGCTATCACACCTATTGTTGTAAAGTGTTCCACGCTCGGCTCCTTCGGAGGTGATTTCGGAGGAGTAACGCAAGATGGTCGACAATAGGTCTGAAAAGAGATGTAGGGTACGCCGTCCTACTGGCAAATGTGAAGGAAAACAGTTTGAAACCCTTGGAGAAGATTCGCACTAAACCGCCCAAGTAAATAGAGGGGCAAGTGCAAATTATGTGTTTATAGTGTTAATGGTTAGCACATCAGTCTTCCAAACTGAAAGTGAGAGTTCAAATCTCTCTAGGCACTCCAATTTTTATAAAAATAATGGTACAACAGCATGAGCTTAATTTAAATAAGCAAGAGGTTAGAAAGAAATTTGCTTTAATTAGCACCTACCCAAAAGCTGTATGGGAATTTTTATAAATAGTATAAAGTGATATATAAAAGTATGACGGGGTTAAAGGAAGATAATGTATGTCTGCTACCAGTACGTATATTATTCCCAACGGTCAGGTAGAAGAAGCCGAGGACAGCAACCAAGGTAAATCCTTTATATCATTTCATAGTATTTATAAGGAGGAAAAAATGTTTGTAGATTGGATGGAAGAAGTTCATTTAAATTAAGGAGGAATGATGGTATGTATCAAGATTGGATGGATGAAGTGCCGTTAGATGTAAATAAATGATTACGTTAGGAAATTATATAAGAATAATTTTAGAGAAAAAAGGATTAAAACAACAGGATGTAGTTAATAAGATAAATGAATTAGGTTTGATGGAGGGCGAAGCTATTTTTACAAAACAAAAATTGTCTAATATACTAAATGGACAAGCTCCATTATCAAAAGAAAACTGTAATAGAATTGAAATAGCACTAGGATTACCTAAAAGTAGCTTAAAAAGATTTATTAATTGTTAGGAGATGAATTTATGATATGTCCATATAATCAAATATTTTCATATAATGAACAAACTAATATATTAAATGAAGAAAGTCCAGAATGGTTTAAAAAGCATATAAATGTTACTATTTGGAGAAACATGGAATGCAAAAAAGAGGAATGTGCTGTATGGAGAGATGGTAAATGTTGTTATAATTCTACAAAATAAATGGAGCAATAAGGAATAAGAAGTACGAACAAACTATAAAAGATATACTTACTTTACTTAAAAGTAAGAAGAAAAAAGATGATCAAACGTATTATGATTTATGCGAATCATTGTATTTTATATTAATTGATATGTTTGATTCTAATAGAGATGAAGATACAAAGAGAATATCAGTTAAATACACGATAAAGTACTTAATCCCAGTTTTAGAGGAACTAATATATAAATGTAATATTGAATATCAACATAAATTTTATAAGTTATGGGAAGACAGTTACGCATTAGCAGGAAGACGTTCGCTAGAACATTTTATAGATTATATGGAGATGGAAAATCAAAAGAAGGTTTTAGAGAGCAGAAGAAATGTACTAAAGCCTTTTATTTATTACTTAACAAAAATAACATTTGATGATAATTTGAGATACATAATAGCGTCATATCCACCTTCTACAGGAAAATCGTTTACTTTAACATTTTATACAGCATGGTTATTTGGAGTTGATAGAAATAACTCTGTTATAAGAATGTCATACTCAGATGATTTGGTAGCGAGTTTTAGTAGAAGTGTAAGAGAAATATTAGAAAATCCTAGATTTAGCAAAGTGTTTAGAGAATATGAACAATATGGAGGGAATCCATTTGCAACAAAAGAAGTTTACAACTGGAAACTAAAAGATACAACAGTTCAGAACTCGCATTATGCTATTTCAAGAGATGGTCAAGTAACTGGTAAAAGAGCGAATAAAGCTATGATATTTGATGATATGACTAAAGGAGCAGAGGAAGCTACTAATAGCACAAAACATCAAGAAATATATACACAATGGACTGGAAACTGGATTAATAGACGTGACGGAAATGCAACTAAATTTATATTTGCTGGAACAATGTGGAGTCCAGAAGATATTTTAAACAGAGTAACACAAGATAGGGAAAAAATCTCAGAAGTTGTACCTAGTAAATTATTTAAGTATGTATGGGAGACTACTGATGGAAGTACAATATTTATAAGAGTACCATTACTAGACGAAAACGATGAGACTACTTGCGAAGCGGTATATTCTACGAAGGAAGCAAGAGAATTAAGAGATAATACAGACGAATTTCAATGGGCTTGTGTGTATCAACAAGATCCAATTCCTGCCACAGGTTTAGAATTTGCTGACGAATTATTAAATCATTATGAGAGATTACCTATAAATGAGCAAGGCGAACAGAAATGTTCAAATTACAGCTTGGCTGTATTAGATACCACAAGAAAAGGCAAAGATAATGCGAGTATGCCAATATTTAAAACTGATGGTGAGAATTATTATTTAATTGATTGTATTTTTAAGAAAAAGCCAATGACAGAATTATACGATGAAATAATAGCAAAGATAGAACAACACAATATTACTTGGCTTGTTGTTGAAAATAATACAGATACGTCATTAAAAGTGCTTTTAGAAACAAAATTAAAAGCTAAAGGAATAAATACTTGTATAATTACGGAAAAATATAATACAGTAAAAAAAGAAATGCGTATATTACAAAATTCAGGGCTGATAAAAAAACTAATATTTTTTAAAGATAAAACAAAATATAAGGCAAATAGTGATTATGGCAGATTAATGAAGAACTTAAGGACTTATTCGTTTGATTATCCTAATAAAAATGATGATGCACCTGATAGTTTAGCATTATTTATAACAGAAATTGTATTAATGAAAGGCAGACCAAGTAAGCCAAAACCAATTGATAGGAGAAGCTTAGGAATATAAGGAAAAAGAATTTATGTTGGAAATGTAAGCATTGGGAAGAATGCTTTAGAAATAGATATGGAAATTTTAAGCAAGATTATATGAAGAAAATCTGGAAAGCCAAAGATGAAAATGGTTTAGATGTTATATATGTTGAAGAATGCGATAAATTTGATAAAGAAAGAACAACAGAAAGAATTTATAAAAAATACTGAATTATGTAAATATAAATTTGAATGAAATAAAAAAATATGGTAATATAGTATTGGATAAATAGAAATATTTGGGAAGATACATATATAAGAGTGGAGGGAATGTATCTAAATTCATCTCCATTTACCTTAAAGACAGGTACTAGATTTATTTTAGTGCCTGCCTTTTCTATTTTATACAAATGGAGGGAAAAAGGGACGGAATAACAGTAAGTGATGTAATTAATGGAGAAGAAGTCTTAACACAAGTTTCAGTTCCAACAACTAGTCCAGCAGTTACTCCTGTGTCAGGAAATCAAAAGTTTTTCTTTGGAAGAAGAAAATTAGAGACATCTTATGAACCACAGGAAATAACACCGCAGAAGATATTAGAAATACTACCTTCTGTTATGAGGGAACATCAAAAAAATGCTGATGAAATTGAATATTTATATAACTATTATAAAGGATTGCAACCAATTTTGAGCAAATACAAAAAAGTTCGTCCTGATATAAATAATATAGTTTTAGAAAATCACGCATTTGAGATTGTCGAGTTTAGGAAAGCTAATGGATTTGGCGAACCAGTTCAATACGTCCAAAAAGGCGAGAAGAATAGTGAAGTAGTAAATCCAGAGTTAGCAACTCTTACTAGATTTGTTGAAAGTGAAGATAAAGCAAGTAAAGATAAAGAAATGGCTGAATGGCAATATGTATGTGGAACAGCTTATAGATTTACAGATGTAGATACAGAAGAAGATGAAGATGAAGCACCTTTTGAAATTTCTGTACCAGACCCACGCAAGACTTTTGTTGTGTATTCAAACGGAATAATTGAAAAACCAGTTTTTGCAGGTCATTATACATATTTTTCAGACAGAGTATTTTCAAGCGATTCTAAAGAAATTATAAATAAATATAGAGTTATAACAATATATACTCAAAAATTTATGATGAAGATAAAAGATAATTTCATTAATGGAAAATACAATAATTATGAAGTAATTAAACAAAATGTTTTAGAACAAGAAACTGAAACATATCCATTATTGATACCTGGTATTAGAATTATAGAATATCCTTTAAATAATTCAAGATTAGGGCTAGTAGAACTAGTAATGTCGCCATTAAATGCTATAAATAAAATTAAATCTGATGATTTAGATGCAATTGACCAATTTGTACAGAGTTTATTGGTTTTTGTAAATCAAGATGTAGAAGTAGAAGATGTAAGAGCGTTAGAAGAAGCGGGAGCATTAAAAATATTCTCAACAGACCCAAATAAACCAGCAGATGTAAAATTATTAACAGCACAATTAGAACATAGTCAAACTAAGATAGTTACTGACGACTTGTATAATAATGCGTTAGTAGTAGCTGGGTGTCCAAGACTAAATGATAAAGCTTCTGGTGGAGACACTGGGCAAGCAAGATTATTAGGTGAAGGTTGGACAATGGCTTACCAAAGGGCAAAACAAGATGACTTGTCTTTTATAAAATCAGAAAGACAATTCTTGAAGTTAGCTTTGAGAATATGTAAAGAAAAAGGCGAATTAAATAATTTAAAAATAACAGATATAGATATAAAAATTCCAAGGGATAAAGCTGATAATTTACTAGTTAAAGCTCAATCGTTATTGAACTTATTACAATCAGGAGTGCACCCTGAAATTGCATTTACAGTTGTTGGATTATTTGGAGATCCACACGATGTATATGAGAAGAGTGTAAAATTCTTTGGAGAAGATTTTTGGCAACAAAACAATAATTCGTCAGATGTTAATATAACTGACGACGATAATAAAAATACCAAAACCGTTGAGGGAAAAGACGGACACGCAAATAAGACCAACAAGTCTGAACAAAAACTGGAGCGTGAGAAAGAGGAAAAGTAGATGGATGAAGAATTAAAAGAAATTTTGGGAGAAGACTCAGAAAAAATCGAAGCAATTAAAAAAATGGTAGGAGAAAAATTCGTACCTACTACGGTATTAACTGAAAGGTTAAACAAAGAAAAAGACAATACAAAGAGAGCACAAGAAGCAAATACACAGTTGAAAAAAGAATATGATGACTTCAAATTAAGCAAAATGACAGAAGAAGAAAAAGCAAAAGAACTTCAAACAAGAGCTAATGAAGAAAATCAAAAAATTTTAAAAGAGTTGAATGAATATGTTGCTAGAACAATTTTTAGTCAAAATAACATTGCTAAAGAGGACTATGAAGATTTACTAGGAACAATAGTTTCAACAGACAAAGAAAAAACAAGAACTATGGCAGAAGGAATATGTGCAATAATAACTAAACAAAAAAATGATAATTTGCAACAAGTAAGAAACCAAGTAATTAATAATCAACCAAAACCAGAAGGTGGAAATGATAAAACAAATGGGAAAACATCGGCATTAGAAAGCTATGAAGAGAAATTAGCAGAAGCACAAAAGAATCATGATTTAGTAAAAATCGCTACATATACAAGATTAGTTCAAGAAGAAAAAATGAAAAATCAAAAGAGATAGGAGAGATTATAAAGGGAAAATGATGGAACAGTACAAAGTTTCGCAGTTTTAAATTATAGTGGAATGTTATATAACACAGGAAATACAAGAACACCACTATTATCAATGATAGGTGGAAATCCGCTATATACAAATTCAGTAGAGTTCATATTAGGACAAACATATGCAAATGAAGAAGGAGATATACCAAATATATCTGAAACAGATTCTTTAACAGCACCAAAACCAACATTTGTTACAAGAGGTCAAGCAACAAACGTAACACAAATATTCCATGAATCATTAGCAATTTCATATGCTAAACAATCAAATATGGGAACATTAGCAGGAGCAAATTTAGCAGGACAAGAAGCAAATCCACAATCAGAATTAGACTTCCAAGTTGCTAGAAAAATGGATAAAATTGCTAGAAGTATTGAAAAAACATTTATCCAAGGTACTTATAATAAAGCAACAAAAGATTCAGAAGTAAACAAAACAAGAGGATTAATTTCAGCTATAACAACTAACGTCATAGATTTAGAGGGCAAAGCTTTAGATATGTGGGCTATTAATGATATGTTAGTAAAAATAAAAAATAATGGTGGCGACATTTCTAACTTAACATTGTTAGGAACATCAATCCAAATTAGTCAAATCAACGGTAGTGCTATTGAAGCAGGTTTTGAAGTTGGAACACCATATAACAATGCTTTCGGAATTAGAATTACAGATGTTATATGCCCAGCAGGAACTGTACATATGGCAGAAGGTGAATTTATTCCAGAAGGAACAGCTTTAGTATTAAATATACCAGCTATTCACCCAGTAGAACAACCAGTACCAGGAAAAGGAAATTTCTTCTTAGAAGACTTAGACAAAACAGGAGCTGGAGAAAAGAAACAAATCTTTGGACAAATTGGTTTAGATTATGGAATGGAATTTTTACATGGTAAATTTACTGGAATTAAAACAACATTCACAAAACCAGTTGGAAGAAAAGTTGTTACAGTTGCTGAAGTTTAATATGGAGGTAGCTTGTAATGATAGTAAAAATTATAAAAAGTTATAGAGATACGGACTTGGAATCTGCTTTAATTCCAAGTTCTAGAAATAACACAGAAGTGTTAGTAAATGTTCCTGATGAAAGAGGTAAACAATTAATTAAATCTGGAGTAGGTGAAGAATATACAGTTGTTGACTCTAAAGAAGAAAAGAAAAATAATTCTAAAAAAAATAATAAATAATGAAGGAGGGTATTAAAGGAGAAAAAATGACCAAATAGCAATTATGAGAACTAAGATTTTAGGAAATAAAGCAGATACTTCTAAAGATGATTTATTTTCAATTTCGTTAGATGAAGCTAAGTCAATCGCCTTGAATACCCTTTACCCTTTTCATGATATTGATGAAATACCTGAAAGGTATAAAATGTGGCAAATAAGATGTGCAATTGAATTGTATCAAAAATTGGGTGATGAAGGAATAGTTAAATATTCTGAAAATTATCTATCTTATGAATACGGAGAAAATTTAATTTCAAAGGATTTAAAAAATGAATTAAAACCTCCAAGAGCAGGAGTAATATATTGAGATACGAAAGAAATTGGATAAAAAGAATTTATATTGCCACAAAAAAAGATGTAATAGAGGACGAAAAGGGAAATTTAGTTCCAGTATATAATGAGCCGGTACAATATGATTTTAATGTTCAGCCGATGAACGGCGGATTAGATATGCAAAGTTATGGTTTAAAGTGTTTACAAATGCAAAGAGCAATCATTGATTATGATAAATATTTCGGTATATTCAAAGAAGATGATGTTGCATATTTAGATGGAGCAACACCAGAAGGAGAAAGCTCAAATGGTGTAAATGCCAACTATAGAATAACTGCTGTGTTGAACCAAAACAAGAAAATAGCATTAATATTTGATAGGAGAACAGGAAAATAATGAAAAGAACAACAAAATTAACTCCAAGCAATATTGACTATTTAATTAAAAAATATCAAACAAAACTAGATAATTATCCCAAGATAATGAAAGAGATAATGGAAAAATTAGTTAATGAAATGTTAGATGATGTTTATCCAGATACTGAAATAATTCCTATAAAACAAAATAAAGGGAAAACGGTTTCTGGAATACGAAATACTAATCCAAAATGGACATATCACGAATATGGTACAGGAGTTATAGGTTCACAGTTTCCACATGTTAGCGAAGTATTAAAAAAAGCTGGGTGGAAATATGATGTCAATCAACACGGAGAATCGGGTTGGTGGTATCCAACTAATGAAAGTGATCCAAATCCATATAAATGGAGGTCAACAGACGGCGAATTACATGGATGGACTAAAGGTTTAGTTGCTGAAAGGTGTTTTTACGATGCTTTAGAAAGAGCAAAAGAAAGATTACCAGATATAGCAGAAGAAATATTTAATAAATATAGTGAAAAGGGTGTTGATTAGTAAGGGCATTTATAGATGTATATGATGAAATATATATAAAAGCAAGAAAATATATCAAAGAAAATTCAAATTACAATCCTAAAGTCCTAAAAAATAGCCCTCAAACTTTTAACAGTTTTCCTTTGATAATTATAACTGAAACTGAGAATAGTTTAATTAATAGCTCAGAAACGTTAAAATATAATGAAGGCAAATACAATTTAACATATGAAATTGAATTATATGCTAAAGATATAGATGATAAATCTAAGAAAGAAATATTAGATGAGTTGAAAAAGTTAGTAAATGATGTTTTTGACGAACATTATAAATTTACTAGAAGAAGTTGTAAAACTGCTCCAAATGCTGATATAGATATTGGAAAAATATTTATGAGGTATACAGCAGTTATAGATGAGAATAAAAGAATTTATAGGAGGTAACAAAGGGACGAAGAGGTAGCAATATCAGATATTGGAACAATGCTATGGGGAAAGAAAAATGGTACAAATGCTTATGCCGAATTAGTTGAAATTAAAGATGTTCCAGAAAGTGGAGCAGAACCTGAAACAATAGAAGTAACAACTTTAAAGATGAAAAAGAAAGCTTATATACCTGGAAGACAAGACAGCCCATCACAGTCATTTACATATAACTATACAAAAGTAAATTATTTTACAAAAGTAAAACCATATTGTGATGGAAAAGTCCATGAATTTTTAGTTGTATTCCCAGATGGTACATCAACATACATAAAAGGAAAAGCAACAACTTACAAAAATGCAGTTTCTTTAAATTCAGCAATTGAAGCAACTTTAGTTATTACTACAGAAGACATTGAAGATAAAACAGAGGAACAAACTACAGCATTATTGCCAGAGCAAGTTTAGAATAAAATTAGATAAATGGAGGAAATGAATTATGAGTCAAGTAATTGAAATTGAATTAAATGATGGGAAAACATATAAACTAGGTTTTCCAACAAGAAAAGATATAAAATATGCAGAAAAACAAGGATTAGATATATCTAATGCGGGAAAGGCAGTTAGCTTTTATGATACATTGTATTATACAGCTTTTTTAGCAAATCATCCAAGTATGACAGAATATGAAGCACAAAAAATTATAGAAAAATATGTTGACGAAGGCGGGGATTTGGCAGAAATTCAAAAGTTCTTAACAGATCAATATTCAAATTTTATACAATCCCCAGAGAAATCAGCGGTAACAAAAAGAGCAAAAGTAATCAATATGTAACAAGAGAATATAAGCAATTAGGCTCATTAACTGAATATTTTTATGAGTATCTTTTACCATTAGCTTTACAGTGTGGTATGTCTACAACAGATTTTTGGAATGAAGAGCCGAATTTATTGTGGACATACCATTCTTTGTATATGAAAAAGATAGAACAAAGAAATAAAGAAATGGACTTTTGTGCATGGTTACAAGGATTTTATGTGCTTAAAGCAGTTTCGTGCTGTTTAGCAAAAGGACAAAAATATCCTAAAGAACCTGTATATATTAAACAACAAGCTATACAAAATCAAAGTAAGCAAAATATTGCTAACAAAATAAAAGCAAGTCTGCAAAAGAATAAAGAAAAATTAGACGTGAGAGGAAGACAAGAAGGGCAGATAACACAGTAGATACATTAGAAGATAAAGTTGTGCTTGAAGCTGGGGAAGCACTAAAAAATTTACAACAATTAACAAAAGAGTTAAGAAAATTAAAAAAAGAGTATAGTTCTGCCTCTAATTCTGACGGCATAAAGAAAATGGGAGATAATCTTAAAAGAGAATCAAATGCTATAAGTCAGTATGCTAAAACGTTGAAGAACAAATTTGGCGGAATGGCTAATTTTATTGGGGGAAAAGTAAAAACAGCTTTAATAAGTGCTTTTTCATTCGATAATATGATTAAAATGAGTCAGTATGCTTCTGATTATATGGAAACATTAAACCTATTTGAAGTTTCTTTAGGTAAAGTGGAAGATTCGTATGGTAATTTGGATAAAGTGTCAAGTGAATATTATATGAAAGCGATTAAATTTCAAAATACCCTAGAGGAAAAATTAGGTGTAAATAAAAAGCAGACAATGGAGTATCAAGCTTTATTTAATCAAATGAGTAAATCCATGGGAATAGCTGACGAATATGCTTATATGCTTTCCGAGAACTTTACAAAATTAGGGCTAGATTTATCTTCTTTATTTAACATAGATGAAGAAACTGCTATGAGCAAATTAAGAGCTGGATTAGCAGGCCAAACAAAACCTTTAAGAGATTTAGGACTAGACATAACACAACAATCGTTAGCACCAATCGCACAGGAGCTTGGATTAGAAAAAAGCATTAAGCAATTAAGTCAAGCTGAAAAAATGTGTTTAAGATATATAGCTGTTTTAAGACAGACACAGTCGGCACAAGGCGATATGGCGAAAACTGTTGAAAGTCAAGCCAATCAAATGAGAATATTCAACAATCAATTATATATGTTAAAAACAAATGTTGGAGCATTTTTCAGTGGTTTATTATCTAATATACTACCATATATAAATGGAATAATGATGGCATTAAATGCTTTAATAAAAACATTAGCAAGTCTATTAGGCATTCAAATGAAATCTGTAAATGGAATTAGTAAAGTTTCAGCTGGTGTTGCTGATGATTTAGGAACAGCAAATGATAACGCGAAAAAATTAAAAGCACAATTAATGGGATTCGATGAAATACATAATATAACACTTAATGATGATACAAGCAATGGTTCTGGAGTTGCAGGCGGAGGCATTGATCCAAGAATACTAGATGCAATGAAAGAATACGACAACTTAATGGCTGATGTTGATATGAAAGCAACTCGAATTAGAGACAGAATAATGGAATGGTTAGGATTTACAAAAGAAATTAATCCTGAAACTGGAGAGATAACTTGGAAGCTTAAAGATGGCTATACTAATATTGAAAAAATTGGTACGGTTTTAGCTGGGTTAGGTATAGTTGTAGGTTTGAATAAAGTTTTAGGAATTATAGGAGCGATAGCCAATTCACCATTATTTAAGTTGGTGTCCGGACTATTTAAAGCAGTAAAAACAACAATTCAAGTGCTATCTGAGTCTGGGGTTTTAGAAACAATTACAGGAGCTATTATGGCTATAGGTGGAGCAGTTTTGTGGGTTACAGGATTATTTGACATTATTAATGATAAGGGAACTGCACTAACTCAAACATTGAAAGTAGTAGGAGGAGCATTACTTGCAGTTGGTGGCTTGTTATTAGCAGGAGTTGCCTTAATTCCATCATTGATAGTTGGGGCGATAATGTTAGTGGTTGCTGGAGTAGTAGCCTTAATAAAACATTGGGACGAAGTAAAGGCATGGTGCTCGGAGTTTTTCACTAAAACTTTACCAGAATTTTTTACAAAAACAGTACCAGAATTATGGGATAAATTTTGGGGATGGATTGGAGAAAAATGGGAAGAATTTACTAAATGGCTTAAAGAAATTCCTGGAAAGATAGGATACTGGTTTGGTTATATACTAGGAACAATAGTTAAATTTTTAACTCAAACTATACCAGAGAAGATAACAGAGTTTGGAGAATGGATAGACAAGAAAAAAGACGAGCTTATAGAGATACTACCTAAAATTGGAGAAGCAATAGGCAAGTTTTTTACAGAAACCATACCACAAAAATGGAATGAGTTTTGGAACTTTGTAAAAGAATTACCAGCTAAAATGCTTGAAATGGGAAAAAACATAATTCAAGGGTTAATTGACGGTATAACAAACATGTTTTCAAATATTGGAACAGCAATCTCAGATTTTTGTAATGGTGTTGTTAGAGGTTTTAAAGACGCTTTAGGTATTCACAGTCCATCTACAGTTATGAAGGAAATTGGGAACTTTTTAATTGAAGGATTTAAAAATGGAATATTAAATAATCCAATAACTAATGCAATTTCGACAGTAATAGGGAACATTAGAAGTGGATTTGAAAACAGTATTAATACCTTTAAAAATATTGGTTCAAATATTGTTAGTGGTATAAGTTCAGGTATTCAAAGTGCAAAAAATTCATTAACAACTACAGTATCAAATTTAGGAAGCACTGTTTCAAATGGGCTTAAAAACTTCTTAGGTATTCATTCGCCATCAAGACTTATGAGAGATGAAATAGGTAAATTTATTCCATTAGGAATTGCAGAAGGTATTGATAATGAAAGTAAATCAATATATGAGTCTATTTCAAGCATAAAAGAAGGAATACTCGAAAAATCACAGTCAGTAGGATTTGACATATCAAATTTCGTAGATTATGGAGAAATTACAGGTTCAATATCAACACAAACAGAGACTAATATTAATACAGGATTTATGAGAGAATTTGCAATTCAAATGGTATCAGCATTAAAACAAAATCCATTAGAAGTAAATATTGAAGCAAAAACAGAAGATGGAGTAATTGTAAAAAAAGCAAGCGAAGGCTTTAAAGAATATTTTATTCAGAATGGGGAATTACCTTTCCCAACATAGGAGGAATGAAACAGGTATGTAGAAAGCATAGTAACAGTAGATGGAATAGACTTAACTGATTATTGTTCAAGTATAGATGTAGAATGGTATGATTTAAGTTTAGAGAGCGGAAGAAATGCAAGAGGGAATATGAGATATAATCCAGTTAATGAAAAATACAAAATTGTTCTACATACTCCTTCTATGACACAAGAACAAGCACAGACTTTTTTTAACGTAATTAAAATTTTAAAAACATATTCAGTTCGATATTTTAATCCATATACTGGTGAATACAGAACAGCAGAATGTTACAGAGGAGATAGAAAAATAACTATGAAATGGGATAGAACAGATGTAGGAATTTTATATGAACCATTAGAAGTATCATTAATAGAGTTATAGGAGGTATGAAATAGGATTAGTGTAAGTAATAATTTTAAGCAATCATGTAAAGATAGTTCAAATCCTCTTAAATATGCAAAGATACATATAATTGAAGATAATATAGATATATTTGATAATGATTATATAGTTGATTTTCAAATTGAAGGTAATTGCTATAAAAACAATACATTTGTTGGAGCAACTGCATGCAAAAAAATAACAGTTAATTTGTTGGCTGAGAGTAATATTAACTTAGAAGGAAAAACAATAGAAGTATATACTGGAATAATGAATAATCAAGAAATAGAATACATCTTATTAGGTAAATTTATTATAGATATTCCAAAAACAGATGAAGTAACACAAAAAACAAGCTTTACAGGTTATGATTATTTGATTAAATTTGATACTCCTTATACGGACAATAACACATATCCTATTTCATTATATAACTTTTTAACAAATTTATGCTCACAAGTAGGATTACAGCTTGAAAATGAAAATATAGTTAATGGAAATTATCAAGTTTTAGGCAATCCATTTACAAATAATGAGAATAGAAGGTTTGTTTTAGAACAAATTTGTCAATTATGTGGTGGGTTTGCTAAAATAACTGCTCAAAACAAGGTGAAGTTAGTAAATCTTGTTGAGAATGAAAAATTAGAGACTTTTGATGGTGACATATATAATTCGTTGTCTAAAAATAAAAAATACGGGAAAATCAATTCTGTGACGTTGAATTTGTCAGATATTGAAGGAGAAAGTACAAATTTAAAAAATCAAACAAGTATATTATATACTTCAAAAAATCAAAATTTATGTTTTGAAAATTGGGAACTAGGACAATATGACATTAACAATGGAAATAAAAGTGTTAGTAATGGAAGAGCAAGATTGACTGAATTATTAGAAATTCCAAAAAATGAATCATTTTATTTTAATGTAAACAATAATAATTACAGATTTGTTATAAGAACATATGATGAAAATAAGAGATTTGTATCAAGTATAGGTGCTATTGCGAATAATACTATTAAAACATTGGAAAACGTTAAATATTTAGGAGTTACAATTTATAATCCAAATGATAATTCTAATACAGAAGGTCAAAATATAATTAATAAAATCCAAAGCGGAGAAATAAAACCATATATTTCAAGAGCTAGTGACAAAAATTTTAATTATATAAAATTTGAAGCTCAAGGGGAAAAGAACATAACAATCTCAGATAATTATTTTTTGATTAATGAAGTAGAGAGACAAAAAACTATAGTTCAATTGTTTAATGTATTAGACGGTATTGAATTTATTCCATACGAAATGCAAGATTATGGATTGCCATATATGGAACTAGGCGACGGAATTGAAATTAAAGATACAGAGGATATTAGTTTTACTAGTTATATATTAGACAGTGTTTTTAAGTATGATGGAGGATATAGCGGAACAACAAAAGCTAGTGCAGAAACCGAAGTCCAAAAAAACTATAGTTCAAATAATACTACTAGACAAACTTTAAGAAAAGTTGAACGTTCAGTTGATAAAATTAATGGACGAATAGAAGATATTATTGAAGAACAAAGCGAATATGAAACAAAACTAACTAGTGTTGAGCAAGATGTAAACGGAATAAAAGAAGAACTAAAAGATATTACAGTTTTCGACAGAGAGGTTGTTGGAGCTGGAGAAATTAAATTGGAAGAAACTTCGGATTTAACTGACACAATCCTAGAAGTAAAAATAGCTGGAACTATGGAATATGTATATCCTTCAAGTACAACATATCCAAATTCAAATTTATATCCAGTAGGACAATATATTACCTTAGTTGTTGATAAGAATGGCAGAGGTAATATAAGTAGTGAAGCACAAAAAAACGAAATTGAATTATTAGAGCCTTTAAGATATTTGAATGAAAATGTTTATGATGAAGTTTATATTATAGAGAACAATATAAAATTAACAAGAAAAGTTGGTTTAGATAATAACGGAGAAAAATATGAGCTAGAAACACCAATTGAAAGCAACCTTGGAGAAATACATCTTAAAAGTTTTAAAAACAACACTTATGTATATGTTTTAGAACCGTTTATGTTAAATTTATATGCACGATATTTAATTGATAATGATTATATTGAGACTTTTGCTACTAAAGTAGAAATGAATACTACTGTTACTGAGACAGCAGAAGGGATAATGACAGAAGTTAGTAAAAAAGTTGGAGAAGATGAATTTTCTTTATTGGTAGCGCAAAATTCAGAAGCAGTAAAATATGCTTGGAATAGAATAAGCGAATATATACAACTAGAAGTTGTAGATGGAAAAGTTTGCTTAGCAATTAGAAATCAAAATAATCAATTATTAATGACAATAGACCAAGAAGGGCAACATTTTTATGACCAAAATAAAAGAATAGTAGAAACCACAGCAATGCCATCAAGTAATTTGCCAACTCTATTTTTCAATGTAGATGGTGATAATGTTGAAAACAATCAAGGAATATATAATACAGCCTTAGGATTTAGTGTGTCAATGACTTCTCAAAGTGACGGCAATAAATACTATTATCCAATGTTTTATTGGGGGAGGGTAAGCACAAATCAAAACCAAGGAGTACATGTAAAAGAAAAGTTAATATTTGACGATGGAGATGAATCTGCTTCACAAAGCCCATTTATAGATAAAGACAGTGGAGGCTTAGTCTTTTTAATAAAAGATGGTTCAAATATAATGGTAAGAACATTAAATGGAAAAACAGTAGCAATAATAGGTCAAGGAAATATAACATTGTTAGATAGCAACCAAAATTCTGTAATAGAATTATATCAAAATACTGGTGGAGGATATACGTTAAACTTCACAAATGGTTCTATTTCAGCACAAACTATATTTGCAGATAATCTTTATTTAAGTAATACAGGGTATTTATCTTTAGGACACGTAGAAGCGGAGAATGTTCCGGATGTATGTAATTGTTCTACTGTAAGTATTGCACAATCGGGCAGTTATCTATATGTGACAACTAAAAATGATGGTTCACAATATTATTTTTCACCAGATTGGACGTCTGATGCAAGATTAAAAAATAACATAGAAACATCTAACAAAAACTCATTAGAGTTAATCAAAGCTATTCCACACTATGCTTTTGACTGGAAAAAGGACGGAAAGCATGAAGATATAGGTTATATAGCTCAGGAATTAGAGAATATAGATAAAAGACTAGTAAATAAATATGAAATAGTAGATGAAAACAATGAAATAGTTGATTATAACTGGACTATTAACGAAAGATATATTATAGCCAACTTAACAAAAGCGGTTCAACAACAACAAGAATTAATCGATTATTTATATGCCGAATTAAAGATAAAAAAAGTTAAAGATAAAAACATAAAAAAAGAAAAGTATATAAAAGATTTCGGAGAAAAAATTGATGTAAATTATATAGAGAAAAAAGAAAAATGCAAATTACAAAAAGTAAAAGAAAAATATATTGATAAATTCAAGGAGGAAAAAAAGGGACAAGATAGAATTTAAAGATTTTCCAGATACAAGCACTCCGATGACTGCTGAAAGACTAAACAAGTTACAAGACAATGTTGAAACTGCAATTGCAATTGGTGGAGTTTCTGGCGATACATTGCCTGTAGGTTCTGTAATCCCATGGAGTTCAAATAATATCCCATCTAATTATCTTTTGTGTGATGGTTCAGCAGTAAGTAGAACAGAGTATGCCTTGTTATTTAGTGTTATTGGTACAACATATGGCAATGGAAATGGAAGTACAACATTTAATTTGCCTAATCTTAAGGGACGTGTGCCAGTAGGGAAAGATGCAGTACAAACCGAATTTGATGTGTTAGGTGAAACGGGCGGAGAAAAAACACATATACTAACAACCTCCGAAATGCCAAGCCATAATCACGTTATGCCAGTAAATGAAAGTGCAAGTGCACAGCCATATGCAAGTGGAGACCCTAGATGGCCGTTTATGAGTGATACAAGTTACACAGCAAACTTAACAAAAAATACTGGGGAAAATCAACCTCATAACAACCTACAGCCGTATATAGTTTTAAACTTTATTATAAAAGCAAAACAGTCAGCAGGTTTAGTAGCAACAGTAGTAGATGGACTAAATAGTACAAGTGAAACAGACGCTTTAAGTGCAAGGCAAGGAAAAAAATTAAAAGAAACAACACCAAGATTAATATATGAAAAAGTAATTACAGAAAATGATACAAACGGATTTACGACAACTGATTTTTCATTTGAATTAGGAAAATCATATAAGATATTTGTTGTAGGTTCTCTTTCTGGCGAGGGAGATAGCATTTATAACTTAAAAATGAATATGAATGATGTTACTCCAACTGGTGCTAGAAATATAATATTTGGAAGTGAAAGAGGGAATATTGTTAATACATTTTCAAGTACAGATTATATAAGAATTGCACGCGGATTAATAGGCTATGGGTTACAGTCAGAAATATTAATTACATATTTTGCTGGTACTAGTGGTTCAGCGTGGGTTAGAGCAATGGGGCATTATAATTGTACTGGTAGTGGAGAAGGAATAAGCACTAACATTGAAACAATGTTAGGTTCATACACAGAAACAATAAATAAATTTACATTTTCTGTTACAGAAGGAAAACAAATTACAGCTGGAACAACTATCAAAATTTTTGAATTACCATAATAGGAGGTGCAATATGCGAAAAGATATACAAATAAATGTTAATAGTGAAACTAATCAAATTGTTGCTAGCAACGACACATTGGGAATAACAAGCGAGAATTTACAAGGAAAGATAATATTTAAGCCACAGCCATTCGTTGATGGTGCATGTCGTTTATATATTGAAGGAAAAGGTTCAATATTAATGGACAAGCAAGAAGATTGTTATACATTAGATATATTGAGTTCGTTACTAGAGGATTCTAGTATTGATATATGTTTTAAAATAACAGAACCCGAAAACGAAAAAGGTATTCCTAAATTTGTTAGTAAAATTATGCACTTCAGAATATTGGACACAATAGAAAGTGATGAAGAAATACCAGATCAATATCCATCATGGATTGATGTCTTTGATAGTAAAATAGCTGAAATAAATGCACTAGAGCAATCTGTAGAAGAAGCAGAACAGGACAGATATGAGGCAGAAGTAGAAAGAAATAAAAAAGTAGATGATGCAGTAGCAAATATCAAAGATTTAACAGATGAATACAATCAAAATGCTATAGAAAAAACAAATGATTTTAATGCCAATTCAACAAATAAAACCAATGATTTCAACGAAAATGCAACAGAAAAAACTAATAATTTTAATAACAATGCAGATGAAAGAAAAGAAGAAATTGAAACAATAGCAGATGGTGTAAAAGATATGGCAACTGCAATACAATTTGCAACGTTTGAAGTAAATAATGATATGGATTTAATAATAAACACAGCCGAAAAGTTAGCAAATACGAGTTTCGATTTTAATGAAAATACAGGAGAATTGGAGGTAGAGATAATAAATGGCTAAAACAGTTTTAGGAAAAGTAGGAATGACACCACGAGGTAGTTATTCAAATGTAACTGAATATAAACGATTAGATGTAGTAACATATGATGGTTGTTCATATGTATGTTTAAAGACTTGTACAGGTATAGCAGTAACCAATACAGAATATTGGCAATTAATCGCTGAAAAAGGTATTTTTACAGAGCAAGATAAGGAAAGTTTTAAACAAGCAGTTGTAGCTGAATCTAAGACAGAAATGGATACATATACAAATGGGAAAAAGACTGAAATAGATAATTATGTTGAGGATTGCGAGGATGATTTAAAATCAAGCTTAGATAGTTACGAAACAGCAAAAGAAACAGAATTGAATGGGGTTGCAAGTGATAATATATCTGCATTTAATAGGAATGCTGAAAGTAAAACATCGGATTTCAACACAAATGCAACTAATAAAACTAACGAATTTAATACTAATGCTACAACTAAAACAACAGAGTTTAATGATAATGCAACTGAAAAAATTGAAGATTTTAACACTAATGCTGAAAGTAAAACAAATGATTTTAACAGTAACGTAACAAATAAGACAGAAGATTTCGACAATAGTGCGAGTCAAAAAACATTAGATTTTAATAATAATGCTGTTGTAAAAACAAATGAATTTAATGAAAATGCAGATGAAGTTATAAACACTAACAATAAAATTACAAAACTAATCGACACCGAATTTGACACAAATACAGCAGAAGGAACAACAATAGATGTAGATGATAGTGCGGAGTGGGATGGAAGTATTTTGATTGGTGGAAACACTGAGCAGAAGCAGTTGAGTGGGAAGAACAAACTAGATAGTTCAAAAATTGAACAAACAACCAAAAATGGAATTACTTGTTCTTATGATGAAAATACTCATGAAATAACTTTCAATGGAACTTGTACTACAGATAATACAGTATTTAATTTTTTAAGCAATAAGTTAGAAATAACAGCACAAAAAACTAATTTTTGTGCCTTTTGCACAGGTGGTTCTGTATCTGGATATCTAAGAATTAGATTTTTTGATGGCGGTTATTATAGGGATACAACACTAGATCTAAGTGATATATCAAAAGAAAAAAATGTAATAATGCAATCTAGATATAATTACAATTCAACGCTTAATAGTATTAGGATTGATCAGGGAGCTATATGTAACAATTTTAGAATAAAAATAATGGTAACAGACGATGATAATACAGATTTTGAAGAATATTGTGGTGGACAACCATCACCTAACCCAAACTATACGCAAGAAATAAAAGTAGTAAAAGGTGCAAATGTTATTAAACATGTTGGAAAGAATTTGTGCAAAAAATATGTAAATGGCGATGCAACGTATCAATATGGTTATTCAATATATGTTGATGCTGATTTTGAAGTAGGGAAAAAATATGTAATATCATTTATAGACAAATCTGTAGGAAATTCATATTACAGAAATGAAAGTTTTATGATAAATCCATCATCATATTCTATAACATCAACAGGAAAAAGGCAAAATTATTATTTCGAGTGCAAAAATATAGATAAGAATAACAAAGGCGAATATGCCCAAGGTAAAGGTTATATTTTATTAAAGAATTATTCTGCTTTAGCAAAATTGCCACAATTCGAAGACATTGAAATTGAGGAAGTTGAAAGTTATGATTTTTCAACAATATCATATGAACCATATAAAGAAAGATTATATGAACTAGATTTTAGCAAAAAAAATAAATTCGATGTAAATAAATCAATATTAAACACTTATATACAGAATAGTGGAACAACTGGGGATAGTAATGTTTCAAATTTATCGAATTACGTCAAAGTAAAAGCTAATCAAAATTATACAATATCATTTAAGTGTGACAGTTTCGCAAATTCAGATGATCGTTCACTAGTATTTTATGATAATGATAAACAATACATATCAGGACAAAAATATAAAGTTACAGATAAAGTATTTAGTATTACACCAACACAAAGTGGATACATTAGATTCGCATATGATATTAATTGTTACAATATTCAATTTGAAGAAGGCACAGTAGCAACTGAATATGAAGAATATAATTCAATGGAGATTTGCAAAATAAAAGATAATAACGGCAATGTAGTAGCACAAGATAGAATAATATATGAAAACGGAAATTTTCAAGTAGAAAAAAATGTAACAAAGTTTATAAATAATGGTACTGGGCAATCGAATTTCAAATTAGTTACATCATATATAGCTGAAAATCTGTTAGCGTGTGTTTTTAATTTAGACCATAAAAAACTAGGGTCAGTAATAGCAATAATTTGTGATAAAATGACAGGGAAATATTTAAAGCCAGATGGCGACCGAACAGACAGTAATAATGTTAGGAATGCAGAGGGGATTGCATTACACAACGATAATACTAATCAAATTGTTTGTTCTGTAAAAAAATCAAGATTGCAAGAGGAAAGTATAGGAGGAATTGCACAATTTTTTGCAGAAAATCCATTAACGATGTATGTACCAGCATTAGAAACAACGTATGAGCCAATCACAGACCAAACACTAATTTCACAACTAGAAGCATTGCTAAAGGTTCAAATGTATCACGGAGTAAATCATTTTTATGTTGAAACGGACAACCTAGAACCAGTAATGGAACTAACATATAAGCAATCAAATAAAATAAAAAATGAAAAGCAAAATGCAAGGCTAGATAATATTGAAAGCCGATTAGCATTGTTAGAGTAGGAAGGAGTTGTAAAATATGACTATATTAGAGAAAAAAAGTGAAAGAAAAAAGAAAGCTATCATGCAATTAGTACAAAGTGGAGAATATTCAATAGCATTTGCAATGATGGAGGCAGAAAGATTAAACGATGAAGGTAAGCTATTAGATGATGACTACGAAGAATTAGCTGAATGGTTAGAGGGATTGCTAGAAACTGTTGAAGTTGATACCGGCGAAGAAACCGGTATCAATGAAGAACCTACCGACACAAATGTCGGCACCATAGAAGAAACCGAAACACCAGTTGAAACACCTGAAAAAGAGGTGGAGTAGATGGATATTGCAACTGTATTAACTATTATTATATCTCTTGTAGCCCTGATACTTGGAATTGCGGGTTGGTTATCAACCCGTGATTCTAAAACCGATAAAGACGCAGAGTGGAAGGGAACAGTAAATGCAAAACTAGATACAATCATTTCACTAAATGCTGAAGTATCTAATGCAAAGAATAGAATCCAAGACCATGAAACACGAATATGTATCTTAGAAAAAGAAGTTAATAAAAAGGAGTGATTTTTATGAATTTGAAAGAAATCAAAAAAAGACTTCGCAGTCCGGTAGTATGGACAGCAGTTTTAATGCAAGTTTGTTTAATCGTTGCGTTACGTAATAAGGAATTGTCTGAAACAATAAAAGTAATAGGTACAGGAATAATAGAGATACTTACTTTATTTGCAATATTAAATAATCCTAGCGACAAAAAGAATTTTTAATTGGAGGTGTTAAGCATGAATAACAATGAATTTATAGAAAAAATTGGTGCTATGGCAAAAGAAGATATGAAGAAAACAAAAATATTGGCATCACTAACAATAGCTCAAGCCATACTAGAGAGTAACTGGGGAAGAAGTTCTTTATCAGTAGCACCAAATTATAATTTATTTGGCATAAAAGGTAGTTACAATGGTCAGTCTTGTATATTTCCAACAAACGAATGTTATAACGGAAAATGGGTACAAATAAATGCTAACTTCAGAAAATATCCTAGTTGGGCTGAAAGCATTGCAGACCACAGTAATTTATTCTTAACTATGAATAGATATGCAAATTTAAGAGGTTGCACAGATTATAAATTAGCTTGTAAATATGTTAGAGAGGATGGATATGCAACGGATCCATCATATACTAACAAATTAATTAATTTGATTGAAACATATAATTTGAATAGATTTGATGTTGAAGTTGTAAGCAAGCCAGTTGAACAACAAACACAACCAATATCAACAGAAGCAAATATTACATATACAGTCAAAGCCGGAGATACACTAAGCGGTATTGCCAAAAAGTTTGTAACCACAGTGGACGAGCTAGTAAGAATTAATAATATCAAAAATCCTAATTTGATTTATGTAGGACAACAACTAAAAATAAAATCAGCACAGGATAATTACTATATTGTAAAAGCAGGAGACACATTAAGTGCGATTGCAAAAAAATATAATACAACAGTTTCTGCAATTGCAAGTAAAAACGGTATTAAAAATCCTAATTTGATTTATCCAAATCAAAAATTAAAAATTTGACAAAATCCAAAAACTAGTATAATAGAAATGCTAGTATTATTACATTAGTAAATAAAAAACGAGAGAGGTAGATTGATTTATTTCAGTCTGCCTCTTTTTAATGCAATAATTAATGCAATAGCAGTAAAAAAGAACTAAAAAGAATAAAAAACAATAAAAAATCAGTACCCATAAAGTACTGGTTTTAAGCAATTTTATAACATATTTGTTAATTATTACATTATATATTGTGGTGCCTGGGGACAGTTATGAAAGTACAAAATCCCTTACAGCACACGTAACTCTATCATTTTTTAAAAATCAATTAATGCAATTTTAATGCAATAGATTTTTTACGATATTCTTTCTAGTTCTTGTTGAATATAATCTAAAGAAACAGAAGTATAAGTTCCAAGTGTTTCTTCGCTATCTTCTGTATGACCAACGATAGCTTTTACAACTTCTACTGGCATATGGTTTTCACGACATCTAGTAATAAAAGTATGTCTTAATCTGTGTGTATGAAGACTATCAACTGTTATTAGATATTTTGCATTTAATCTATCTAAAAAAGAGTTGATGGTGTTATCACAAATTATTGAGTTATTCTTGTAATTATAAAATAACAATCCTTGAATGTTATTAACTTTTTGATTTAGTAGCCTCAAAACTATCTCTCTAACTTTTGCAGTCATAGGGAATGTTCTTGCTCCAGAATCTTCTCCAGTTTTTTTATTATAAGTTTTAGTATGTTCACCTAATATTCTTTTTTCTACTCTTTTGCCATTTTGGTTGTTATATGTTCTAGTAATAGTTCTGTATATAGTAAGAGTGTTGTTTTCTAAGTCAATACAATCTCTTGATAATGCAAGTATTTCACCAATTCTAGCTCCAGTATATAGTTGAAGTAATATAACATCTTTATATTTATGATTAGTTTCATTTAAGATTTCTACAAGTTTATTTTCTTCTTGAATTGACAAAGCTTCAACAGGCTTAGTTTTAATGCAAGATATTGGTTTGGTTAAAGTTTCATCATTCATTGGATTAAACATTATTTTTCTTCTAGAAACTGCAATTTTAAATATTTTATTTATTTGAATCCATATTTTGTCGATAGTGTTGTTAGAGTATTTTCTAATATTTATTTTTGATTTTTCTATATCATCGGCTGTGACGTCTGTAACTGAAAGATTTATCCAATTAGAACAAGTATCTTTAATTTGTGCTAAAGTATCTAAATCTCTCATATAGCTTCTATCACTTGTAATACCATCAATATGTTTTTGGTCTATATATTTTTCTAAAATAGATAAGCAAGTATCTTTGCATTTTCCAACATAAGTTCCATCAGTTACATCTGCAAGAGTAGAGTAATATCTTTTTTTAAAATCACTAGTTTTTTCGTTTTTTCTTTGTGTCATAGTAATTCTATGACCATTTTTTTCTGTAATTTGTCCTACATATCTTTGCAATTTTTCAGAGAAGTATAAAGTACCTTCTCCATTTCCTTTTACTTTTTTTCCCATAATAAATTCCACCTTTCTATTTTAACAAATATTTATAATTTGCTTTACAAAAGATAGAATTTAATATATAATGTAATAAGCAAATATTATAAAATATTTGTGTTCTTTATAGATGTAGTGTGTGATTACCAGTCGTCGCACTACATCATTTTTTATATATAATAGAAATTAACTTTCCTATTACAATATCATCACTAATGTTTTTGTATAATTTTGTTTCAATTTCTTTTTCATTTAATATAACAATTGTATCTTCATTATTATATTTTTTCTTAGATTGAATTAAATATCTTTTATCATCATCTTCATAATAAAAATATTGATAATCCGTATTTAAGTCAATTATATTACTATAAACTCCATTATAATTTTTGATAGAGAATATGTTTTCAATAGATAAATCTTCTAATATAGGTATGTCATAAGTTACATTTTTTGAAGTTACAATACTGTTAATTGGAACATCGACACCCATTAACCATAAAGGATTGATAGAAAAAGTATTAGCAATTTGTACTATACGATCTCCTTTTGGATTGTCACCACGATGTATATACCTATTGATAAGGCTTCTTGATAAATCTACTTTTTTTGAAAATTCTATTTGACTTAGCCCAGAAATTTGTATCAATTTTATTAGTCTGTTTTGAAATGTATCTACTACTTTGTACTCCATAAACTTCCCTCCTTAATTGAATAATAACATATATGTTACGCTTTGTCAACAGAAAACGAAATTTTTTTGAAAAAGTTATTGACAATGAAAAAATGTTTTGATAATATAGTTATAGTTACCAAATGGTAACAAACAAAAGAAAGGGGGAATGAGTATGGTAAAGATGTCTTTTAACCATGAATTACTCAAAGAAAGAATACGAAAGAAATTTCCAACATTTAAAATGTTTGCTAATGCGTTGGAGTTGCATCCGATGTCATTGTGGAGAAAAATGGAATGTCAGGTAGATTTTACTGCCTCTGAGATAGCACTAGCGTGTTTTCTATTAGATATTGAAGAAAAAGATATAGCAAAATATTTTATGGAAAAAAAATAACAAAGGAGGAAATTTAATGGAAGAAAAAATTTACGAAGTTTTAACAGACATAAAAAAACAATTAGAAATTATTAACACGGATGAGAAACTGAAGCTTTATACAATAGATGACATAGTAGAAACAACAGGCATAGGGCATGCAACAGTTTATAGCTTTTTTAATAACAAGAAAAAGTATCCAACATTCCCAGGATTTAAGGCTGGTAAAAAATATCTTGTGGAAGTTAAGAAATTTAATAATTGGATAGCTAATTATTATCAACAATAAATAAAGAACAGAAATATTTTATAATAGGAGGAATTTAAGGATAACAAAAGATATATTTGAAGAAGAACGTTATTTGTTAGACAAACAAGAACAAGATGTTAAATATTATTGTGCTGAATGTGGAAGAGAAATCTATAATGGAGATATCGCTTTTCACAATAGTTCTGATGACGTATATATTCACGAAGAATGTTTGCATGATTATTTACAAAATTTATGTATATATGAAGTGACTGTAGGAGATGAAGATTATGAATAATAATGAGGAAAATTCAAACCAATTAGAAGATGTTATTCAGAAATATAGTATGGAACAGTTAGTATATGCGATTGCTATAAATGAGGAGCAAATAAAACAATCACAGGTAGAAAGAAAATTACTTTTAGAAGAAGCTAAAAGAAGATTAAGAAAATAATGGAGGTATTTTAAGGAGTTATAAGATTAGATGTTTAAAACCTAATGAAATTGAAATTAGGGTAGCACAAGTCACAAATAAGGGAGTTCAACTTTTACTATACAAAGACTCTAGATGTGACAAAAGAATTTTAGATGAAACTTTTGGAATTGAAGGTTGGAAAAACTATTACATGGAGATTAAAGGTAGACTATTTTGTGCAATAGAAATATATGATCCGGTAAAAAAAGAGTGGATTGAGAAAATGGATTGTGGAGTTGAAAGTTTTTCAGAGAAAGAAAAAGGAGAAGCTTCTGATGCATTTAAAAGAGCGGGGTTCAATGTTGGCATTGGCAGAGAATTATATACTAAAATATTTATTTTTGTACCTTGTAAGACAGTTAAAAATGACAAAGGCAAATATGAAATGGAAGATAAATTTTTAAAGTTCAATGTAAAAGATTTAACTGTAGATGAAGATACAGAAAAAATAACTTATTTAACTATAGAAGATAGCAACGGAAATATTGTTTTTACATATCCACATAAAAAAGCTCCATCTAATACGCCTAAAGTAGAAGCACAACCAAAAGAAAACAAAACAGCTGAAACTATAACAGAAGCACAAGGGAAATTATTATACGTTAGAGCAGACAGAAATACAGATTTAATAGCACAAGTTTGTAAAGAATACGGTTATAAATCAACAAAAGAAATAGAAAAAAGTAAATTTAATGAGATATTAGAAAAAATTGAAAAACTAAAATTACAAGGAGGTTCAAATTAAGGATTAGTTTAAAAGATAGTGAAATCAAAATACATAAAGATGGCAATGGTGGTTATAAAACATTTATACCTTTCAAAATAACAAATGAAGACGGAGAAGAAGTGCCTCAATTTTATTCAAAAAAAGTTAAATTCAGAAAAGACATTAAGCCTAAACATAAAACCAAAATAAAAGTCAAAAATGGTTTTATTGCTCCATACAGATATGAAATAACAGATGAAGAAACAGGAGAAGAAAAAAAGGGTTATAAAGACGCATTATTTGTCTTAGATTACGAAGTGTTAGAGGAAGGAACAGATGAAGAACCGGAACCAAGACAATGGAAAAAGAAAGAAGATACAAATGATGATGGATTTAATTTTTCCTTTGACTCAGGAGACGATTTACCATTTTAAACAGCAAGTTATATTACTTCGATGTAAAAAGTGAAATATGACGAACCTCACGTCAATTTTAGGTATATAAAGTTGGAGGTATTATGGGAATTTTTAGAGTACAAAAAACTGATAATTATACAGTGATGAGTAATTATCATTTTAAGGATAAAAGATTATCTTGGAAAGCAAAAGGGATGTTATCTACATTCCTTTCTCTTCCAAATGATTGGGATTACAAAATACACGGATTAGCACAGATGTCTAATGATGGAGAATCATCTGTAAGAGCAGGGCTAAAAGAATTAGAAGATTGTGGCTATTTAAAAAGAAACCCTTTAAAGGATAATGGTAGAATTATAGATTGGGAATACGTTATATATGAAATCCCTAAAAACGTTGAAAATAGTGAATGTGTTCCACTTGTTGATTTTCCACAACTGGGAAAACCACAACTGGAACATCAGACACAATTAAATACTAATAAATTAAATACTAAAGAATTAAATAATAGTGCAAATGAAATTGCACCAGAGACACCTTTACCAGAAAAAGATACTAAAGCAGATGACTTTGAGAAGTTATGGAACATATATCCTTCTAAGAAAGGCAAAGCAAAAGCTTTTAGCAGTTACTGCAGTTGGATTAAAGGTAAAAAATATATGAATAAAACTATAAAACTTACAAATGCACAAATGTGGTATGCAATAAAAAAATATACAAAAGAATGTGAAACTAATAACAGATATTTTCAAAATGGTTCAACATTCTTTAATAACACTATAATAGAGTATGTAGATAATGATTGAGTTACAAGAAGTTAAAAGAGTAATAACACCAACAGTAGTAGTTCAAAGATATTTAGGACAACCTTTAAAAAGAATTAACGATAAATTATGGTATAAAAGTCCTTTTAGAAATGAAAGAACTGCTAGTTTCGTAGTATCAGATGAAAAAGGAATACACGATTTTGGTTCATCTGAACATTATGATATTTTTAGTTTTATTCAAAAATTATTTAATATGTCCTTTTGGGAAAGTTTAAATTTTCTTATAAGAGATTTTGGCTTACAGGCTGATGATACATATTTCCCAAAAGGAAAAATAGAACAGTTAAAAGAACAACAAAAGCAACAAAGATTATACAGAGAAAAAATAAAAAAATGGTACAATGATACATTTATTAGTTTATGTACTAGTAATAGGCAGGTAAAAGAGGAACTATTAAAGAAACCATTAGATGAAATTTTATACGATTTAGATTTAAAAATTAATTTATATATTGAAATATTTTTAAGTGCAAGAGCATTTGAAGATATGGAAAATTTATACAAAAACGAAAGAGGAGAGGTGGATAAACTTGGGATTTTATATGAGTAGTATGGATGATATTATAAAATTTCAAAAAGAAGAAAATGAGAAACCATTATATTATAGATTTTCTGATTATGAGTACAATACAAACTCAAAAGAAAGAGTTTTGTCAGGAATAGAGCAATTAGATTATATGATTAAAGGTTTTGAATTAGGATGTATAACAATTTGGACTGGTCAAACTAATGCAGGTAAGTCAACAGTTATGACTATGATCACAAAACAAACTATTCTTCAAGGAGAAAAAGTTTTCTTCTTCAATGGAGAACAGACACGAGATGATTTTAAAAATAATCTTTATAAGCAAACGGTAAGAAAAGAAGATATTTATGCTAAACAATATAAAAACACAATAGTAAACGATTACTATGTTAAAGACTCTCAAATTGCAAAATTAAACGCTTTATATGGCAACAATATATTCGTATATAACAATGATGGGAAAAGAGATATAAACACTATTTTAACAGCAATGGAAGACGTTAGAATTAAAGAAGGTGTAAGAATTTTTATACTAGATAACTTTATGCAAATAGATACATTATCATCTGATGAATATAGAGAGCAAAAAGACATTATGGAAAAACTAAGAACATTCGCTGTAAATAAAAATGTACACATACATTTAGTTGCTCATCCAAGAAAAACAGATAAGTCAGCATTAAGATTAACAATTTATGATGTTTTGGGAAGTAGTAATTTAGTAAATAAAGCTTATAATGTTATATCTATTATAAGAGTTGATAACTTAGACACAAGTAGTAATGAGTATGAGAAACTAACTAAAGATATGTATAAAGCGAGGTATGACATAACAGGTACAAGCACTATATTAGAAATACTAAAAACAAAAGGTGTTTGCTGTGGATTGGTTGGATTGGTTTATGATAAAGTTACAAAAAGTTTTACAGAACAAGCACAAATGACGGATTATGAATCTAAAAAAATGCAACAGATGTCAATAAAGCCTAAAGATGAATGTCCATTTTAGGAGGTAGTATATGAGTGAAATAAAATGTTTTAAAGAGTTGTATAATCATAATTTAGAAAGATATTATAAAGGTTGTAATTATTTAATGGAACATTCAAACGAAACAGAAAAGTGGCTAACATTATTACAATCGATATTGGAAGATATGAATATTTATTTAGTAGAAATAGAAAAAGAACAAGAAATAAGTAGCGATGAAATTTTGAATGGTTTTAAATTATAGGAGGAACAAAGTAGGAAAGAAGTTGAATTTATTTTAGAAGGAAAGCCAATTGGAAAAGGGAGACCTCGATTTACAAGTAGAGGTGGATTTGTAAGAACATATACACCAAATACTACAGCTCAATATGAAAAAGATATTGTAAAAGCTTTTACCACGCAATGCAGTATCAATGAAAACGACTTAACAAGAGAAATTGAGATTGATATTGAAGCAGTATTTGAACCACCTAAAAGCACTTCTAAAAAGGAAAAAATAAGGTTGTTGAATGGTGCTGGATATATGCATAAACCTGATTCTGATAATATAGCAAAAATAATATTAGATGGATTAAACGGAATAGCATATATTGATGATAATCAAGTTACAAAGTTAAAAGTTAATAAAATATATGGCATTAAAAGTTATATAAAAGTAAAAATAATTTATTTAGGAGGATAAAATTATGATAAATAAAACAATAAATGTTGATGATGTATGTAAATATGGATATTATGATGAAGTTGGACACAAGGTATTAGTACTAGATTTAGAAAAGTTAAAAAAATTATTAGATGTAAAAGAATTAAGATTGGAGTAAATATTAAGGAACAAGAGCCAAGATGAAAAAAGAGATAAAATTTATGAACAAAGTTTAGAGTTAAGAGAGATACAGGAAAATGCTTTTGAAGAATATAAGAAACAATTACCAAATTTGTTAGAAACAAGAATTAATGCTTTATCTAAAGATTTACATCAAGCTAATCCAAATTCAAAATTAAGTGAGTTAGAGATAAATCATCTATTACGACAGGGTGGAAAAATAACAAAGAATTTTAAATATTCAGCAGAAGAATTGGAGATTTTGTTTGACTATTATCAAGAAGCAATGACTGTAATAAATAAAAGACAAATTTTTCCACCAACTAAGAAAAACTTTTGTGCATTCGCTGGAATATCATCATCAACTTATGATACATATTTACGTTCTCCAGATGAAGCAAAAAGGGAAGTAATGTTAATGATAGACGATTATATTACAGATACAACACTTACATTAGCTCAAAACGGAAAAATAAGAGAAATAACAACAATGTTTAGAGGAAAAACAGAACATGGTATGGTTGAAGCAAATGCTCCAGTTGTTATTGAACATAAAACAGGAGTTGATTTCGCTACAATAGCAAGTAGAATAGAGGCCATAAAAAAAGCTGAAAAGCAAAAAAGTATTCAATTAAAACCGAATAAAGATGGAGTATATGAGGTGATGGACGAATGATAAATGTTTTAAATTTAATCCCGTATGGGGAAAATAACAGAATAAGCAAAAAAGAATTAATGGCAAAGACAAAACTTAATGAGCAACAATTAATGGAAGAAATACAAAAGATAAGAAAAGACAATATCATATTGTCAGACACAAAAAAAGGTGGATATTGGCGACCAAAAACAATAAAAGAATTAATGCCGATATACGTACAAACAGTAAAGAAATTAAAGGAAAATGGCGAACTATATAATTTAATTTTAAAAGAAAGAGATTTAATAAGAGAAAGGGGTAAATAAATGAGAAATCTAATATTAATGAGAGGTGCACCAGGTTGTGGAAAATCAACTTGGATAAAAGAACAAGGACTAGAGGATTACACTCTTAGCCCAGATAATATAAGAATGTTAATTCAATCGCCAGTTTATAATATAGAAGGCAAAAAAACTATTAGTCAAAACAATGAACAAAAAGTATGGGAAGTTTTATTTGAACTATTAGAAGAAAGAATGAAAAATGGAGAGCTAACAGTTATAGATGCTACAAATTCAAAAACATCTGAAATGAATAGATATAAAGATTTAGCAGATGAATACAGATACAGAATATTTATAAAAGATATGACTAATGTTCCATTAGATACGTGCAAGGCTCAAAACTTATCAAGACCTGAACATAAACATGTACCAGAAGAAGCAATTGAAAAAATATATTCAAGATTTGCGGGACAAAAAGTACCAAGTGGGATAAAACCTATAGATAATATAGAAGATATATATTATAAACCATTAGATTTGTCAGAGTATTCTGCAATTAATTTTATTGGAGATATACACGGCTGTTATACAGCTTTAATGGAATTATTGAAAGATGGAATTAAAGAAGACGAATTTTACATCTTTTGTGGAGATTATGTGGATAGAGGAATAGAAAATGCAGAAGTTTTAAATTATCTATTTAGTATTTGTAATAATAAGAATGTATTATTATTGGAAGGAAATCACGAAAGATATATTTATGAATATGCACACGATATAAAAACTCATTCCGGACAGTTTAATAATGTTACTCAATATGAATTAATGCGAAAAAAAGTCAACAAGAAAAATTTGAGAAAATTATATAGAAAAATAGCTCAATGTGCATATATTACATATCATGAACAAATATTTTTAGCAACTCATGGAGGTATAAGTAAAATAGATAAAAACTTAATATACAATTGTACAGAGAGTTTTATAAGAGGGATTGGCAAATATGAAGATATGGTAACTGTTACAGAAACATTTGCTAAAAACCATCCTAATATTATTCAAGTATTTGGTCATAGAAATATAGAGGATAACGATATAAAAATTAATAATAATGCTTATTGTTTAGAAGGTAGTGTTGAAAGAGGTGGATATTTAAGAAGTATTAGAGTTACACAACTTGAAAACACACTATTAAAAATAGAACCAATAGCAATAAAAAATAATATAGTTAAGACAGACAATGACATTATAGATTATGAAGAAAAGAAAGAATTGGATGTTGAAACTTTAATAGAAAGATTAAGAGAAAGCAGATGGATACAAGAAAAGAAATACGATAATATTTCAGCATTTAATTTTAATCGTGGAGCTTTTGAAGATAAAATTTGGAATGATATAACAGTTAGAGCTAGAGGATTATTTATAAATACTAACACTAAAAAGATAGTAGCTAGAGCATATAATAAGTTTTTCAACATAAATGAAATGTCATCTACTAGAATAAATGTATTAAAGAATAATCTTAAATTTCCAGTAGACGTATATGTTAAATATAATGGATTCTTAGGAATACTAGGATATGATGAAGAGTCAGACCAATTACTAATAAATTCTAAATCTAAAATAGATGGAGATTATGCAGAGATATTTAAAAACATATTAGAGAATTCAGGGGTAGATTTAGAAGCAATAAAGTTGCTTTTAAAAGGAAATAATTATTCAATGGTATTCGAAGTTATTGATCCACAAAAAGACCCACATATCATAAAATATGATGAACCAACAGTAGTTCTATTAGATGTTATAAAAAATACAATTGATTTTGAAAAAATGGATTATGATATGTTAAAAGCTTTAGGAACAAGATACGGATTTAAAGTTAAAGAAAAAGCTATTACATTAAAAAGTTCACAAGAGTTCTTTAATTGGTATTATAAAGTCATAGAAGATGATTACAAGTATCACAACGAAGAAATAGAAGGTTTTGTTATAGAGGACAGAAATAACTTCATGGTAAAAGTAAAATTAGATTTCTATAAAAAATGGAAACAGTTAAGAGGAGTTTTGATTACTACAAAAAGATATGGATATGTAAAAAGAACAGGAGCATTAAATGATAAATTAAGTAATGATTTTTATAATTTTTGCAAAGAACATAAAGAAGAATTGCCAGATAATATAATTGAAGCAAGGGATACGTTCTATAATTTGTCGAATTATGTCGAGTAATGTCATAAAATGTCATGTTTTGTCATCAAAAAAGTTAAAATTAACTATTGATTTTTATATAATGTTATGATAATCTCTACTTATAAAATAATAAAAGGAGGAATTTTTATGGCAATGAAAAAATGCAAAGAATGTGGAGCAGACGTAAGTAGTTCAGCAAAAAGATGTCCTAGTTGTGGAAAAAAATTAAAACATACAGGACGTATAATTTTGGGAATACTAGTGGTAATTATTGGAATTGGAATGTTTGGTAGCGGATTAAGTGGCAATAATAATACTAAACCAACATCATCTAATGCTCAACAACAAGAAGAAGTAATGGTAGTAGATTATAAAACTTTACATGCAGATTATATGGCTAATCCAATTAGTGCTGATGAAAAGTATAGAGGAAAAACATTACAACTAACAGGTCAAGTAGGTACTATAGACAGAGAAATTGACCAAAGAACATACGTTACATTCGATATTGATGAATATTTCAATAATGTAAGAATTACATTTAAGAAAGACCAAGAAAGCAAAGTAGCACAATTATCAAAAGGACAAACTATCACAATAAAAGGTAAATGCACAGGGACATTGTTAAGTACTGTTGTAGCTTTAGATGATTGTGAAATAATTGAATAAAATAAAGAGACTGGGGATAAAAGCCAGTCTTTAATTATGTATATAAAACATAACAAATTTGTTAGAACAAATTTTCGTAAATTCTATTGACTTTTTCTAAAAGTTGATATATTATAAGAACAGTTAAATAAAAAAGCTTATAAATGAGTCCAACGCCAATCTTTCTCACTTATAAGCTATAGCATAATTACAATATACACATATATTGCACTTAGTCTTGATTAGATAATAACATATATGTTAACTTGTAGTCAAGACTAAAATGTGATTTTTGTGTAAATTTTATGAAATCACGTAATAGTTTTGACTATTTTTGAATTTTATTAAAGAGTTTCCTAGAACTGCAAGGATTACAAAACTTTTTGAAAAAACTTTAAGAAAAGTATTGACAATATCATAATGTAATGATATTATGATGTCAATAAAAAAGAGGAGGGAGTGATTAAAATTATACAAACAACTTTAAGAATTGATGAAGATTTATACAAAAAAGTAAAACATAAGTTAATTGATAAAGGAAAATCATTTAATGAATACGTTACAGAACTCATCAAAAAGGATGTAGAAAATAAAAAATAAACTTGCATATAGTGCTTTAGTTTGCCGACCGAACACTATATACAAGCCCTGTTCTTTACTCGAAAGTAAAGGTGTAAACTACTCATATAAGTAGTTCGTGGTTATTATATCATAATAGCACCTTCAATTTCAAGTAGAGAAATGAAAATATTTGAAAATTGGAGGTTTTTATTATGGATTCTGAAAAATTAGAAAGAATTTTAAATCAAGCAATTTCAAGATGGAACAATAAAAATGCTTATATAGCAAACAATTATATATCATACGCAATTAAACGTTATAAGTTAAATTCTGATGAGATAAATTATCTATACTCAAATTTCAATAAATATACCTCCGAAAATCCAAGCAATTATGACATGGAAGTAAGTTTTACAATTAATGGTCAAAAGATTGCTTAAAAAGATGTAGAACAAAAGAAATTAAATATACGGAGGAATGAAAATGAATAATGAATTAACGATATTTGAAAATGAAGAATTTGGAAGAATTAGAAGTGTAATGGTTAACAATGAACCATATTTTGTAGCAAAAGATGTATGCGACATATTAGATTTAACAAATCCAACAATGGCAATCAATAGATTAGATGATGATGAACGCACTAAGTTGAACTTAGGTCGTCAAGGAGAAACAAATATAGTTAACGAATACGGTTTATACAATTTAATACTAGCAAGTAGAAAACCTGAAGCAAAAGCTTTTAAAAGATGGATAACACACGAGGTAATCCCTTCTATAAGAAAACATGGAACATATATGACAGAACAACGTATAGAAGAAATTATATTAAATCCAGATACAGTAATTAAGTTAGCACAAGAGTTAAAAGCAGAAAGAGAAGAGAAAAAGAAATTAGCAGATAAAATTGAATTTGATAAGCCAAAAGTAACATTTGCAAATAGTGTGGTTGCAAGTCAAAGATCTATTTTAATAAGAGAACTAGCAAAATTATTAAAACAAAATCATATAGATATAGGCCAAAACAGATTATATATATGGTTAAGAGAAAATGGATATATAGTAAAAGGCTCAACAGAACCAACTCAAAAAGCAATGAACTTAGAACTTTTTGAAGTAGAAGAACAAGTTTATTATGTAAAAAATGCTCCAAGAGTAAATTTTACAACAAAAGTTACTCCAAAAGGTCAATTATATTTTATTAATAAATTATTAAAAGAAAGGGATTATGCAAGAGGTTTTTAGCCTCTTGTATAAATGAAAGGTGAAGAATATGAAAAGAAAAAATAAAACAAATAAAGTAGATATAAAAAGCGTAACAAAAATAAATAATTTTATCGTAAGAATGATGACGGGTAAATCTTATAAGGAATTTATTGAAGAAAATACAAAAGGAATGTATTTATTTGAAAGAAAAGAATTTATAAAAAATTTAAACACTGTATTACGACAAATGGCGAAAGAAATAAACAAGGAGGTATTTAGCAATGTTTAATTCACTAAGAAGAAAACTAGGATATATGAAATTAGAAGAAATTAATATTTATAAAGAATTTGAAGAACATAAGCCAAAGTTTGAAAAAATGTTAGACAAATGGACGTATTTTATACAATATGGAAAGTTTGAGCAACCAATAGTAATAAATCAATTTAACTATTTAAAAGATGGCTATACATCTTATTTAATAGCAAAAGAATTGAAATGGAAATGGGTAAAAGTAAAAGAAATATATGATGTTTTTTAAGGAGGAAAATCAAATGAAAAAGTATGTTGTAAGTGTTATTGATTTTGAAGAAGAAAATGTGGATTTAGTTGTAGAAGGAGTTTATTCAAGTATGTGTAATGCTATAAATTCGATGAGAAAAGTTTTTACTGAGTTAATTGAAAACACAAAAAATAATAATTATAAAAATATAAAAATGACAACTAAATATGACAATGATTTATTAATAAATGAAGTTGATATTTATTACGATGGTAATAAGAGATTGTTTCAAATAAATCTTAGTGAAACTTTTGAATAAATATAAGAACACGAATATTTTATAAAGGAATGAGATTATGAATAATTTATATGATGAAATTAAGTTTCAACAAGCTGAACAGATAAAGAATCTGAATGCTTTAATACAAGAAAAAGTTGACAAAGAAATGTATAAAGACTGTAAATGTAATGATTGTATATGGGCATATAAAGAAGCACATTACTGTCCATTAGGTAGGTGTATCAAAGGAAACAATTAAGTGATGACAAAATTTGCAAATATTGCTTAGGCTGTATGCAATTAGAAAATGAACAGTTTGAAGGTTTAATCAAATGCAATTATTTCGTGACTGGTAGAAATGATTGGTATAAAGATTATATAAAAGCAATTAAGGAGAAAGAGTATGTCTAAAAAGAAAAAAGAAGTTAGCGAAGATTATGTAAAAGGTTTTGCTGATGGTATTAAAACAAATCAAACTGAATGGATAGATATTATAGATTCTAAAATACGTTACTATAATTCCAATAGAAAGTCTGGAAAGATGGAAGAAAGAATAAATAAAGTAGCAATTTTAGAAGAGTTAAAAAAAGAGGTATAACTATGGATAAAATAATAGATTTATTATTTGGTTATTGGTATAGAGCACCATTGCTGTTTAGTACGTTTGATTGGGCTATGTGTGTTGGTCAAATAGCTTTGTCAAAGTGGTGTATAGAAAAAATAAAAGGAGGTACAAATGTTAAAACAAGAAGAAGTAATAAAAATAGATTGTAGAACAGAAGTAATGAAATTCATAAAGAAAAGATTAGATGACATGACAGTAGCAGATTTTTACAGTGCTGAAGAATATGAGCTAATAAGAAAAGAGTATATGGAAATGGCAGAAATGATAAGAGATAAGGACAAAATGCTAGAATTAAAAGAAAGACACAAACAAGAGAAAACAAGAAACGTCAGTAAATATTTCAAAATTGACAGATAAATACAGATTGGAGATGAAATGTATTTGGGTGTAATAATAGGATTTGTTGCAGGAATGATAACAATGTTGTTACTAAAGTTAAACAGTGATAACTACTACGAAAAACGAGCTAAAGAATTGGAAGATGAAATTGCGATGA